>DATAPP010000124.1:0-3333 GCA_036265125.1 Pseudolabrys sp. | reverse complement strand
CAATACTGCCAAAGAGCGGCAAGGACGACTCCAGCTCTGAAGCCGGGGTTGATCCGCGCGAAAGGAAGCTGACGTCAATGATGACGAACGCCATTACTGCACCTAAGGCGCCGCCTACTATGCCGTGACTGATCCGACGGCCCACCGTGATACTAATCAAACTGGCGGCCACAAGCGCAGCTGCTACGACGATAAGCCCGGTGAGTTTTGCCATGAACGCGGCCAAAACAGCGCCTGCGGCGAGTAGCGCCGCGCGCATGACCCTCATCTCCGGGACACGGTTGCCCGCTAGAATAAGCCAAGGGGTGATGGCTTGAAGCAGGATCTCTCCCCCACGGTACGTTCGAAAGGCAAATGTCGAATAATGAAAAGAACCCACCAAGACAACGACTACGAGAGCAAAGGGTGAATTCGGAGCGAACGCCCTAACGACAAACATCCAGCCTATCAAGGAGCACAATGATGCTAGTGCCACCGTAAGCGTCATCGCGGCGCCGAGCGGCAGGCCTAATAACGAGATTGCGCCCGGCACCAGATATTGCCCGGGACTCCAGCGCGTTTGAAACTGGAAAGAATCTTGAGCGATATTCGCGGGATCAGGCGCAATTACGGAATTTGCCGCTCCCAGTAAAGTGCCGCGCCAAGCTTGGAACCCAGTGGCGGAATCATCTTCGATTAACGGAGGAACGAGCAGCGAAATTCCGCCCAGCACCCCGCAGATAGCGAGGGTCGCCATCAGTCCCCACACACGATCGATCGCCAGCCGATGCGAGGGGGCAATCGTGCCTTTATCAGGGCGCACCTCTGCCGTTGTGGTCTGTCGCATAGCAAACCGCATCCATTTTATGACGAGGGAAAGACCACCTGCCGTGACAGCGTAAAATTCAGCATCATGCCGGCAAGCACAGGAGGGGTTCAGCGATCAACCGGCGAGCTGCTTATGGTGTTCGGCCCTCCAAAGAGCTTTGATTCCGCGCCCACAAATCGCATCTTCGGTCACCGGCATGGCCACGTCAAGGCGGATCGGCGGTTCAGATTTGCGGCAGACGAGAGATGCGCGGCAGGCTGAATTTCAAAGAAGATTTCTCCGTACCCTGTGAATTGGCGCAAAAACCACGTCGCAGCGGCGCCCCGCCACGCCCGCCGGTCAAATTTGGATCTGGCTGCGATAAGCGGCAATTGCTTCACGCTTGCGAAGGCGAAATTCATCCATCCGAACGATACGGACCTGCAAGTCGAACAGGTCGCGAATGCGCCACAACCGCCGGTCCCAGAACCAGACCGGATATTCGTAAAAGCCCCGAAGCCGCTGAGCCCGGGCCTGCGCCAGTTCTCGCGCGGCTTCTGCCAGCGCTCGATGATCGGGGTGACTGTCGATCATCGATGACACAAACATTTCGTCCGGCTTGAAGTCATCGAGGGTCGCGGCGAGACGCTCCCGCAAAAGCTGTCTGATCCGGCAGTCGCTGATCCTCAAAGCGCAGAAACACAAGGTCCGCGTCCGAAACCCCGAGAATGGCGCAGGCGTGTACGATTGGCTGGTGAAGATCGATCTCCCGCAAACGGCCGCGACTAAGCAGGGAATTTCTGCCGGTGCCGGTTAATGAATTGGATCGCGTCCAGAGCTAACGGAGCGGCTCAACGAAGGAGCTGAGGATTCGGAAGACGCATGCCCCGTGGCGAATTCTTTGCGTCGTAAGTAGAGCCTCCACGAAACCGATGTAAAGCCAAACCAATCGTGCAAGGGTCCAACGATAGTCCGGCTCTCGGCAAGCACATAGCAACATGTGAGCTCGGCAGTCGGCTCCGGCCACCCTTCTAGGGATTGGAAGCCGTCTTCCAGCGGCCATTGCCAGTTGGTCACCAGGACGGCATCGGGCGGATCCGCCTTGAGTGCCTCTACAAACGCCGTGCGCCAAGCATCAGGCCCGAGGATCAGAAAAAACCACTGGAAATGCGGGGTCGCCTGCCGCATGCCGGCACGCGCCATCGCGAGAGATGCCGGGCTCGCGGTGTCCAGCAGCTGCACGCGAGCGCCGCGTCGAAGTCGAGAGGCCAATGATGCCTCTATGGCGTCGCTGGCTTGGGTCGCAACCAAGCGGTGCAAATCGAGCGTTCGCACGAGGTCGAGGACATGGACGCCCCGTGTGGCAAACGAGGCGCCAATCAGGGCGATAACCGTTAACGCTGCAGCCACCGGGATTTGCCGGAGGCTCCACGCCCCCCAGCAGCAGATCCCACCCAAAAGCGGATAGATATGGTACCAGTATCCGTTCCGCTGGACCAGGAAATGGGTCAGGCCAAAGACCGTCAACCCCACCATTATCCGAGTCCTGGGAGTCTGAGCTCGCCGCAAGCCAACTAAGCCTGCTGTCGCAAATCCCCACCGAACCCCCTTTGAAGGAAGGGTCCAGCCCAGGGCGAGAAGGAGCTCGCCGATCGAGTGCGGCTGAATGTTCGTGTAGATCGGCAGGCCGACGGTCATGGCCGTGAAAAATGGGCCCATCGCGCCCGCGGCAACTAGCGTCGAGAAAGCTGCAACCGCCACTGCGGAGGCCCCCCCGAGGATCCAGGCCGCGTCCGGCCAGCGAAATCGGCTCCCGAGGAATGGCAAGAAAGCTAACAAGGCACCGGTGGGTTTGATTAGAGCAGCGAGACCGCTGACGACTCCAACAGCCATCAGCAAGAGGAAACGGCGGGCCGGTTTCTTGCAAGCGTAGGCTGACAGCAATGCAGCGGCGAGCGCGGGCACGAGCAGCACATAATCTCTCTGTCCAGCCGCAAGAGGGCCGAACATCAGATGGGCGCATACAATACTCAGTGCTGCGAGTGCCGCCAATATCCGCCCAGCTGGCCAGGCGAGCGCCGCAGCAAGCACGCCCACCAACGCTAGGGTCCCTAGGTCGAACAGGCGGAACGCCCAATCACTTGTTCCTCCGACCGCAATTACTGCAGTATGCAGTAGGAAGATCAGCGGAAAATTTATGTCGAAAAGGTCCCGGTAGGGCACGGCGCCGAGTAGTATCTGAGCGCCGAGGAAGTGAAAAAATCCGCCATCTACGGCTATGGGCCAGTCCAACGATACCCACACGAGCCAACCCGTAAAACATGCTAACGCCACTACCAGCGACAGGGTGAGCCCCCAAACAAGCGACGGCAGCCGTATCCGCAACATTACCTGATAACCGCTGTGTTTTTTGGTCGATGGTTGCGCGACGGGCGGGCCCGAATGAGCATCTGCTTTGCCAAAGGCTTGATCGGACGAGCAAGATAGCCCTTGATCAGCCAGGATGACACCGGCAGCCGCGACTTCACGGTCAGTGGTAAAAAGCG
>DATAPP010000123.1:0-10994 GCA_036265125.1 Pseudolabrys sp. | reverse complement strand
CGGTTGACCGGCGGGCTGTTGGCCGAGCAGCGGCGCCGGCTCGATGCTTTGACGGAGCGCCGCGCTGAAAGCGGTCAAAGCTGGCTCGTCTGGCTGCGCCAGATACCGGAAGCGACAAAGCCTGCCGCGATGCTGGGTTTGTCTGAACCATGTTCGCACGACCGGCATTAATCCCACCCGCGGACATCGCGTGCATCAGGGCCGCCTTGCCCAGCTCGCCCGCGAGGCCGGCCGTACCACGGCACAGCATGAGATAATAGGTGGCGGTGTCGCTGGTGATGCGGCGTCGGCGCTTGCGCCACACATAGCCAATAGCATTGAGGCGATAAAGCCGCAGCCACGGCCAGCGGAATGGGCGCTGGCCGCCCGGAGCGTTTGCCTTATGGATTTCAACGACCGGTGCGCGAGCTTCGCCGATCTTCACGCCGTCATTGTGAAGGCGAAGGCGCTGGCGCAGCGCGACGCCGAGCGGCTACAGCCGCCGGAAGCGGCCAAACCCAAGCGGCAGACGGCAGCGGAGAACAAACGGCAATTGCTCGCCGAGATCGAGCGCGAGCGCATGGCCGCGCGATGGATTACCAGCGAAACCTATATCCTCTGTCCGGGCGACCCGGAGCCGAGCCAGCCGCAGAGGCTTGCGGCGTAGCGCCCGATCGGAGCGTCACAGCGCAGTGATACAGCCCGATCGGGCTGTACCACTGCGCTGTCACAACCAATAATCGCGTTGACCGAGAGCTAGAGCGCCGCCTTTTTTTGGGCAGAGCGGTGAGGCCCGCGCGGCGCGCGGTGCCGGAGCGGTTGTTAACCGCCCTGTCCCCCAATTTTTGGGGACAGCGCCGATCAATATATTGTGGGTTGGTGCCGCCAAGTACTCGGCGGGCGGGCAAGTATTGGCACATTCCCAAAACGGTTTTTTTGAAGTCGAAGCACGGGGCGGCGCGGGAAAGTCTCAATCGTTAACAGGAGGACTTCGCGAACACTTCAAAAAATTTGCCAGAATGTGCTTATGCGGCTTCCGAGCGGCTTCGTCCGGCGCCTCTCAAGAGCCATAGGCACCGTTACTTGCGAGTTAAACTGGGTTGATGAGGGTGGCCAGTCACCCGATAGGTCTCAACGACTCTTCGCAATCCGTCGAAGTCGTGGTCGTGTCGCACCTCTTCCGTATCTAGCACGGCAATCTTGTGGTTTGCGCGCGCTATGCGCCCGGTACTGACTGACGGCCCGGCGCCAGCCACGGATTTGATATCTCCGGCATCGTTGTACTCGATCTGGATGCGCATTTTGTACCCCTTAGACATTGATCGGATCTGACCACGCCGAGTAGAAGTAGTACATGACGGGTGCATCCGAGCCTTTATTGTGGATGTCGAAATGCGTTTCATCGACAATCGTACCGTTGTCGAGTCTCCGATAATGCGAGACATTAGTGACCTCGATATCCGCGGCAACTGAGCCATCGCAAAATGCGGTGAACTGGTAAAATCGGTTTTCCTGTCCGAGAAATCCCCATCCTACCCACTGGTCCGTGTCGCCCGAGGCGAGCGGGCCTCCAAAATTTTCGAAGCGACCGGACCAACTCAACGGAACCGTCGAACCTGGCATTGCAACCCTCCTGTCGCGACATTTAGCATTATGGCACACCGGCGCTTCGCCGAGTACGCCCGCGTACTTTAGCGAAGCATTCACAGGTTTAGTGTGAAGCGCCTCACACCAAGAGGACCAAGAGGACCCATTTCTTGCGCTATCAGGACTCGTGAACTCCCCATTTTGGCACCTGGCCACGAAATGCCGTACGGACCGTCATTCTTGGGACTCTTGGCCGACATTTCCCCAGATAATCCTCCGAGGTGGGCAGAATAATCCGGGTTTAGCCTGCATCGGTGATGACCAACGGGCAGACCGCGCAGGCCGAAGCGCCTCTCTGGCGCCACCAGCGGCAGCTGGCGCGAATGCCGCAGCGGGGCAGCGTTGCCCGTGTCTCTTGCGCGTCCGCCGTCGCCACATAGCCGACGACGCGATCGATCAGACCGCACCCGCGGCCATCCCATTGGCTGCAATGTCCTTCGACGCAGCGCGAGGAAAAACGGAACCGTCGCTCGGGCGGCCCATGCGTGGCGACAGCTCCCAGAAAGCCGGCATCGACCGGCAAGGGCGTGCCGAGATTGGCTATCCGCCCGTCCTCTTCGACGACCCCGATCAAGAGCGCACCCGGGCTACCCGGCGCGCTGGGACAGAGCGCCGGGCTATCAGGAGACTTGCTCATGGCACTTGTTGGTTCGCGAAGTGCTCGATATCGTTTTCGGCTTGGCCCAGCTGGCCTATTTGCTGTCGATAGATCAGGCCGAGCCACTTGATGGGAAAAAGCCCGTAAGAGGGGGAGACTGCAGCCGGTTGAGCCGCAGCCCCAGCGGCGAGGGGATGCGATGCGAGGTGCGCTAAAACCGCCTGCTGAATGGCGCCGGCAATCGCATGCTTCTGTGGGGCCGACAGCGTCATATTGCCAAGATCGACGACGAAGCGAGACATACTTCTCCACCCTTTTCAGGTTGAACCGAATCCTAAACCGATCTCTCCGAGATGAGCGGTCCAACATCCACTTTCCGGCAAAAAGCAGGTCGAGATGTGTGAGCTAGTTCACATTAGAAAAAGTTTTCTTCTACCCCGATTGACAAGGGTCACCGCGGCTGCATCCGTTGCGCGATAACGCTCCGGCTGTCGTCGCGCGTTTGCAAAAATTAAGAATTATGCTCAGAGTTGCCGGTGGTATCAGGTTGAGCACTCATGTCTGTGTCAGCGGGCACCATCGCCGTCCCCGCACCGACAACAAATGCAACGCGAGAACCGTGGGCGGCATTGACGGTTCCGACGGTCGAGAGGTCACGTTTTCTCGCGAACACTGTCGACCATAACCGCACACAGTAGGGTACAATAAATGGCATCGTCGCGATTATAAGGATACTCTGCGCTGCTCCAGAAAACAAAGGGAATGACCCGAAAAATACATAGAGAGCGACCCAAGCAACTACATTACGTAAATCTCTTTCTATAGCTGACGTCGCCTCACGTCCAAAGGACGTGACCTCTACGTCGTCATCTCCCCTCCACGACCAATTAAGTGAAGTTGCAGGGGTTAGTAGCAGGCTAAGTCGGGCGGAATCGCCGGGTTTTAATTCCCCCGCATCCCAAATGTACGCGCTGGTATGCCCATCTAGTTGCACCCAAGGAGTCTGTTGGTTGACGGGTCGAAGCACAGAGCCGCGGTAGACTATTTCCGTTCCGTCATCAAATATAAAAAGTGTCGGGGATTTCTGGACAGTCCTAGTAGAAACGTTGTCAATGGTAAAGCGGTAAAACAGAAGACTGTCGTACTCAGTACCACAATAAGACACACGAAGAGCTTTCAGCTGATCGTCTTTCGCCGCCAATGAATAGTCGACTCGCTCTGTGGTTACCAGAACGCGCGCTTGCTTGCGACGCGCAGCACGCTGATTCAGAAGGTATGTAAGCGTCGCTCCGGCGACCCCGCCGGTCAGCCAAGGAGCAACGATTTTGAACACGTCCCAGAACTGTTCCAACCAGTCCTGCATTCGCCGGGTCCCTCCCTTTTACTCCACCGCGAGTCTTCCCTTTTTCATGTCGGATCAGCTAGTCGCAGGTTCATCCATCAATCAACCGCCGCGCGCGACAATTTCGGCCCCCGCAATGTGGGGCGTCTCTCGGTCGTATAAGTCAAAATTTCGACAGGCTTTTCAGAATAGACAATTATGCGACTCTGTTTTGATGAGGGCCATTCACTTGCCGTTCGCATAGCGGCAACAATCGACCAATACCGTCGAGTAAATTGTTGATCTGCTCGGGCGAGGGGCGGCCGTCCGGTCTATTGTTTGCGGTATTCTCGGCGTCTCTGGCGAGGCGTTCGATAAAGTAAAAAATTCGGGTGTGGTCTAGTCCCAACAATCCGATATCTGCAGACAATGCAGAGAAGGCATTCCACGGAAGCACATCGCCGGTTTCCCCTTTTTTGATGCTTTCTACCCGTTCTCTTGCGACCTCTAAAACGGCAACTGCCCTTGCGGCGACCCCTCTCCTGCGTTGCGTGGTCTCCATTCGCGCTGCGCGCTCGGTTCTTTTCACCGTCCAATAGGCTGCCCCAACTGCAGCGAGGCCAGTCACCAGTGTGGCCACGGCGCTCCAATCAAGTTTGAGACCGAACAACTGTTCTTCTGCCAATTGGTTCTCCGCTTCTGCCTTTCGAGCATTGATGGTAAGCCCGAGGGCAGGGACGAGCCAGCTTTGCGAGCCCGCGCAAAAATCAAGAGAATTTTGAGCCGCCGGAATCGCTCTCAAAAACGAGGGTTTTTGAGAAGGTGTGTCGAAACAGGAAAGGCAGCGGCAAAAGTGGCTTAAACCTCTCTCAGAACTCATTCTTGATTTCGACCTCGCAAAAGGTCAGAGTGCGGTTGAGTTTCGAGAGGGGTCATGACGATCAAACGGACAAAGACCGCTCACACAGCCGCGCGGGCGAAGCGGCGACTTCGACCGGCTGCGCCGAAGATCGCGCGAGCGCGATCGTCCGATGCCGGCGACATCACGGCGAAACCGATGCTGATCGGCTATGCCCGCGTTTCGACCGTAGACCAGAATCTTGCCTTACAGCGCGACGCGCTGACCGAAGCAGGGTGCGGAAAGATTTTCACCGAGCAAATGTCGGGTGCGGTTGCGGATCGGCCAGCCTTGCATGACGTCCTCGAATTCGCGCGCAGCGGCGACACGCTGATCGTGTGGAAGCTCGATCGCCTGGCGCGCTCGATGAAGCAGTTGATCGAGACCATCGAAAACCTTCGCGTGCGGGGCATCGGGTTTCGCAGCCTGACCGAAGCCCTCGACACGACAACGGCACGAGGGCGGCTGGTTTTTCACATGTTTGGCGCGCTGGCGGAATTCGAGCGCAGCCTGATCCGCGAGCGCACCCAAGCGGGCCTCGCAGCCGCTCGGCGCGCCGGGCGCACAGGAGGCCGTCCGCCAAAACTCACCGACGACGACATCGAGGCCGCCAAGGCGTTGCTGGCCAATCCCGATATCGGCGTCACCCAAATAGCGCACCACCTGGGCGTTTCTCCCGCGACGCTCTATCGCTACATTCCCGCCGCGCGCACCGCGAATCTGCCCGACAGGTAACGGTATTAGGCTATCGAGATATTGGCTCTGGTAGCTGACGTCTGGGCCGCGCTCGGCACGGCAGAATTCGCGCACATCATTGGACTTTCCTTGGCGATCAGCTTTTCTGCCACGGCCATTGCCGCCACTGTCGGACTGCCGTGCGGGGCAGCATTGGCGATCTGCCGGTTTCCCGGCCGCCGATTGCTGATCCTGCTCGCGAATGCGTTTCTCGGCTTGCCCCCTGTCGTCGTCGGGCTTGCGCTCTACCTGATATTGTCCCGCTCGGGGCCGCTCGGCGCGCTCGCCCTCCTCTTTACACCCGCCGCTATGGTGATAGCGCAGACGCTTCTTGCTACGCCGATCATCACCGCCTTGACTCACCGTGCGACCGAGGAGCCGTGGCAGGAATACGGCGGCGCGTTGCGTGTCGACGGCGCAACGCGGTTACGGTCGATCGAGATGCTTCTCGCGATCGCACGCCGCTCCGCCGTTACAGCCGTTCTGGCCGGCTTCGGCCGTACCATTTCCGAAGTCGGTGCGGTTTTGATCGTCGGCGGCAACATCGCGGGCTACACGCGAATCATGACGACAGCGATCGTCCTCAAGACGAGTGAAGGCGATCTCGGACTGGCGCTCGGCCTTGGCTGCATCCTGATCGGGATTAGCATCGCCGTCAGCGCCAGCGCTTTTGTGCTTTGGGAGAGATGATGAAACTCCGGCAGTTTTTCGCAGTCGTTTTCGTCGTACTCCTAGGGCGAGCGGGCGTTGCAGCCGCGCAGCCCGTACCCCAATCGATCATTCTCGCGTCAACCACCTCAGTCGAAAACTCGGGTTTGCTCGCACACATCCTGCCGTCTTTCACCAAGGAGACCGGAATCACCGTTCATGTTCTGGCGCAGGGAACGGGCCAGGCTCTTCAGACGGCCGCCCGCGACGACGCCGATTTGGTTCTGGTGCATGATCCGGAAGCCGAGCAGAAATTCATTGCCGCCGGCGACGGCATCGACCGCCGACAGATCGCCTGGAATGATTTCATCGTGGTCGGGCCGCGTTCCGACCCAGCGCATGTCGCCGGCAACCACGATGCGGTCGCTGCGCTAAAGGCTATCGCTAGCTCACAAGCGCCCTTTGTCTCGCGCGGCGACAAGAGCGGCACCGACGCGCTCGAACACCGCCTGTGGCGTGTGGCGGGGATCGATCCTGCCAAAGCCGGCGGCGGATCATGGTATCGCGATATCGGCGGCGGCATGGGGGCCGCGCTCAATACCGCTCAAGCTATGAACGCCTATACGATCAGCGATCGCGGCACCTGGCTAAGCTTTGGCAACAAGGGCGATCTTACCGTGCTGGTCGAAGGCGACCCTCGCCTCCTGAATCGCTATGACGTAATCTTGCTAAATCCGGCAAAGCATCCCGTGCCGAAACAAGACCTAGCCCAGCGCTTTGCGCAATGGCTACTGTCGGCCGAGGGACAGGCGGCTATCGGCGCATACAAGGTGCGTGGTGAGCAGTTATTCCATCCTTCCGCCACGGCTCCAAAGTGAAGACCATCAAGTTTTTAAGACTTTTCCAAAAGGAAGAGTTTCGACAAAAATCTTGCGCCCATGAATTCAAGGGCTTACAAGCGTCATAAGTTATGGTCGAAACTCACCCCGAAAAACGGCTTGTCGGCTATGCCCGCGTCAGCACCTACGGGCAGACCCTTGACAGCCAGCTTGAGCAGCTTCGCGCCACCGGATGCAGCAGCGGCAACATCTATCGCGAGAAGGTGACCGGCGCGCGGGCCGACCGGCGCGAGCTTAACCGGATGCTCGGCAAGCTGGCCCCCGGCGACGTGGTGACGGTGACACGGATTGACCGCCTCGCGCGCAGCACCTTCGATCTATACGCCATCGTCAAGCGCATCGCGGACGCCAAGGCGCAGTTTCGATCATTAGCGGAGCCGTGGGCCGACACCGGCACCAGCACCGGACGCTTGATGCTGGCAGTACTCGGCGGCTTGGCCGATGTTGAGCGCGACCTGATCCGCACCCGCACCGCCGAAGGCAGGAGCCGCGCCAAGGCCCGTGAACAGCCTATGGGCCGACCCCCGTCCCTGACACCGGCACAGCAGAAAGAGGCCACCAGACGGCGCGCGCAGGGCGCGACGTTGCAGGAATTGGCCGACAGCTACGACCGCAGCATTTCCACCATGCGCCGTGCCACGCGCGCCGCATGATCGGCCCTGCCCTGCATCGCCGGTTGACTTCCAGCAGATCAAGCTTCATCCACAAGCTAAAGGCTTTTCCGGCTGACGGATAGCGCAAGCAGGGGATTTGGTGTGATGGTCAGGACAGCCAGCACCCGAAGGACATTTAATCGTTCCATGAATAATCAGCTATACTATGGCGACAACCTCGAAGTGTTGCGCGACAACCTCGCAGAGGAGAGCGTTGACCTCATTTATCTGGACCCGCCTTTCAACAGTCAGGCCAACTATAACGTTCTTTTTCGCGCGCCAACCGGCGAGCAGTCGAAAGCGCAGATCGAAGCATTTGAAGATACATGGCACTGGAACGACAGCGCCGAGCGCGCCTTTGACGAGGTAATGCAAAGCGGCAACTCCGACGCCGCCGAGATGCTCCGGGCCATGCGGTTATTCCTCAAAGAGAATGACATGATGGCGTATCTTACCATGATGGCCGTGCGGCTTCTTGAGCTTCACCGTGTGTTGAAATCAACGGGAAGCATATACTTACATTGTGACCCGAGCGCCGGTCACTACCTCAAATTAATTCTCGACGGCATCTTCGGAATAAAAATTTTGTTAATGAGATCACATGGAAACGGACGCAAGCGCACAGCGACGCCAAACAGGGAAGCACACACTTCGGACGAGTACACGATACGATTTTGGTTTATGCCAAAAACGACACCAATATTAAGTGGGTGAACTTATGGAAACCACACAATGATGGTTATATAGCTTCTCATTACAGTAATGTTGATGAGGCCGGACGAAGATATCGGTGGGATAATTTGACCGGCCCCGGCGGGGCGGCAAAGGGCAATCCATTCTACGAGGTGCTGGGAGTTCCGGGTTATTGGCGGTACAGCAAAGAGCGGATGGCTAAGCTGATCGACGAAGGCATGGTAGCGATACCACCATCCGGCAAAAAGCCTAGTCTAAAGCGATATCTCGATGAACAGCACGGCACGCCCATCAGCGATTTTTGGGACGATATATCACCAATCAATTCGCAGGCCCAAGAGCGACTAGGCTATCCGACGCAAAAACCGCTCCCGTTATTAGACAGGATCATCCAAGCATCTAGCGCGGCGGGCGACACCGTGCTTGACCCCTTTTGCGGCTGCGGGACTACGATACACGCTGCCCAGAAGCTCGGTCGCCACTGGCTCGGGATCGACATTACCCATCTAGCGATATCACTGATTGAAAAGCGCCTACGCGATGCGTTCCCCGGCATTACGTTTGATGTTCACGGCACGCCGAAAGACCTTGGAGGTGCGCGCGCACTTGCAGCGCAGGACAAATATCAGTTCCAGTGGTGGGCGGTATCGCTCGTCAATGCCGTGCCATACGGCGGAAAAAAGAAAGGCGCTGACAGCGGAATTGACGGGCATATCTATTTCAAGCCCGACGGGCGCACGACTGAGAAAGCAATTGTATCAGTAAAGGGCGGCGACAACGTGAGCGTACCAATGGTGCGCGACCTCGGCCACGTCATCGACCGCGAGAAGGCAAAAATCGGTGTGTTCATCAGTTTGGCCGAGCCGACCGCGCCAATGAAAACGGAAGCGGTCAAAGCAGGCTTCTACGAAACGGAATTTGGCAAGTACCCGAAAATTCAGATATTGACGATCAAGGAGCTATTCGAGGGAAAAAAGCCAGCCATCCCGCTTGTTGACCCGACCGCGTTCAAAAAGGCGCAGGCAGAGCCAACAGGAAAGCAGGAGCAGTTACTTTAGGCCGCGCTGGATTTAGGTTTTCCCTGATAGAATACGCTTTGCCAGCCCATGATTCCGGTGCAGAATCGCAGCATCATGGCCGACAAAAGCGCGATTGAGTGGACTGATACGACGTGGAACCCTGTTACGGGTTGCACCAAGATCAGCACTGGCTGCGATAACTGCTATGCCGCCCGCTTCTCGGAGCGGTTTCGCGGCGTGCCCGGGCATCCGTTCGAGGCAGGTTTCGACCTGACGCTTCGCCCGGAGCGGCTATTGCAGCCGCTTGGCTGGAAGCGGCCGCGCATGGTGTTCGTCAATTCGATGAGCGACCTCTTCCACAAGGAAATCCCGCAGGCGCATATCGCCGCCGTGTTCGACACCATGGAGCGGGCCAACTGGCACACCTATCAAATTCTCACTAAGCGCAGTTCGCTTTTGCAGAAATTCATCAATGCCCGATACCGGACGCGGCCCGCGCCCCGGCATATCTGGCTTGGCGTTTCTGTCGAGGACGACAAGGCAACAACGCGCATCGCGCACCTTCAGGCGGCGAATGCTGGCGTGCGCTTCCTGTCGATTGAGCCGCTTCTAGCCCCGGTCGGCAAGCTCAACCTCACCGGCATTGAATGGGTGATCGTCGGCGGCGAAAGCGGCCCCGGCGCGCGGCCCATGGATGCAAGATGGGTGATCGACATTCGCAATCAGTGCGTCAAAGGACGCGTGGCTTTCTTCTTCAAGCAGTGGGGCGGCTTCTCGCCCAAGGCGGGTGGTCGGCTGCTTGAGGGCAAGGAATGGAACCAGTTTCCAGCACGTCGCCGGGCCGCGCCGAACCAGCATGAGTTGCAGGTAAGCGCGTGACCGATCCCTTCAGGTTTGATGAAGTCGGCGAATGGTCGGTGCTCAAGCTCGACATCATCGAGAGGTACGGAGGAGCATATACCAAGGCGTTTAACAAGACCGGGCGACGCCTCAAAAAATACTACATCGACGGCTTTAGCGGCGGCGGCGCGCATCGCGTCAAAGGAACAGGCCAGCAGATCGAAGGCAGCCCTCCCCGCGCCCTGAAAATATCGCCGCCTTTCGATGGATTTTACTTCATAGACCTGAATCCGAAAAAGACTTCGCATCTGGAAAAACTATGCGAGGGCCGGAGCGACGTTCAGGTTATCACCGGTGACGCCAACGAGTATTTAAGGACGCTTCTGCCGACCATCCAATATAAAAAATATAACCGAGCGTTGTGCGTGCTCGACCCTTACGGACTGCATCTCGACTGGGAAGTGATGGCGCTTGCCGGACAGTCAGGTGCAGTGGACATGTTCCTAAACTTCCCCGTCATGGACATGAACCGGAACGCCTTCTGGCGCAACCCGGAGAAGGTGCCGCAGGACGGCATAGAGCGGATGAACCGCTTTTGGGGAGATGGATCGTGGAAGCAGGCGGCTTACGCGAAGAGCAAACAGCCAAGTTTCTTGTTTGAAACCGAAGATGAGAAGCAGCCCAATACAGCAATCGTTGCAGCCTTCCAACAGCGGCTTAAAAACGTCGCGGGATTCAAGTACGTCCCCGCGCCACTTCCGATGCTGAATAGCAGAAATGCAGCCGTGTACTATCTGTTTTTTGCTTCCGCAAAGCCGGTCGCTGAGGACATTATTACATCCATATTCAAAAAATATGGGCGGTAGGTTTCACACCCTAGTGCCGATTTTCATTGTGGTTTTTCCGGCAGCGTGACGACCGGCGCACGCGGATACGGCGTACCGTCTTTCCGGCGGAAGCCTCTCACGCCATCGGGCCCCGCTTTCAACTCTAGATCGATGTCCGGATACGTCACCTCATCGCCTGCCGTCCGGTCGCCGATCACGAGGAAGATGGCATCCTTC
>DATAPP010000122.1:0-63086 GCA_036265125.1 Pseudolabrys sp. | reverse complement strand
AACAAAAAAAATAGTCCCGTTTCCGGCGACACCAGAGCCGCAAGCGCAAGAACAGAAATTCAACGTCCGGGATCGCCGCGCATTCCAGGAACTCGCGCGTGAACTCAGCGAGCGCCTGAAGAAATCATCAGGCAAAGGCGGCAAGCCCCCTCCGGACGATTTTGTTGCCGGACCTCAAGTCCAGCTCAGTCAGCCAGCCCGCGAGCCGGCAAAAGTCGTCCAGAATGCGCAGGATAGCCGGGCGATCTTTGATCGTTTGCCGATCGGCATTCTGGTGTATCGCCTGAACAATTTGATTTACGCAAACCGGGTGTTTCTCGAGTGGACCGGCTACGCCACCTTGGACGCACTGAACGAAGTCGGCGGTCTCGACAGCCTGTTTATCGACAACAAGGACAAATCCACTTCCAAGGACGGCGGAAACGGCGCGAAAACTCTCACAATCGCGACCATCAACGGCACGCAAAAACCTGTTGAAGGCCGCTTGTTCAGCGCGATGTGGAATGGCGAGAATGCGCTGGTGCTGATGATCGATCCGCGCGTTGGTACCCGCGAAAAGCCCATCGACATCTCGTCCGATTCCGTCACGCGAGAAAATCGCGAACTCAAGGCGATTCTGGACACCGCCACCGACGGCGTCCTCATGCTCGACCGTAGCGGCCGAATAATTTTCGCCAATCGCAGCGCCGAGGCTCTATTCGGTTACGAGTCCGGCGACTTTACCGAGCATTCCTTTGGCGACTTATTGGCGCCGGAAAGCCGACGCTTGGCGCTCGAACACCTCGACCGGCTCGCACACAGCAGCGGCGCGGGTGTCCTCGACGCCGGTTACGAGGCGATCGGGCGTGTGCGTCAGGGAGGGCTGGTTCCGCTTCATATCACTATGGGTCGCATTGAGGGCGGAGAAAAGCTGTGCGTAGTACTGCGCGACGTTACCGCGTGGAAGCACACCGCCGAAGAGCTCACGGATGCCAAGCGGACAGCCGAGAAAGCCTCGATTGCGAAATCCGAATTTCTCGCGAAGATTAGCCATGAAATTCGCACACCGCTCAATGCCATCATCGGCTTTTCCGAAGTCATGATGGACGAGCGTTTCGGCCCGATCGGCAATGAGCGTTACCGGCAATACTTGAAGGACATCCACGCCTCCGGCGGTCATCTGATTTCACTGCTCAACGATCTGGTCGACCTGTCGAAGATCGAGGCAGGAAAACTTGACCTGACTTTCGCAAGCGTCAGCCTGAACGATCTGACCCAGCAATGCGTCGCCATCATGCAACAGCAAGCCAGCCGCGAGCACGTGATTGTCCGCACATCGCTGTCGGCAAATCTGCCGCAGATCGTCGCCGATGCGCGATCGGTTCGTCAGATAGCGCTGAACTTGCTGTCCAATTCCATCAAATTCACGGGTGCAGGTGGGCAGGTCATCGTATCGACCGCGCTGACCGACGATCAGGAGGTGGTGCTGCGGGTACGGGACACCGGCACCGGGATGAGCGAGAAGGATCTGGAAACGGCCCTTGAACCATTTCGTCAGGTCGCCACCGTGGCGCACTGGAGTTCCAGCGGCACCGGCCTTGGCCTGCCTATCATCAAGGCCCTGGTCGAGGCCAATCACGCCCGCTTTCGCATAGCCAGCGAAGTCGGCAATGGAACCCTGGTCGAAGTTGCTTTTCCGACGACCCGGGTGCTGGCGCAATAATTCCAAAATCGGTTAGGCTCCTTCGCATGGGCCAACTGTCCCGTTGTGCAGCCATCGTGTTGGCGGTCGCGAGCGCGCTATTCGGTGCGCCGCCGACGCGAGCAGCCGAGCCGGTCGATCTCCTGCTGGTGCTCGCGGCCGATGTCTCACGGAGCGTCGACAGTCAGAAATTTCAACTGCAGCGGGAGGGTTATGCCGCGGCGCTCGTCAATACCCGCGTGCTTGAGGCAATTCAGTCTGGCCGGCGGGGTCGCATTGGCGTTCTGTTTCTTGAGTGGTCAGGATTCGGCAGCCAGAAGGTCGTCATCGACTGGATGTTGATAGACGGGCCGAAGGCGGCCCAAGCGTTCGGGGACCGGCTGCTCGAGTCGCCACGGTCTTTTGCCGATCGTACGTCGATCAGCGGGGGTATTGACGCCGCTGTGGCGCAACTTGCTCGTGCCCCATTCAGTTCGGAGCGGCGAACCATAGACGTTTCCGGTGATGGCACGAACAACGCCGGCCGGGACGTAGGACAAGCACGCGATGAGGCCCTGGCGCTGGGCATCACCATCAACGGGCTGGTGATCCTGAGCGAAACGCCGCTGCCCTGGAATCCCGAGCACACAAACCCACCCGGAGGGTTGACAAAATACTACCGCGACAATGTGACCGGCGGGCCCGGCAGCTTTGTGCTCGAAGCCAAGGACTTCGACTCTTTCGGCGAGGCCATTGTCAAAAAGATGATCGCTGAAATTGCCGATGCCCGCCGTAAGGGCGCGTCATTTGTGCGCTGAGCATAATCGGTGTGGACGCCGCCAGCCTTGAAAGGGTCACAGAGCCCATCCAAGGTTGGCGACAGCTGGACCAATGCTATAGTCCGCCGGCATAAGCCGAAACAACCGGAAACCTCCCTTTGACAGCGGCCACCGGCCTGAAACGCCTGGGATTTATCCTGCTCGCGGCAATCGCAGGCGGGTTGGTCGTGCTCACAACCGCCGGGTACCTGATTTCCGCCGATACGGTGCGCCAACAGGTGGTGGGCGAAATACGCGCCGTAACCGGACTTGATCCGGTATTGCGCGGCAAGGCCAGCGTCTCACTCTTTCCAACCGGCAGCGTGAGCTTCGCTGACGTGGTCCTCGGCGATGCCAGGCAGCCGGCTCTCACCGCGGAGCGGCTGACCGCACGTTTACGATTTTTTCCACTCCTTATTGGCCGTGTCGAGATCGCCGACGTTTCCCTCGACCGCCCGAGCATTGCGATCGAATTACAGCCGAATGGGCAGTCCAATTGGTCTGGCCTCATCGAAGCATTGGTGCGCGGCCAGACGGACACCCATCGCGTTGCGGCATTTTCCGAAATGCGCATCGAAGGCGGCACCGTCGTGATACGGGACGAAGCACGGAAAGTTGCCGAGACATTACAAGGCGTAGAGTTCTCGCTGGCTTGGCCATCGATTTCAAAGAGCTTCGGCGCAACCGGGCGCTTCATTTGGCATGATGCGCCAATGGACGCGAGCTTGACGCTCGCCGATTTTCCTGCCGCGCTTGCCGGCAACCGCAGCGGACTGAAACTACGCGTCTCCGGCGCACCAATGAAGGCCGCTTTCGAAGGCGCGGTCAGTTTCAAACCAACTTTGAAGGTCGAAGGCACGGTCGCAGCCGATGCCACTTCATTGCGCAACGCATTGGCGTGGGCGGGACAGAAGCCTCTGCCTGGAGGCGGCTTCGGCCGTTTCGCGATCAAGGCACGGACCAATGTTGTAGGCGGCACGATCAGTCTTTCGAGTGTCAACGTGGAGCTCGATGGCAACAGCGCAGAGGGCGTGCTCACGTTTGCTGCAGATGGCCGGCAAACATTGCAAGGTACACTCGCTGCCGACAGTCTCGACTTGACGCCCTATGTTTCTACGGTTCGTCTGCTCGCTGCCAATGAGCGCGCGTGGAACAATGGCCAGATCACACTTGATGGTCTTGCCGGCCTCGATCTCGATCTGCGTCTCTCGGCGGCAAGTGTCGTTGTCTCCAACGCCAAAGTCGGACGCACCGCTATTGCGGCAAACTTGCGTAGTGGCCACCTGGTAGTCACCGTTGGCGAGGCACAGGCCTACGGCGGCGTCGTCAAAGGGTCAGTGGCGCTCTCCAATTTCGAGCAGGGCGTCGAGGTCAAATCGCAACTGCAATTCACTGACGTCGACCTTGAGAGCTGCCTCGGCCAGCTATTTGGCCTCCGCCGGCTCGAAGGCAAAGGCAACATTGCGCTTGTGGTCGATGGTACCGGTGACAGCGTTCTCGCGGTGACGCATACCCTGAACGGGACGGCCACGTTAACCGGATCGAACGGCGCACTCGCCGGACTTAATGTTGAACAGTTGCTGCGTCGGTTAGAGCGGCGGCCGCTTTCGGGCGGCGGCGAATTCCGAAGCGGGCGCACACCCTATGACAAAATCAGCGTTGCACTGAAGGTCGCCCAGGGCACCGTCACCGTCGAAGACGTCAAGATTGAAGGCTCTGCGGTTGTTCTGGCCCTGGCCGGGTCGGCCTCGATCCCGGCGCGCGAACTCGATCTGAAGGGTACTGCCGCCCTGGTGACACCGCCCAAGCCCGGCGCTTCACCATTCGAGTTGCCGTTCATCGTGCAGGGTTCGTGGGACGATCCGATCATGCTGCCCGACCCCGAAGCGTTGATTCGCCGTTCCGGCGCCGCCGCTCCGCTTCTCAATGCAGTGCGCGAGCGACGTTCCCGCGACTCGGTTCGTTCGGCCATCGAGCGGCTGACCGGCGCGGCACCGGCGGCAGGCACTGCTCCGGCAGCCGATCAATCGACCGCACAGCCGGCGACAGGAAAGACCGAATAACTGCGGCTTCCTGCCGCGCCGCCAAACGGCTGAACGAGAATCTCACACCTGTGCCCCCAAGGCGGCGCGTTCGCGCCGCACCGCCCCACGCTTGGCTATCAGCGATGCCGCAACGGTGCCGAACGCAACAAACGCAATCATAATGGTACACACGGCGTTGATCTCCGGCTTCACTCCAAGACGCACCTCTGAGTAAATCCGGATCGGCAATGTTGTGGCGCCTGGTCCGGTTGTGAAGCTCGCAATCACAAGATCATCGAGTGACAATGAGAAGGCCAGCATCCATCCGGCCGCAATCGCTGGTGCAATCAGCGGCAACGTAATGGTCAGGAAGGTCTTTGCCGGCGGGCAGCCGAGATCCATCGCGGCCTCCTCAAGGCTGCGATCGAAGGTAACAAGCCGCGATTGCACGATCACGGCGACAAAGCACATGGTCAGCGTGGTGTGGGCAATGGCGATGGTCCAGAACCCGCGGTCGACGTCGAACGCAACAAACAATAGCAGCAGAGAAAGTCCGGTAATGACTTCCGGCATCACCAACGGCGCATAAACCATCCCCGAAAACAGCAAGCGGCCGCGGAACCTACCTAAACGTGTGAGAGCAACTGCAGCAAGCGTCCCGAGAACCGTGGCGGCGCTGGCGGATAGGGTGGCAACCCGCAGGCTGACCCACGCTGCCTGCAAAACCGCATCATCATGCAGCAGTTCGCGGTACCACACGAGTGACCAGCCGCCCCATATGGTCACCAGGCGCGAGGCATTGAACGAATAGATGACCAGAATCGCAATCGGCAAATAGAGGAACGCCAGGCCGAGTGCGACCGAAATGACATTGAAAGACGAAGCACCACGGTTCATCCGCGATTTCCCTCGAGTGCTCGCTGTTGAAGGCGTTCGTAGAACAGGATCGGCACCAGCAGCAGGCCAAGCAGCGCGATCGCGATGGCCGAGGCAACCGGCCAGTCACGGTTGGAAAAGAACTCGGTCCATAAGGTCTGCCCGATCATCGAGCTTTCCGAGCCGCCTAGCAGATCGGGAATGACGAATTCGCCAACGATCGGGATAAAGCAAAGCAGCACGCCCGCAGCGATGCCCGACAGCGACAGCGGCAACGTCACCAGCCAGAACGCTTTCCACCGCGGGCAACCGAGATCGGCTGCCGCTTCCAGCAGGGTTTCGTCCATTTTCTCAAGTGTGGCGTAGATCGGCAGCACCATAAACGGCAAATAGGAATAGACCATGCCGATATAGACTGCAGTGTCAGACGACAGCCAGGATGCCGGCACGTCAATCGCGTGCAACCGCATCAGGACGTCGTTCAGAATTCCATCACGCTGCAGAATATTGATCCAGGCATAGATCCGGATGAGGAACGAGGTCCAGAACGGCAACACGACGGCCATCACCAGCGGAGGCTGCCACGCTCGCGGCGCGCGCGCCATTCCGTAAGCAATCGGATAGCCGACCGCCAGGAGGATAATCGTGGAGATTGCCGCAACTTGCAGGCTCTTGAGATAAGACATGAAATAAATAGAGTCGGACGAAAGTAATCGAAATGAATCGGCGGAAAGCTGCGAGACAAAGTCCATCAAACCTGCCCAGCCGGCGGCGGCATCGAATAGCGGCACGTAAGGCGGCTGTGCCAGCGCAGTCTGCGACAGGCTGATTTTCAGGACGATGACAAACGGCGCAAGGAAGAAGATGACGAGCCAGAGATAGGGCAGCAGCACGATGCCCCGAGCGCTCCAGTTTCGATTGCTGGAAGGTGCACTCATCATCTGGCTATCTCGTCAGGACCACGCCGGCGTCCGGCCGCCACGACAACCAGACAAGATCACCTGCCCCGTACGACTTTTTGCCAGTAGCGCTTACATTGGCGAGGGCAACCTTCATGAGCGACCGATCGGCGAGGCGCACTTTGTAGATCGACACGTCGCCGCGATATCCGATCTCGGACACGGTGCCGGACACAGTATTGAGCGCGCCTGCCGGTCGCTCGCCGCTCATGCCGATCTTTTCCGGTCGCAATGCCAACCAGACAATATCTCCGGGCCCGGCAGCGCCCGTATCGGCAGTGCGCAGCTGGCCGAGGGTGCTGTCGATGACACCGTTCGCGGAAACACGCCCCTCAATCGTGGTCACTTCGCCGACGAAATCGGCGACCCAGCGCGAATTCGGCCGTTCGTAGATTTCAGCCGGTGGCGCTACCTGCATCAGGCAGCCCTGATCCATCACGGCGATACGATCGGCAACGATCATCGCCTCTTCCTGGTCGTGCGTGACGATCACAAATGTGGTCCCAAGCTTGCGCTGTAATTCCATCAGCTCGAACTGGGTTTCGGCACGCAGCTTCTTGTCGAGCGCGGCCAGAGGTTCATCAAGCAGGAGGACGCGCGGCCGCTTGATGAGCGAACGCGCAAGCGCCACCCTCTGCCGCTGGCCGCCCGATAGCTGGTCGACCCGCCTCCCGCCGTAGCCCTGCAGGCGCACAAGGGCCAGCATCTCGTTCACGCGCTCGTTGATTTCGGCGTGGGTGGCATTTTCCTGCCGTAAACCGAAGCCGATGTTACCCGCCACGGTAAGGTGCGGGAACAGTGCATAGCTTTGGAACATCATATTCACCGGCCGCCGATGTGGCTGCACAGCGACGATATCCGCGCCGTCAAGAAAAATTTGCCCCTCGCTGGGCGTCTCGAAACCGGCGAGCATGCGCAACAGCGTGGTTTTGCCGCAGCCCGAGGGGCCAAGCAGCGCGAAAAATTCACCGTGCGCGATGTCGAGTGAGAGAGCCTCTATTGCGGCAAACGAACCGAACCGTTTGGTGACAGCCTTGAAGCGCACCAGTGGCGATTTCCCGTTTTCCGCCGGGCGCTCCGCTGTTTCGCCGTCCGCCATCGATTCCCCGCTTTGCAGAACACGCTAGCGAGGAGCGCGAAAACGCTCAACCCGGATTTGTGAGCGTTCGCCGGACGGCCTCGCGCCAGCCGGAATATTTGCGTTCGCGCGTTTCCCGATCCATGCGCGGTTCAAATCGGCGATCAAGTCGCCATCGCGCGGCAAAACCGTCGAGACCCGGGCAGACCCCTGCTGCGCGCCCTGCAAGATAGGCAGCGCCCAGCGCCGTCGTTTCCATCACCATGGGCCGATCGACCGGACTTGCGAGAATATCGGCCAGAAACTGCATCGTAACGTCGCTGGCCGTCATGCCGCCGTCCACGCGCAGCACCGTCGGAGAGCCTTTTGACGCCGGCCAGTCTGCGTGCATGGCCTCCAGCAGGTCGCGCGTCTGGTAGGCAACCGCCTCAAGCGCCGCACAGGCAAACTCTGCCGCCCCGGATTTGCGGGTCAGGCCGAAGATTGCACCGCGCGCCTGCGCATCCCAATACGGCGCGCCCAAACCCACAAAAGCCGGCACAAGGTAAACCTGCTCGGCTGTATCGGCGCGCTGCGCGAGCGGGCCTACGTCGGATGATGAGGTGATGAGGCTTAGTCCGTCGCGCAGCCATTGCACGGCGGCGCCGGCAATAAAGATCGCGCCTTCCAGCGCATAGGTGCGCTTGCCATCGAGCTGGTAAGCAATGGTGGTGAGCAAACGATTGCGCGAAACAAGGCGTTCAGGCCCCGTGTTGAGGAGTGCGAAGCATCCCGTCCCGTATGTCGATTTCATCATGCCGGGAGCGAAACAGCCCTGCCCGATCGTCGCTGCCTGCTGATCGCCGGCCATGCCCAGAACGCGGATCGGTCCCCCGAACATCTCGGGGACTGTCTCGCCAAACACGCCTGCGCAGTCACGCACACCGGGTAGAAGATGCGCCGGCACTCGAAATAACGCGCAAAGATCGCGATCCCATTCAGCTTTCACGATATCGAACAACAGTGTGCGTGCGGCATTCGTGGCGTCCGTCAGATGGGCTTGACCGCCGGTGAGACGCCAAAGCAGAAAGCTATCAATTGTACCGAAGGCGAGCTTGCCATTTTCGGCAGCCGCACGAGCGCCGTCCACGTGCTGGAGCAACCACGCGATCTTGCTGGCGGAAAAATATGGATCGAGCAGCAGACCGGTCCGGCTCGCGATGCCACTCTCGTGGCCGGCGCGCCGCAGCGACTCGCAATCCCCGGCAGTACGTCGATCCTGCCATACGATCGCGTTGTGGATCGGCTTGCCGGTCTGCCGGTCCCAAATCACCGTGGTTTCGCGCTGATTGGTGATGCCGATTCCGGCGACGTCACCCGCTCCGACCTTTGCCTGCGCCATCGCGGACCGCACGGTGGCGACCACAGCCGTCCAGATCTCCTCCGGATCATGCTCCACTTCGCCCGGAGAAGGGTAGATCTGGCGTAACTCCTTTTGTGCGGTGGCAAGCGGCCGCAGCGCGGCATCAAAAACGATCGCTCGCGTCGAGGTGGTTCCCTGGTCGATTGCGATGATTGCGGTCGGCACCGAAAACTCCAGTCGCGCCGGATGGCATGGATCAAGAGGGCAGCTTAGTTCACCAAATAGAACCGTGCGACTGACTGACCGGCTTCTTTGACCCCAAGAAGGTGTGTGCGGCGGAAGTCCTCAACCGGCATTTACCGCGATCTTTCCGTTGAGGGATGCGATGAAGCGATCGATTTCCGCACAATCCTCTGCCGTCGCTTTTAGTCCAAGCTTGCTACGACGCCAGAGCACGTCGTTGGCGTTCTGCGCCCATTCGTTTTCCACCAGATAGCGTACTTCGGCTCCGGTGAGATCACCGGCAAAGCGCGGTCCCAACTCGTCCATGCCTTGTGCATCCTTGAGAAATCGCTCAACGCGGCGACCATAGGCCCGAACCAGGCGCAGCGCATGCGACGCAGACAGAAACTGCCATCGCCCCATCGTTTCCGCCACCAGCGCATCGAATTCGTCAGGGGCGAATTCACCGCCAGGCAGTCTCGATCCGGCGGTCCAAGGCGGCCGGGCCTCAAAGAAATGGCCGATCCGCTTGAGTGCGGCTTCGGCCAGTTTGCGATGAGTGGTAATCTTGCCGCCGTAGATAGTGAGCAGCGGTGCCTCGCCGTCGCGCTGATCGATGACAAGCTCGTAGTCGCGTGTGACATCTTCCGGCTTGTCGGCACCATCATCGTAAAGCGCACGCACGCCGGCAAAGGACCACACCAGTTCATCAGGTGTAACCTTATCCCGGAAATAATGGTTCGCCGCCTCGCACAGGTAGGCGATTTCGGATGGGTCGGGCGCAACAGAATTTAGATCGCCAACAAAATTTTCGTCGGTCGTCCCGATCAGCGTGAAGTCCTGTGCGAACGGCAAAGCAAACACGACGCGTCGGTCCGGCGCCTCCAACAGATAGCCGTAATCGTGTTCAAATCGGCGACGGATGACGATGTGACTGCCTTTGATCAGCCGTACCGCGCTCGGTAGCGGCTGTCGGATGACGGTATCCGCCACTGCGCCAATCCAGGGCCCGGCCGCGTTCACCAAGACGCGCGCGGTCTTCACCTCGCGGCGGCCTCGGGCATTGAGCACCAACTCCCACTCGTCTCGCCGCTCCACGCGCGTGCAGCGGGTACGAGTCCGAATAACCGCGCCGTGCTCGGCAGCATCAAGTGCATTGAGGACAACGAGTCGGGAATCATCGACCCAGCAATCGGAATACTCGAAACCGTAGCGGAAATTGCGCTTCAGAGGCTGCCCCACAACGTTATGCGTAAGATCGACAGTGCGCGAAGCGGACAGCAATTTGCGCGCGCCCAACAGATCGTAAAGGATGAGTCCGAAACGCAGCATGAGGGGCGAGCGCAGTCCCGGCAGCGGCGGTAACATGAAGCGCATTGGCCGAACGACGTGGGGGGCCATCCGCAACAGCACTTCACGTTCGTTTAGCGCTTCGCGGACAAGACGAAAGGCCCCGTGCTCGAGATAGCGCAAACCCCCATGGACAAGCTTGCTGGAAGCCGACGACGTGCCCGAGCCGAGATCGTTCATCTCGACGAGCAGAACCTTGATGCCGCGGCCGGAGGCGTCCCGGGCAAGCCCCGTTCCGTTTATGCCGCCGCCGATAATGGCGAGATCGAAGTCGGCCATTGATTGCTGATTCGCTTTCTTCTGCAGAATGAGCGGCTTGTGTGACGCACTCAAGGAGAGAGCGCGTTAACCCCACGTTTGGGCTAGAACAGCCACGGCGATTGCAAAATCACGGCCGCACAGCCATATCGAACCGATTGGTGCTTGATTTTCAAGACTTAAAGCCCGCCAGGGAACCTGAACAAGCCGATGCCCTCGCCCCGCCTGCTCGTCATCGAAGGCAATTCACCGCAGACCATGGCCGAGCACGTGGCAGCTGGCGGCACCGCGGCGAGCAAGGGTTATTCAGACCTGCTTCGCGAGCTGTTGCCGGGGACAGTTGTGGATATCTGCTATCCGGGCGACCCCACGGCGCTGTTGCCGGAGGGTTCCTCGATCGAAGGCTATGACGGTATCGCCATCACAGGGTCGAGTTTGCACGTTTACAATGCTGGGCCAGAAGTGATGCGGCAGATCGAATTGATCCGCGCTGCACTTAAAACCGGCACGCCGATATTCGGGTCCTGCTGGGGTCTCCAGGTCCTTACTGCAGCCGCAGGCGGCAGCGTCCGCAA
Source organism: Pseudolabrys sp. (assembly GCA_036265125.1). GTDB lineage: Bacteria > Pseudomonadota > Alphaproteobacteria > Rhizobiales > Xanthobacteraceae > Pseudolabrys. The sequence goes on along the minus strand of DATAPP010000122.1, from coordinate 51,924 downwards.
AAACCCGAAGGGCCGTGAAATCGGCTTTGGTCGCGGCATCCGGCTCACCGAGGCTGGCCGCAAACATCCAATGTATGCCGGCAAGCTGGACGTATTCAACGCGCCGACGGTGCATCTCGACGAAGTCGAAGCACTCGCCCCGGGAACGACAGTGCTTGCCACCAACGCAGTATCGGACGTGCAAAGCGCCGAAATCCGCACGAACGGTTCGATCGCCTGGGCTGTTCAATATCATCCGGAATATCCATTGCGCGAGGTGGCGGCGATCGTGCGGCGTATCGGCACGCGCCTGATCGAGGAAGGCTTCTTCGCCGACGCGACCGACATTAAAACGTTTGCGACTGATCTCGATACACTCGATCGCGATCCCGGCTGCAAGCGGCTGGCCTGGCGGCACGGCGTGAGCAAGAATGTGCTGGACAAGAGACTTCGCGTGAGTGAGGTCGCCAACTGGGTCGAGTTCCAGGTCCTGCCGACGCGGGTGAAGCGCGGGCGAGGTTGATTATGGATTTTTCCGGCAAGCATGTGATCGTCACCGGCGGCACCGGCGCGCTCGGGATTGCTCTGGTGAACACGCTTTTGGGCGCCGGCGCCATTTGCAGGGTGCCATTCGTTCACGAGGCCGAGGCCGAGCGATTTCCTCGTCGTGGTGATCCGAATGTGACTCTGATTGCTGTCTCGAACCTCGCTGATGAGGAACAAGTCGCCAAACTTTATGCGGGCGTAAAACCCTGGGCCTCGATTCATCTCGCCGGTGGCTTTGCCGGAGGCAAGGTCGCAGAAACAGACAAGACGGCGCTGATGACGCAGATCGACAACAATCTCACCTCCTGCTTTCTTTGCTGTCGTGCGGCCGTGAATGCCATGCTCGCAGGCAATCAAGGCGGCCGCATCGTCAACGTCGCGGCACGGCCGGCGCTGGAGTGGCGCAGCGGCGCAGGCATGTCCGCCTACGCCGTCGCGAAGACCGGCGTCGCCGCGCTCACCGCGGCGCTTGCGGAGGAGGTTGCCGGGGACGGAATACTGGTGAACGCGGTCGCGCCTTCGATCATGGACACGCCGGCCAACCGCAAGGCGATGCCGAAAGCCGACCATTCTGCGTGGCCGAAAGTCGAGGAGGTCGCGGCAACGATCGTTTTCCTCGCCTCGCCCGACAATCGCGTCACGCGCGGCGCAATCGTCCCGGTATACGGAAAGTCCTGATGTCCGGTTATTCAGTCCATCAACCCGCGATCGGAACGAGCTCGAGCGGCGGCCGCAACAGACGCTGCACGGACCCCGAGGCAACGACCGTACGTCCCTCGGCGTAGGCCTCGTGGTTCTTCTCGATGTCATCGAGATCGTAGAGATAGTTCACCATCAACCCGTGAGCCTGCGCCATTGCGCGCTCCGAGGTATCGGCAAGCCAGTTGATCCGCTCCAACCGGGCGCCGTTCCCGAGATGAAACCGCGCCACCGCGTCGAGCGGCATGCCGCGTTCATTGCGCGCGCGCAGATAGTACCACGCCGCCGCGCGCATCAACGGCTCTTCCAGCTTGCTGAATATTTCGGGGTCGGTCCACCAATGCGGACGTTCCATCAACTCGAATGCAATGCGGTCGCCCTCACTGATGGCTGATGAATTTTCCGCCTTCAATTCACGGTCGAGCCAGCGGGCGAACCCTGGCACCGGTGACAATGTGACGAACGTCGTGAGCTTCGGCAGCTCACGACGGATTTCCTCCACCACCTGCTTGATCAGGAAGTTTCCGAACGACACCCCCGAAAGGCCGCGCTGGCAGTTCGAGATCGAATAAAACGCAGCGATGCGCACCTTGTCCGGCTCAACGAATTGCTGGCGGCTGCTGGCAAGAACGGGCGCGATGGCGCCGGGGATCTCGCGCTCAAGCGCGACTTCGACAAAGATCAACGGCTCATCGACCAACGCTGGGTGGAAGAAGGCATAGCAGCGGCGATCTGGCGGATCGATGCGCCGCCGCAGATCATCCCAGCCACGGATCTCGTGCACAGCCTCGTAGCGGATAATTTTTTCGAGCACGATTGCAGGAGTCGACCAATCTATGTGACGCAACACCAGGAAGCCACGGTTGAACCAGGACGAGAACAGGTGGATGAAATCGTCGTCGACTGCGGCCAGATCATCGCGGCGATGGTCAAGCGCATCCATTAGTTGTTCGCGCATACGCACCAGAGCAGCCGTGCCGCCTGGTGCGAGATTGAGCCTGCGGAACAGTTCCTGCCGACGCGGCTCGGAGGCCGCGTGTACTTCCGCAGCGGTTGCATCCGAGGGAGCGGCCTGCCATTTGGCGACGGCCTGATCCATACGTGCCCGGTCCGTACCGAAACGCTGCGCGAGCCCCTCGAAAAAAGCGATGCGCGGCCCGGTCGTGAGCGCCGCATAGCGGGTAAGAATGTCTCGTGCAAGCGCAACGCCGGAGGCCTCGCCCCGGCCGGACAAAAGATATTCGCAGAGCTCGACGAGGCTTTCGGACCGGGCAGACGCCTCCCCGCGCCGGTCGCGTGCCAGCAAGGCGCGGCCACGTTCGGAAATAGTCTGCAGCAGTTCGCCGAAAAACGAGGTGTTCATTTTAATGTCCGGGACCCATGACAAGATCCGGGAACCATGTGGCAATGCCGGGCACCAAGCACAATATCACGACGCCCAAAATCATCAGCCCAACAAAAGGTAGTACGCCCCACATCACGTCCTTCAGGGGGATATCAGGCGCAATATTGTTAATGACGAAAATATTGAGGCCGACGGGAGGATGAATAAGGCCCATTTCCATGACGATCGTCATAATGACGCCGAACCAGATCAGGTCGAAATTCGCCGCCCGCAAAGGGGGCAGGATGATCGGCGCGGTCATCAGAATGATCGAGACAGGTGGCAGGAAGAATCCCAGCACCACCACCATCAGCAGAATGGTCGCCAGCAGAACCCAGCGCGAAAGGTGCAGCGATACGATCCATTCGGCGGTCGACTGACTGATGTGAAGATAACTCATCACATACGAATAGAGCAGCGACATGCCGATGATCAGCATCAACATTGTCGATTCGCGCAGCGTCGATACCAGGATCGGTTCGAGGTCGTTCGGGGTCCACACGCTGTAGATGATTGCGATCAGGGCGAGCGCGAGGACCGCGCCGAGGCCCGCCGTTTCGGACGGTGTGGCGAAGCCGCCGTAAAGTGCGATCATCACGCCAGTCAGCAAGATAATGAACGGCAGGACGCGAGGGAGCAGCGCGAATTTTTCCCGCATTGACAAATTGTCGATACGCAGAATCTCGGAATGGGTGCCTGAACTCTCATAGGCGGCTTTGGCCGCCGCGAATTCCCACCGGAAGCGCCACATCGCATATGCTGTAAAAAGCGCGACCAGCAGCAAAGCCGGTCCGATCGCCGCAAGAAATAGCCGCCCGAGCGATTGCTCCGCCGCAACCGCGTAAAGGATCATGGTGATTGAGGGCGGCAGCAGAATTCCGAGTGTGCCGCCAGCGGCGATAATCCCGGCCGCAAAGCCGCCGGAATATCCATGCTTGCGCATTTGCGGGATACCGGCCGAGCCGATCGCCGAGCAAGTTGCGGGCGACGACCCCGCCATCGCGGCAAACAAGGCACAAGCGAAAACGTTGGCAATACCGAGTCCGCCGGGTATCCGGTGCAACCAGGCATGCAACGCGCCGTAGAGATCCTGCCCGGCGCGAGAACGGCCGATCGCCGCACCCTTGAGAATGAAAAGTGGAATCGACAACAGGGTGATCGAGGCCATTTCTTCGTAGACGTTCTGCGCGATCGTATCGACGGACGATGACGGCATGAACGCGATCATGAAAATGGTCGCGACCGCGCCGAGTGCAAACGCAATCGGCATGCCCGCGAACATCACAAGCAAGGTCGACCCGCCGTAGAGAAGACCGATGGAGAGAATGCTCATACGGGCTTGTTCCAGCGCGAAATATGCGTAGCCACTTGCAGAATGAGTTGAATGCTCAGCAACACCATGCCGCACGTCATCAGTGAATAGGGAATCCACAGAGGCGGCTGCCAGGTCGACCCGGTGCGGTACCCTTCGACGATCGCTTCATGCAGCAGGATCCACGATTTCCAGGCAAAGAAAGCGCAAAACGCGAGCGATGCGACGTCAACGAGAAACAGACGGATACGGTTTGCCCGTGACGACAGCAACGCGGAGAACGCTTCAATGGCGACGTGACCACGGCGCGCCTGCACCGCGGCGCCCGACATAAAGACGGCGCCGACGATGAGAAAGACCGAGAATTCGTCCTGCCAGTCGGTTGAGAAATGAAAGAAATAGCGGGAGGCCACGCTGTAGCTAAGGACAAACGCCGCAACGACCAGCGCGATCGACGAAATGATTGTGACAACGTAATTGACCGGCGCGGCAAATCGTTCAAAACCGGCGGTGTCCTCTTTGACGGACACCGCCTCGATTGCGGTCCCGACGGTGTCGAGGCCGTGAACCATGATGCTGGCCTTTTACACCGTCAGGAAACGTGGACGCCTTCGGCAAGCTTGAGCAATTCAGCCGATAGCGCTGTCTTCTGCGCGTAATCTTTCCAGGCCGTATCACGCGCGATTGCACGCCACTTGTCGACAATCTTTTCATCGAGGTCGACGATCTTGGCGCCTTTGGCGGCATAGACTTCGGCCACTTTCTTGTCGTCGGCAATCGCTTCTTCGGTGCCGAACTTTTCGGCTTCGAGGCCAAGCGCCATGATTATGTCTTGCTGCGCTTTTGGCAGCGCGTCAAACACCTGCTTCGACATCACCAACGGCTCAAGCATGTACCAATAGGATTTGCCGCGGCCGGTCGTCAGGCTCTTGGCGATTTCTTCGAGGCGGAAGGAGATCAGGCTGGTCGAAGACGTGATCCCCGCATCGCAGGCGCCGGTCTGCATGGCTGCGTAAAGCTCGTTTGACGGAATCGATAGCGTGGTGGCGCCTGCTGCCTGAAGCACCATGTCCATCTCGCGGCTGCCGCCACGGATCTTCAATCCTTTGCAGTCTTCCGGATTGAGAATTGTCGCCGAACGACTGGCGACGCCGCCGGCCTGCCAGATCCAGGCAACGATGATGACGCCCTTTTCGGCCAGGAAGGCACTGAATTTTTGGCCGACCGGAGAACTCTTCCAGGCCGCACCCTGCTTGTACGAGCTGACCAGGCCCGGCATCAGGCCAATATTAAGTTCAGCGAATTCACCGCCCGCGTAAGATATCGGATAGAGGCTAAGATCCAGCACACCTTTGCGCAGCGCGGCGAATTGGGCGACAGTCTTCATCATCGACGAATTTGGATAGACTTGCGCACCGAGTTCACCACCGGTTTTTGCTTCAAGACCGGCAGCGAATTTGCGGCACAGCCTGTCGCGGAAGTCACCCTGGTCGATGGTACCGCCGGGAAACTGATGCGATATCTTCAAGATCTTGCTCGGCGCGGCCCAGGTCAGCCGCGCATTCGCGATCACTGCCGGTGCGGCCAAAGCCCCCACGAGAATGTGGCGTCTATTGAAAGTCATGGAATCCTCCCTTGTAACCTTATTTGCAGTGAGTGTGCTGGGGACCTCACTGATATTCGTCGCCTACATCAAGTCTAGACAAATTTTGTTGCCCAAGCCACACAAACAAGCGGATTTTCTGCCGCACCTATGTGACGAAACGGGAAGGATAAAGCCAATAATGCCGAAGCCATTAGAGGGCCTCCGGGTCCTTGAACTTGCCCGCATCCTTGCCGGGCCCTGGGCCGGACAGGTGCTGGCCGATCTCGGTGCCGACGTCATTAAAGTTGAGCGTAAAGGCTCGGGCGACGATACCCGCGGATGGGGTCCGCCTTTCGTTGAAGGCGCCGATGGTAACCATATCGGGTCGGCCTATTTTCATTCCACAAATCGCGGGAAGCGCTCGATCGAAATGGACTTCGAAAGCGATGAGGGCCGGCGCATTGTACGCAAACTTGCTGCACGCTCGGATGTCCTGATCGAAAACTTCAAGGTCGGAGGGCTGGCGAAATTCGGACTAGACTACAAAAACCTCGCGCCGGAATGCCCGCGCTTGATCTATTGCTCGGTGACCGGTTTCGGACAGGACGGTCCGTACGCAAAACGCGCGGGCTACGACCTGATGGCGCAGGGTATGGGCGGCATCATGGACTTGACCGGAATGGCGGATGGCGAGCCGACTCGTATTGGCATTCCGGTCTCCGATATCTTCACCGGCGTCTATTCGGTCATCGGCATCCTGGCTGCGCTGGCGCAACGTGAGAAAACCGGCAAGGGCAGTTATGTCGACACTTCGCTCGTCGATTCCACTGTTGGCGTGCTCTCAAACCAGGCCATGAACTATCTCGTCTCCGGTAATGTGCCGAAGCGCATCGGCAATGCGCACGCTAACATCGTGCCCTATCAGGTTTTCCCGGTCTCCGATGGGCATGTGATCGTCGCTACAGGAAATGACAATCAGTACGTAAAATTTTGCAACGCCCTCGGCGCGCCAGAACTCGGACAAAATCCAGCCTACAGTAACAATGTTGGACGGCTGAAGCACCGCGAAGAACTTGTCGGCAAGTTGTCCGCTTTGACTGCTCGCATGAAACGCGATGAGTTGCTGGACAAGCTTGAGGCCCAGCAGGTACCGGCGGGACCGATCAACAGTCTTGAGCAAGTATTTAACAACCCGCAGGTGAAGCATCGCGGCATGAAGCTCGACCTTCCGAGCAAGTCCGCAAAGGACGGAACAATTCCGGGCGTGCGCACACCCATAGTCATCGACGGATGGAGAGCCGCCTCCGAGCAACCGTCCCCACGGCTTGGACAGCACACGGCCGAGATCCTGCGCGAGATCGGAGAAAACTGACTCTTCCGCACTGCACCGCTTGCCCCTTGATTGCACGCGTTCGAAAGCGGAGCATTGGACCATGCTGGCACCTGTTGCCGCCGGCGCCGGGAGGGGCTTATGAAAATTGTTCCGTCACTCGTCACTTGCGCACTATTGATCGCACCTGCCTTCGCCGGCGAGGCGCCGAAATTCCAGGTCGATGCGTCGTGGCCGAAAACATTGCCCAACGACTGGATCATGGGCCAAGCGGCCGGCGTTGCCGTCGACGCCCAGGATCATGTCTGGGTGATCCAGCGCCCGCGATCGCTCACCGATGACGAGAAAGCGGCAAGTTTCACTCCGCCGCGCAGCAAATGCTGCAAACCGGCGCCACCGGTGATGGAATTTGATTCCGAAGGCAACCTTCTCAGATCGTGGGGCGGACCGGGACAGGGGTACGACTGGTTCGAAAACGAGCACGGCATCAACATCGACCACAAAGGCTTCGTCTGGGTTGGCGGCAACGGCAACAATGACGGCCAGGTGCTGAAATTCACCCAAGACGGGAAGTTCGTGCTGCAGATCGGGAAACCGGGCGCCAAACTCGATAGCAACGACACGACCAAGCTCGGCCGCCCGGCAGACGCCGAAGTCGATCCCGAAACCAACGAAGTGTATATCGCCGATGGATACGGCAATCACCGCGTGATTGTGTTCGATGCCGACACCGGCGTCTACAAACGGCACTGGGGCGCCTACGGCAAGGCGCCGAGCGATGTCAAGGAAGCGCCCTACAATCCAGCCGGTCCGGCGCCACAACAGTTCTCAAATCCGGTCCACTGCGTGAAGATCGCGAAAGACGGGTTGGTGTACATCTGCGACCGCGCGAACGATCGTATCCAGGTGTTCCGCAAGGACGGAACCTTCCTCAAGGAATTCTTTGTCGCCAAAGAGACACCGGGTCAGGGGTCGGTCTGGGATCTCGATTTCTGGCCGGATGCCAAGCAGACATTTTTGATGAACGCCGACGGCGTCAACAACGAAGTGCGAGCGCTGGTGCGCGAAACCGGAGAAGTGGCCGGCGCGTTTGGCCGCAATGGCCGCGGCGCCGGCGAGTTTCACTGGATCCATAATCTCGCGGTGGACAGCAAGGGCAACATCTACACGACCGAAGTCGATACCGGAAAGCGTGCGCAGAAATTCCGCTATGTCGGGCCGCCACTGAGATAATTGCCGTTACGCGACGGCAGTCGGAGCCAACGCTTCGATATCCGTAGCGACATCGATGACCGCTGGACGCTTTGCGGCGAGTGCTTGCGCCAGGGCTGGCGCAAACTCGTCCGCCCGCTCGACCCGGATGCCGAGCGCACCCATATCTTCGGCGAGCCTGGCGAAATTCATCGGGTTGTACGTCCACAATTCACGAGCCTTGGTAGTCTGTTCGCCGCCGTAGGCGCGGTCAAAGCCCCGCTTTGACTGGTTGCCGCCGCCGTTGTTGTTGACGACGGTGACGGAGGCGAGATTCCAGCGGACGGCCGTTTCCACCTCGGCGATGTGGTACCAGAAGCCAGCGTCTCCGGTAAAAACGACGACCGGCCGATCCGGACACGCAGCCTTGGCGCCAATACCCGCCGGAAATGCCCAGCCGAGATGACCGGCGCTCCGCATGTAGCTTTGTGCCGGCGTGCGCAAGTCGTACATGCCGCCCATCCACATCCCGGCATGGCCAGTGTCGACGACAACGATGGCGTCATCGGGTACATGCTTCGTCAGCTCGCCACAGATGCGCGCCGGATGGATCGGTACCGCGTTAGACTCCAGCATTGGCTTGTACCTGGTGTACCAATCTGCACGGAGATCGGAGAGTTCCTTGATCCAGGGCGCGCGTTTCGCCGCACTCGATTTGTCAATCTGGCCCAGCATTCGTACGAGCACGCTCCTTGCATCACCGAGCACGCTCGCGACCAACGGATAGTTGCGGCCCAGAGATTGCGGCTCAATGTCGATCTGGATGGCCGGCGTCCCGATTTTGGGTACCGCCCAGAAGTGGGTGGTCATGCCGCCCGTTTCTGTGCCGATGAAACAAATCAGGTCTGCGCGGTTAACCGTGCGGTTGGCGCATTCGCGCGAATAGCTGCCGACGACGCCCACCGACAGGGGGTGAATACCGGGAATGATGTCCTTGCCATTGAGTGAGGTCGCAATCGGGATTTGCAGCGCTTCGGCAAGCGCGACAAGCTCCCTCCCCGCGCCTGAGGCACGTGCACCACCGCCGGCGACGATGATCGGCCGCTCGGCCTTCTGCAGCAGTTCGAGCGCCGCCTTAACATGCGCCGCTTCCGGTTCAGGACGAAATGGCGGAACGCGGGCAAACTGGGCTTCGACCAAAGCCTCCATCTCGGCTTCTTCCAGATCCACCTGCCCTTCGTTACCGCGAAATTGCAGATGCACGGGGCCGGGCGCGCCGGTTGTGGCCGCACGGAAGGCCTGTCGCACCATGTCCGGGATGCGCGTAACATCATCAATGGTCACGTTCATTTTGGTTACCGGCTCGAAGGCCGGCACGTCGTCGATTTCCTGGTAGACCTTGCGGAATTTGGTTTTCGGATCACGCCCGCCGGTCATTGCGATGACCGGCGAGTGCGCCAGGTACGCGTCACGCAATCCGGCGGCAAGATTAAGTGCGCCGATCACCTGCGCCATGCAGATGCCCGGTTTCCCAGATGCGCGCGCATAGCCATCAGCCATGTACGCCGCAGATTTTTCGCCGTGGCAATGCACGCGCGCGATTTTGGTGCGCCGCTCCATTTCAGCGAACGTGCGCCGCAAGACCGCAGGCACCATGAACACATGGGTGACGCCGTAGCCCGCCAGCATATCGGCAAGAACTTCGGCGCCGGTTCGTCTTTGGTTATGTCCAAACTGCATGGTTCTTCGTGTCCCTCCTGCCCGCGCAAGATGACATGGAGGATCAGGCGCGCAAAGTCCACATGCGGGCGTGGCACATTTCGATATAATGAAACGAACTAGCGGGAGCTCACGATGCACAGCCGGACGATTGGTGCTCGCCGTTACACGTTTCCGGATCTCAAAACGCTGCTCGCCAAGGCAACGCCGCTGCGCAGCGGCGACCAGCTCGCCGGCCTGGCGGCGGAAACTGGCGAGGAACGCATCGCCGCCCAGTTTGCGCTGGCCGACCTGCCCCTCAGGACCTTTCTGAACGAGTCGGTCGTCCCCTACGAGGCGGATGAGGTCACGCGTCTCATCATCGATGCGCATGACAAAGCGGCCTTTGCGCGGATCGCACACCTGACGGTGGGAGACTTCCGCGACTGGCTGTTGTCGGATGAGGCCACGGCCGATGCACTGGGCACGTTGGCGTCCGGCGTCACGCCGGAAATGGCAGCCGCCGTCAGCAAGATCAGCCGCTTGCAGGATTTGATGGTTATGGCCGCGAAATGCTCTGTTGTGACGCGCTTTCGCAACGCTGTGGGTCTGCCTGGCCGACTGTCGGTGAGGTTGCAGCCCAACCATCCGACCGACGACCCGGCAGGTATCGCGGCCAGCATCCTGGATGGCCTCCTGCTCGGCTCGGGCGACGCGGTGATCGGCGTCAACCCGGCCACCGACAGCGTGGAGCGTGCGCACCAGCTGGTATCAATGCTCGACGGTATCCGCAGCAAGCTGGAAATCCCGACGCAAAGCTGCGTGCTGGCGCATGTTACGACCACGCTCGAGCTGATGCGGCGCGGTTCGCCAGTGGACCTCGTCTTCCAGTCGATTGCCGGAACGCAAGCCGCCAATTCGAGCTTCGGGATCAACCTTGCGCTGCTCGATGAGGCGCGCCAGGCCGCATTGTCGCTTCGCCGCGGCACAGTCGGCGATAACGTGATGTATTTCGAGACCGGCCAAGGCAGCGCACTCTCAGCCAATGCACATCACGGGGTAGACCAGCAAACGCTCGAGGCGCGCGCCTACGCGGTGGCGCGGCATTTCAAGCCGCTGCTGGTCAATACCGTGGTTGGATTCATCGGGCCGGAATATCTGTTCGACGGTAAGCAGATCACGCGCGCCGGGCTAGAAGATCACTTCTGCGGCAAGCTGATGGGCGTGCCAATGGGCGTTGACGTCTGTTACACCAACCACGCCGAAGCCGATCAGGACGATATGGACTCGCTGCTGGCCCTGCTGGTGGCAGCCGGCGTGAATTTCGTGATGGGCGTTCCCGGCGCCGACGACATCATGCTCGGCTATCAGAGCACCTCCTTTCACGACGCGCTCGCCATGCGCGATCTCCTCGGCAAGCGCCCGGCGCCGGAATTCGAGGCATGGCTGGAGCGGCAGGGCCTGATGGACGCCAAGCGTATCCGCCCTCGCAGCATGCCAAACCACTTCCGTGCATTGTTGACGGCTTAGACGCATGGCCGATCACCCAACGCAAAGCGATGATGCGTGGGCGCGCTTGCGGGCGCTGACCACAGCGCGCATCGGCCTTGCGCGGACCGGCGCATCATTGGCGACTGCGCCGCTGCTTGAATTCAAGCTCGCCCATGCGCGGGCGCGCGACGCGGTCCACGAGTCCCTCGATCAGCCGCGTCTAGTTGCCGATCTCGGCGGGCTCGGGTTGCTTGTCCGCGCAGTCGCGAGCGCCGCTGAAGACCGCCAAACATATCTGATGCGCCCGGATCTCGGCCGTCGACTCACGCCGGACGGCGAGGCTTCATTGAAACCGGACGCGAACGCGTACGATATCGCCATCGTCATTGCCGACGGCCTGTCGGCCCGCGCAGTGCAAATGCACGCGCGGCCGCTATTGGCAAAATTGCTGCCGGTGTTGCGCGCCGAAGGCTGGCGCATCGCGCCGCTCGTCGTCGTTCGTCATGGACGCGTCGCGATCGGCGACACGATTGCCAGATTGCTGGGCGCCGATTGCGCCGTTGTGCTGATCGGCGAGCGTCCCGGCTTGACCGCGCCGGACAGCATGGGCGCTTATCTCACTTGGCAGCCGGGAGCGCAGACGACGGACGCCGACCGCAACTGCATTTCCAGCATCCGGCCCGACGGCCTTGGCTACTCCGATGCTGCCGATAAACTTGCTTACCTGCTCGCGGCGATCCGCGGGCGTCGGCTCTCGGGCGTGCAGCTGAAGGACGAGTCGGATCGGCTGCTCAGCCGGCCACGGGGATGAATTTCAACGCGATGCCGTTGATGCAATAGCGCAAATGCGTCGGTGGTGGGCCGTCGTCGAATACGTGGCCAAGGTGACTGCCACAGCGGCTGCAGTGGACCTCGTCACGCAGCATGCCGTGGCTGCGATCAGTATCGCTTTCGACCGCCCCGGGCAAAGGATCGTTGAAACTCGGCCACCCGGTTCCGCTTTCAAACTTCACTTTGGAAACAAACAGCGGCTGATCACAAGCCGCGCAATGGAACGCGCCAGCGCGCTTTTCATGCAACAAAGCGCAACTGCCGGGCATCTCGGTCCCATGCTCGCGCATGATCTCATATTGCTCGGGCGTGAGAATCTTGCGCCATTCGGCTTCGGTGTGGGTGACGGGATATTGTTTCGTCATAGTCAATGTTCCCTCGCTGCTATTTGATCGCCAGCGGATTGACCGGAGATCCCACTGCGCCGGTGATTGGTATGGCCGGCGCCACGAACAGGAATTCGTAGACCTTGTCCTGCTCGCAATCGTCGGCGAGTTCCTTCAAATTAAATATCTCGCCCATGGTCATGCCCATGATCGGGATCGTGATCCAGTGCCAGGGTTGGTTGATCCCCTCTTCACTTTCGTTCGGTCGGACTTCACAGCCCCACGTGTCGCTTGCAAGCGCCGCCAGCTGCGTATCCTTGACGAAATCGAGCGTCTCGAAAGAGAATCCCGGCGCATCGCCTCCCGGATAACCGTCCCAGCTTCCCGCCTTCTGACATCGCTCCATCATGCCAGTACGCACGATGACATAGTCGCCGCGCTTGAGTTCGGTCTTCTGTTTTTTTGCGGTGTTGTAGAGATCGTCATTCGTTATGCCGTAGCCGTCGTCGAGCGAGTCGACACCCTTGTAGCGCGCTACATCGAGAAACACGCCACGCCCGACCATTTTGCTCCTGGTCTTCTCGATGCCGCATTTCTGCGCGCCGGCCGATGTCACCTCGCGGCAGTCGTACCCATTCCACATATAGTTTTCATAGAACACATGGCCAAGCCCGTCCCATTGCGTGCCACATTGAAGCGGCATGGTCACCATGTCGTCTGCGGCGCGAATACCGCGCTTGTCGAGCACACCTGAATAGGCGTCGGTGCCCGTGCGGAGCATCGTGTGGATCGGGTTGGTGCGCCCCATCGACGGATATTTGCTTTTCGCACCTTGCGGGCCCGTGTGATCAAAATTCAAGGCGAGCGAGATCACCTTGCCCTTCTTCACCAGACGCGTCGCCGCGACGATGTCCTCCGCCGTGGTGTAATTGAGTGTGCCAACCTCGTCATTCGGCCCCCACTTGCCCCAGTTCTTGTATTTCTCGGCGGCTTCGCGCATGTCGTCGCGGGTGATCTTTCGGGCCGGCATTGAATTTCCTCTGAGGAAAGTGGAACAACGTTGGCCGCCGGAATACAGCCTGTGAGCGCGGGCGATGCAAGCCCTACTGGCAACGTAGCCGCGCAATGCTACGATGAAAATAAAGGGAGGAAACGATGCACCGGCTGTTTCGCCTTTCGGCGGTGGGCACGCTATTGGTCGGCGCCCTGTTGGCAAATTTCGGCGCCCGCGCGCAGGACACCGCCGGTTATCCCACACGCCCGGTGAAAATCATTGTGCCGTTCGCGCCGGCTGGGCCGACCGACGTGATGGCGCGGCTGGTCGCGCAAAAGCTTGGTGAGAGCCTCGGCAAGCAATTCTACGTCGAGAACCATCCCGGTGCCGGCGGCAATCTCGGTATGGCGCTCGTGGCAAACGCGGCGCCGGATGGCTACACGCTGCTCATGGTCAGTTCCAGCGTCGTCGTCAATCCAAGCCTTTATGAAAAGGTGCCGTATGACGTCTACAAGAGCCTCGCGCCGATAACATTGGCCGGATCCAGCCCGAACATCCTGGTTGTCCATCCGTCGGTGCCGGCGAAAACGGTCAAGGAACTCATTGCCTATATTCAAGCCAACCCCGGCAGAGTGAGCTTCGCTTCGCCTGGTTTCGGCACGACCGCGAGCCTCGCGGCGGAGAGCTTCAAGTACGCACTCAAGCTCGACATCCAGCCAGTGCCTTTCAACGGCGCAGGGCCTGCGCTCAACGCTGTTGTCGCAGGGCAAGTCCCGATCGCCTTCATGGCGCTCCCGCCGGTCACCGCACATCTGCAGGCTGGGACGCTGCGTGCTCTGGCGATGACAACGGAAAAACGTGTCGCAGCCGCGCCCGACGTGCCGACGATGGCTGAGGCCGGCGTGCCAGGTGACCAGATTTCTGACGTGATGCAGGCCGTGTTTGCGCCGGCCGGCACGCCAAAACCCATCGTCGACCTCTTGCAGAAGGAAATCGCCAAGGCGGTGGCCGCCCCGGACGTCAAGTCGAAGCTCGATTCGCTTGGCTTCGATGCTATCGCCGATACGCCCGACCATTTCGCCGCGCGGATCAGGGCCGAAGTCCCGAAGTGGGCCAAGGTCATCGAGGCGGCCAAGATCGAAAAAGTGAAATAAAGATTTTGTATGGGGAGTTAGAGAGATGAAAGTTGCAACGCGCATACTCGCACTCGCTGCCGCCGCCATGCTCGTTGGCGGCGCGGCCCAGGGCGCGAGCTACCCTGATCATCCGGTCAAGATTGTCGTGCCCTTTGCACCGGCAGGCCCAACCGACGTCATGGCGCGCTTGATTGCTCAAAAACTTTCGGAATCTCTGAAACAGCAATTCTACGTTGAGAACCATCCGGGAGCCGGCGGCAATATCGGCATGACGCAAGTCGCAAAGTCTGCGCCCGACGGCTACACAATGCTGGTGGCGAGCTCGAGCTATGTGGTCAATCCGAGCCTCTATGCCAAAAATCCATACGACCCATTCAAGGATTTCGCACCGGTGACCCTTGCGGCGGCTTCGCCGAATATTCTGGTCGTCAACGCTGATTTCCCGGCCAAGTCGGTTAAGGAACTCGTCGAGCTCATCAAGAAAGAGCCCGGCAAGTACAACTACGCGATGCCCGGCACCGGCACGACTCCGCATCTGGCCGGCGAGTTGTTCAAACTCACGTTCAAGCTTGACCTCGCGACCGTGCCGTTCAATGGCGCGGGCCCAGCGATCCAGTCGGCGGTTGCCGGCCACACGCCGATCGCCTTCACCGCGTTGCCCCCGACTGCGCCGCAAGTGCAGGGAGGCAAATTGCGTGGATTGGCCGTCACCTCAGCGAAGCGATCGTCCGCCTTGCCGGACGTTCCGACCATGGCGGAAGCCGGCGTCGCCGATGAGGAATCAGAGACGATGCAGGGTATCTTCCTGCCGGCCGGAACACCGAAGGCGATTGTCGATCTGCTCAATCGCGAGATCGCCAAGGCAATGGCCATGCCTGACGTGAAGGAAAAATGTGCCCAGCTCGGTTTCGATGCGGTGGCCAACAAACCGGAAGAGTTCGCCGCCTATATCAAGAAGGAAGTCGACAAGTGGGGCAAGGTCATCCGGGACGCCAACATCCCGCAGATCCAATAAGCGGCTGCTCGCTCTAAGTAATGCGTATCATCGACATTCGCGAAACCGCGATCCCGCTCAAATCGGCGCTCGCCAATTCGAGCTTTGATTTCACCGAAATGACGACGTCGGTCGTCGCCGTGATCACCGACGTCGTTCGTAACGGGAAACCGGTTTGCGGCTTTGCCTTCAATTCCACGGGTCGCTATGCGTGCGGCGCCCAGATGCGTGCGCGTTTCGTCCCGCGCATCCTTGCTGCCGATCCAACTGCGCTGGTTGACGACACCGGCAACAATCTCGATCCCGCTAAAATATTTAGCTGCATGATGCGGCGCGAGAAGGCCGGCGGACATTCCGAACGCTCGATCGCCATCGGCACGATTGAAGTGGCGTTGTGGGACGCAGTCGGCAAGATCGCTGACAAGCCGCTGCACGCCGTGCTCGCCGAGCGCTTCAATGGCGGCAATGTTGCGAAGAAGATGTTCTGTTACGTGGGCGGCGGCTGGTATTGGCCTGGCCAGACAATCAAGGACCTGCAGGACGAGATGCGCCGCCATCTCGATGCCGGCTACACGATGGTGAAGATGAAGGTCGGTGGCCTGCCGCTCGATCAGGATCTGCGCCGGCTGGAAGCTGTGCTCGACGTTATCGGTTCCGGCGAACATTTGGCGGTCGATGCCAACTGCAAATTCGATCGTGACGAAGCCTTGCGCTACGCCAAGGCGCTGTCGCCTTTCAGACTGCGCTGGTTCGAGGAACCCTGCGACCCGCTTGATTTTGCGCTATTCGCGGAGCTTGCGAGCGTTTATGAGCCGCCGCTCGCCACTGGAGAGAACCTCTTTTCGACCCAGGATGTGGAAAACCTGGTGAGGTTTGGCGATTTCCGCGCCGGACGGGATGTGATCCAGATCGACCCGCCACAAGCCTATGGCATTGGTCAATATGCCCGGACGCTTGAAATGCTCGGGCGCCGCAGCTGGCCGCGCACGTCGCTTTTCCCGCACGGCGGCAATCAGATGTCGCTCGCCATTGCCGCGGGGTTTGGTCTCGGCGGCGCTGAATCCTATCCGGGGGTGTTCGGCGATTTCGGCGGATTTGCCGATGACGCCAAGATCGAAGGCGGCACGATTTCGCTCTCCGATCGCCCGGGGATCGGCTTTGAGGGGCAGGCCGCGCTATACCGGATCATGCGCGAGCTCGCAGAAATTTAGGCCGCTATTCTGCCCCTTCCAGCACAGTCGGGATCTCGATCGGCGGCTTGGTTCCCCGAATGCGCACGTAAATCTGCAACGCAATCAGCAGAACGCAGAGGCCGATAAAGATAGCACTGATCGGGCGCTCGACGAATACCAGGATGTCCCCGCGGGAGATCAGCATGGCTCGGCGGAAGTTTTCCTCAAAGCGCGGCCCGAGCACG
The DNA here is from genome assembly GCA_036265125.1 of Pseudolabrys sp. Classification (GTDB taxonomy): domain Bacteria; phylum Pseudomonadota; class Alphaproteobacteria; order Rhizobiales; family Xanthobacteraceae; genus Pseudolabrys. The sequence goes on along the minus strand of DATAPP010000122.1, from coordinate 35,011 downwards.
AACCCAAGGAGGATCGGTGCCGGATGAAAGCCAAGCCGGAGCAGCACATAACCAAGAATGCCGATGACGACCGTCTCGCCGACCTGGAACATGTCGTTGTTGGCGGCATAGACGCCAATGCAGACGAAGAACAGCGCGCTCGGATAAAGATACTTGTACGGGATCGTCAGCAGCTTCACCCAGATCCCGATCAGCGGCACGTTGAGCAGGACCAGCATGATGTTGCCGATCCAAAAGCTCGCGACGAGGCCCCAGAAAATATCCGGATGCTCCTTGATGAGCTGCGGACCGGGCACGATACCCTGGATCATCAGCGCGCCGAGCAACAGCGCCATCACGGCATCGCCTGGAATGCCAAGGCTCATTGTCGGGATAAAGTCGCCCTGCACAGAGGAATGGGTCGAGGCTTCTGGTGCGATCACGCCTTCAATCAGGCCGGTACCGAACTTTTCGGGGTGTTTCGAGATTTTCTTTTCCGTTGCATAGGCGACGAACGATGCAATGGTCGGTCCGGTGCCGGGAATAAGCGCGCACAGGCTGCCGACCAATGTGCCGCGGAACATCGGCGCGATTGCCTGCTTCAGATCGGACTTGCTGGGACGCATGTCGCGCAAGCGAACATTCGTATATTTCGCGTTGATCGATACCACCTGGTTGATGCTGTTCATGAACTCGGCAATGCCAAACAGACCGAGCGCCAGCCCCACCAGTTCAATGCCGTCATCGAGATGGGTCATCCCAAAGGTGAAGCGTTCGGCGCCGGTTTCAAGGTCGGTGCCAACAATGCCGAGCATCAGCCCGAGCACCGTCATCGCCACGCCCTTGAGCGGCGAGCCGCGCGCCAGCGTCGAGCCCGCCAGGAGGCCAAGCAACATGAGCGAGCAGATTTCGGCCGGTCCGAATTCAAGCGCGACACGCACGAGGATCGGCGACAGAAAAATCATTTCGGTGATGCCCCAGGAGGCACCCACGAACGACGCCATGACAGTCAATCCGAGCGCGACGCCACCCCTGCCCTGCTTGGTCATTGGGAAGCCGTCGAGACATGTGACGGCATGTGGCGGATGACACGGCAGATTGAGCAAGATTGAGCAAATGGCGCCGCCGTATTGCGCACCGTACATAACGCCGGCGAGCATCAGGATCGCACCCACCGGCTTGATCCCGAATGTGAGCGGCAGCAGAATCGAAATGGTCGCGAGCGGCCCCATGCCCGGCAGCACGCCGACCATGTTGCCCACCAGAACGCCGATGAAGCACCACATCAAATTGTGTGGCTGTAAGGCGACCCCGAAACCGAACCAGAGATCGGTTAGCGCAGTTTCAATCACAGCCCTCTCCACGTCAGCAGTGGCATGGGCACTTGCAGCAAATACGAGAACAATGCGACACCGAATACCGTCACGAACGCCGCCAGAAACACTGAGCTCTTTAATGTCGCCGTGCGGTCACCGCGCGCCGCAACGAACACGCAAGTGAAGATGGCCGGGATCAGGCCGAAATAGCTTCCGAACAAAATGAAGCACAGCGGTCCGGCAAGAATGCAGGCCCAGCCGAACCACTCGCGGTTTTTAGGCAAAATGTCCTCGTCTTCGCCTTCAGGGACCGTCAGTCCGGTGCCCGCGATAGCGATACCCAGACAGATCAAGATGATCCCGAGCACGGTCGGCAGGAATCCTGGGCCCATGTGCATCAAGGTGCCGAGCCGATAGCCCGGCCCCTTCAGGGCCATCACCAGACCGAAAAATATGATCAGCCCGCCCGCATAAAAATCGCGCTTGCGCACGAGGTTCCGGACAAGGTGCACGACAGGGCTGTGTGCAGGGGGCAAAGATTCCTCCGCCATTTTATCGTTCAACCTTCGCCCCACCGGAGGCTTAGGACGCCTCCGGATGACAATCAATCCCCGTGCACCGGAATGTGGAACGGCGCCGTTTATTGGCGTCTGGGAACCACGTTGGGCCAAGTAAAAGGTTTGTAAACGTTGCAAGGGCATACTCCTCGGCAACGAGGCCACAGGACATCTGTTCGCGACTTCCGGACGTCATGGCCGGCTGAAAATCAGCTCATTAAATCGAACGGATGCCGGCGAGCGATTTGTGATCATGAGTGCTCCGAAATCACCCACGATCGCGTTTGTCATCCCTTGCTACAATGAGCAGGCTGGAATTCAGCACACGCTTTCGTGTCTGCTTACCGACATCGCCAGGCTGGAAAAATCGAAAGCCATCTCGCCGAAAAGCTACGTATTGCTGATCGATGATGGCAGTACTGACCGAACCTGGGCTCTGATTGAAAAAATCACAAATGCGCACGCGAAACGTATCCGCGGCCTCAAGCTGTCCCGCAACGTCGGCCATCAGAATGCGCTGTTGGCGGGACTGCTCTCGCAGGTTGGCAAAGCCGATGCCGCGATCTCGCTCGACGCCGACTTGCAGGACGACATGTCGGTCGTTGGGAAGATGGTCGAGCACTTTACCGGCGGAGCCGAAATCGTATTCGCCGTCCGAAAAAAACGGTCCAGTGACAGCTGGTTTAAACGAGGCACTGCCGATCTTTACTATCGCATGCTCAATTGGCTCGGTGCCGATATCATTCCCCACCATGCCGACTTTCGTTTGATGAGTGATCGGGCATTGCGTGCACTTTCGCTTTATGGCGAGGCGCACGTATTTCTGCGCGGGCTGGCCGTTCAACTCGGTTTCACGACCGCGACCGTTGCCTACGACCGTCTCCCGCGGATTCATGGCGAGACGAAATATACACTCGCAAAAATGGTGACTCTCGCTGTCAACGGCATCACTTCCCTATCGGTGCGGCCAATCCGGATGATCGCCCTGATGGGAATCATATTGTTCGTTGTTTTTATGGGCATGAGTGTTTGGGTCTTTGCCACCTGGCTGGCAGGCCAAACGGTGCAGGGCTGGACCTCGGTGATGCTGTTGTTTCTCCTGATCGCCTCGTTCCAGACCTTTGCGATCGCGGTGATCGGTGAATATGTCGGCAAGATCTATTTCGAGGCCAAAGGTCGTCCTCGCTACATCATCGAGCGGGAAATCGGCGCTGCCGCGACCAGGCCTGAGGGTGCCGTTGCCCGCAATCGAGCCCAGGCATTTCAGCCTGCCGAAAATGGATATTCACGCGTAACGCTTTGATCGGCTATTGTACGGAGGACATGACCCTGCCTCCGCCCGAACAAGCCCCGATCGGCACCGACGCCCTCCGTCGATTGCACTATGCGGCGGCTATTGCGTGCGGCGTATTCGCGGCCCTGATCGTGCATATCCTGCTGACAGTGTTCGGCATTGGACTCGATGCCGTCCTGCGTGACGCTGCCATCGGCAACAAGCAGCAGTTCGTTTCGGCTATGGCCTGGTGGGTGATCGGCGGCGCCGGGTTCGTCGGAGGCTGGGCCACCGGCGCCTACCTGATTGCGGCTGCCCGCGAACGCGAATTGATCTATCGGCTGGCGCAGTACTTTCTGATTGGACTCGTGTTCGTGGCCGCGACCACCGGCGGCATCATGAGCAAAACCGGCAATCTTGGCGGCACCGTCGACGTGATCGCCGGCCTTACCGCGCTCGCGCTGGGCCTGATCTGCGCATTCTGCGGAGCACGGCTGGCCTATCTCAACGCCGAGCAGGTCTAGCGTAATCAAGGGCCGGCAAAGCTCGATCAGTCATTGACCAATGAAAGACCAAGCCTAATAGGGAATCTGATAGATCGTCACCTTGTCTGCGACGCCGCGCAAGATCGCGTCCTGTGCGGTCGGTGTGAGCTTCGACCCCTCAAGCAACTTCGAAACCCCCGGGTGATCAACGACCGACTTGGTTGCCAGAATAGCCTGTGAATCCGCAAGATTTTGCACACGCGCAGCGATATTCACGGTCTGGCCGAAATAATCGAGTCGATCGTTGAGCGTGACTGCAAGGCAGGGGCCCTCATGAATTCCGATCTTGATCAGCAGGTCGTTTTTGATCTTGCATACTGATTCACGCATGCGCAGGGCGGCGGCAAGCGCGCGGTCAGGCGTGGGAAATGTCGCCATCACCGCATCACCGATCGTTTTGACGACTGCGCCCGCTTCGGAGGCCACGATCTCGTTGAGCACCCGAAAATGCTCACGGACGAGATCGTAGGCGACGAGATCACCCACGCGGTCGTAAAGTTCGGTCGAGCCCTTGAGATCTGTAAACAGGAAGGTGAGGCTGGTGAGCTTTAATCCCTGGTCGACGTCAAGCGTGTCGGTGCGGTAGATGTCGCGAAATATCTGGTTAGTCAGGAGGCGCTTGGCAGTGAGAAACGTTTTTCGCTTGCCGAGCATGTGGTGGAGCGTTTCGCCGGCGATCCAGACCGATGGCAGGACACGCAAATCGGTCTGATTTTCGAGCACAAGCCGCAACGGCCCGGGACGCATTTCGGTTGTTACGGTCGGTCCCTGCACCTTGTTGAAAATCAGTGCCAGATTTTGACGTTCTTTCGTCGGTTCACCTTTGACATCGATGAAATGCGCGACATGAGTGACCGGTTCGAACACGATCAGGAATTCGTTGGGCATCTGAAGCGTCATCTGCGCCTTTTGCTGCGGCGGCAACTCTATTGAGTCGAGCGTGACCTCTTCCATCAGCTCTTCAAAGCCCGGCTCAGGCAAATCGACTCCGGAACCCCAGAATATTTGCCGGAAATATTCCCACGGAGGCAGTGAATGCGGATCGTGCGCCTCGATCCGTCGAACACGCGGGTTGACCGTGAAGGCGACCTCCACCATCTCGTCGAGCGTCGGCTCATAGCCGGCCGCACAGAGCGCGCAGTCATAAGCCTCCTTGTGCACGGATTTGAGGGTATGAGCGACGTCGAGGACTCCGCCGCAACCCGGGCAAAGCACATTCCAGGTCAAATCGAACAAGCCAAGCCGGGCGGCGTACAAGAAGCCAGCGATGGCCTTCTCCTCATCGAGGCCTCTGTCGGCAGCAAATGAGAGCACATTGAGTCGACAGAGTTGACGATCGCTGCCGTTGCCGATGAGCGCCTCGATGGCGGCAACGACCTTGGGATCGGCCGAATTGCGCAACGAGTCGAAAAGCGGTTTCGTGTCGCTCACAGGATTGAACCTCTGAGGCTGGACTATTCCCAAATTAAGACGTTGGGAAGCGAGGCGTGGGCCTGACGCAGGGATGTATAGCCGACGCCTGCAAGGCCCCGAAATAAACCTAAATTGAACTGCCGTTTACCGCTGTTCCAGCGGTAGTCACCTGTTGTTGCCGCGGTTTCAAGCACTGCGGCCAGCCGACGCGATGCAAGCTCGCGAAGATCGTCGCGCCCGAGAGCGTTTCCGGCCTCGCAGAAAAATTCGACGTTGCCGAGGGTGCCGCAGCACAGCGTATCGACGCCGCCCGGCCAGTATTTCGTCGCTCCTTCAACGGCGTTTCGAATATCGCCCGCAAGATTTTTCGGGTCCATTCCGCCCTGCCGGGCCATTGCTATCCGCGCAAGCCCAATTCCGGTCGCGCCATGACACCACTGACATGGCCAGGATGGCTCCCCCTCCCCGCGCAAGTCAGGCCAATTGCTGCGTCCCGCATCGTAGTTCGAATTCTCAAATGCGATGCATTCCGACGCCGCCTGCGCGAATTCCTCGCGCCCCGTCGCTGCAGATAGCGAGGCGAGCGCATAGGCAAAGCCGGCCGCCCCGTGCGACATGCCATTAAGCGCTTGTTTTCCCATGCCTTGTCCGACCCAGCTCCGGCGGCCGTCGGGTCCAACCCGGCTTTGAGCAATCAGATGCTCGCCGCATTTGATTGCGCGGTTCAATACGTCTGTGGATTGGCTATCCCGATAGAGGCGAAGCAAGCAAAGCACCGCACCGGCGCTGCCACCGATCACGTCCAGCTGTTTGTCTGCTGCAATGAGGTCATCGATGAACAATCCCGCAGCCGCATGTGCATCCGCAAGCAAACTGTCGTCGCGAAGACATTTCGACATCGCAGTAAGCGCATAAACGATCGAGCCCAGGCCGGTGGCGCCCCCGACACCGAGTGAGCGGGCCATTCGCGCCGCGTTGCGGCTTTTCAGGTTTTTTCTCAGGTGAGCAACAGCCGCGCGGGCGAGTTCGGCAGAAGACTGACGACCCGTAACAGCGGCGTGCGCTGCAAGAAACAGTGCGATGCCTGATTCGCCATTGTAGAGGTCAGGCCCCAGGCAAACGAGCTGAAAAACTTCGGCGTCGCCCAGCCAGTCGAGACCAATCCAGGCGGCACCAGGTCCCTTGCGGATTGCATGATCCGACAGCTCGTCGGCGATCTTGTCTGCTTCCGCAATGAATACTTTCGTTGCCGGGAGAGCCGTGAGGTCCAAAAGTTCTGCCGATTGCGCCAGACCGTCCGTTGTCGGATCGGAAGACTTTGACAGTGACCTTGTATTTTCCCTGATGACCTCGACCTGCCAGTCGATCTCTCGCTGATCGAGGTTTTTGATGCGAGTGCGAGCGCGACTGAGGCCTGGATTCCCCCTCGTCTGAATAGAGAGGCCGGCCGCATCGTGGACCTCGCTTTCGTCGTTGGGTGAAACAAAGTGCGGCACATTGAGCGCAATGAGAGCTGACCGTTCGGCTCGCTGCAGCGGCCAAAAAACATCGGTGTTCTTATCCCACTCCGCCAGTCTGGCCATGAAGTCCGCTTGGGCAGACCAGGTGGCCCCGTCGTCCATCATTCGGTTATTTTTCAACCGCTGGAGCAACATGGAATAGAATCGTGTGGCGCGGACGACCTTCCGGACTGGAAGGCCGACGAAGCCCTCGTACATGTCCCCGAACTTTGCGTCCCTGCCCTGCCGTTGCAGAAATTTCGCGTAGTCCTCGAACCCCGAGACGAGATCGTCGATGTGATCCGCCAATCTGGCATAGCGGCCACCGACGTGCGGCAGGTTGGGATTGGCTTCGCTCTTCTCCTTCGATCTGGTCGGCCGCATCTCATCAGAATTGATGTTGACCCATTTGATTTTTATTTTTGAATTCCAGTCCGCCGTCATCCCGCCCATCGCGAAGACCTTGTTGTCGGGCGTGCGTCCATAGGCGGGTAGCAGGCCGACCATCATGACCGAGTTGGCGATTTTCTCCATCGCGAGGTCAGAAGCCTGCGCCTCCGGATCTGCGGTTTCGTGCTCTTCAGTGGTCGCCTGGAGAATAGTTTCAAGATCGATCGGGACCGGATGTTCGCCGGCCGCGATCATGTTCTCCTGATGCATGTCATTGGCAACGAAACAGTGAAAGAGCGCGAGCCATGCACCGGCCCGGCGGAAGAAGCGTTTACAGCCTTCCTGATCTGCACACCCGGTGTGATTGATGAATTCGGTCCACCCGTAGCCATCAAGCGCCAATGCGCGCACGCCCTTGAGGTCGGTCGGCGGGTTCGCGCGATTCGATCGTTCGACTAATCTGTGCCACGCAATATCAAGCCGCAGATCCTTCGGCTTGTAGACGACTCGTGAACTATCGGCGAAGGTGACGATGCGGACCGACCGGCCACCATTGTGTGGGTCGGAGAGATCCCCCTCGATCTTTGCGATCGGGCTTTCTGCGTCCGAACACAGAATATCACGGCGGATGACCGGAAGATCGGCGGCAAGGCGTAGAATGAACTCGCGCGACGTCTCGATCCACTGCCGGGTCACTACAGCAATCAGACGCAGGAGCACCGGCTTCTCTTCAAAAAGACGCCGAAACCCAGTGGCTTTCATGTCGGCGATGAATTGGTCGTAGCGCGACGTGCCGTGAGCCTGCTTCGACGCTTCGCCGGCGTTCCGCGCTATGACGAACTGTTCATAGATTGCGGGCGCGCAAAGGTCGCACAATTCCCTGAGCAGCGAATGGCCCAAGCAAGCGCGCGCCGAGTCCATCAGATTGTCGGCTATTCGCCGATCGAGGCCCGACCAAATGAATTCTGCCGCCTGCGTAACCAGGGGTCTGAACAAGTGCTCGAACGCAAGGGGTTCGTATTCGCTGCCGGAGTGGTCGACGCATTTTTCGCGGTCTCGCAGGGCGGCCTCGACCCAAATCGCATCGGCAGCCCAGGCCGGTCGGACGGCGGAAGCTTTGCGTCGGACCGTCGCAAAACTCTTCAGGACCCCGTCGATGGCCCACCCGTCCCGCTGCAGCCGCTGACCAAATAACGACCAATCCCCGCTGGCAGATGACTGACACCAGACGGCAAGGCGGCGGGCAGCCAGATCGGCATCACCTTTCTGACCCGGCAAAACCTCAAAATTGTCCGACAGGAGTTCATCAATGGTCGCAGCGCGAACGATCAGGCGCTCATAGAAGGCATCCATCGATCCCACTCCGGGGGCAACTATACCCGGCCCTCATTCCATTCAGCCATGTCCTGCCCCGCCTCGGCGCTGGCCGGGGCTGGCTCGACTTTCCATGAATTGCAGTGGAGCGCTCTACGCAACTGGCCACCTCGGAAAGTGCGTTTTTATGACCCAGTTTGGTTAAGACGGAAATGCGTTTTCCCACATAAATCAGACAGCTGCGTGTCATAAGTGCCTGCGGATATAGGCTTATTCCAATTGACATTGCTGGAAGCGCATCGGATCATGGCTTATGGCGCTGGGAGGGGGCGTTTTTTTGAGCAACTTAGCTGACTGCTGGCGCCGCTGGCGAACGAAAGGATCGTGACATGAAGACTATTGGACTTGAAAAGACTGAAAAAGAGATCCTTGCCTTCGAAGTCTCCGACGAAACGTTGGAGATCGCGGCGGGCAGGGCAAAAGAGAAGGCGGGCTTCACCCTTGGATCTTGCACCGGCCTGTCCGTGTGCGACGGCTAACCGGTTACAGACTGGTCCTAGCCTCTTAAAAAAAACTTTTGACCCGCGGGACCGAAAAGTCTTGCGCGAGGCGCCGAAATATTTTCGGCGCCTCGTTGCGTTTTGGCGCTGCCGTAACGGGTTCATCTTACAGACCGCATTTTCAGGATGATGTCTCGAGTGATTTCTTTTTGCCGGCGCGCGCCTCTGCACTGTCGTTAAATTTGAAAACCACATAGCATTGCCATTGAATGTCGCCCCGCCCAGCCGTGACCTCCCTGGAGTGCTAGATGAATCGCCGGACATTGCTCACCTCTGCCGTGGCGGTGCTTGCCGGGCAGCGGCTCCCCTTTCCCGATTGGATAAATCGCGCCGAAGCGCAAGGGACTGGCCCGACGTGGCGACATGGCCTGGCGAAGTTCGGTGAATTGAAATATCCGACCGGTTTCAAGCAATTTGGCTACGTCAATGCGAGCGCGCCGAAGGGCGGCGCGGCGTCGCAGATCGCACTCGGTACGTTTGACAACTTCAATATGGTCGTTGCTGGCGTGAAGGGCACGCTCGCTCAGGGCATCGACCAAGTCTATGACACCCTCTTGGTGCAGTCGCTCGACGAAGTATCCAGTGCGTACGGGCTTCTCGCTGAATCCGTGAGCTTTCCGGAGGATGTCTCTTCGGCCACCTTTCGTCTCCGCGCCGAAGCAAAATGGCAAGACGGCAAGCCTGTGACGCCGGACGACGTTGTTTTCTCCTTCAATGCATTCAAAAAAATAAGCCCGCAGGCTGGCGCAAGTTATCGTCACGTCGTCAAAGCAGAAAAAACCGGTGACCGCGACGTCACCTTCACATTCGACAGCGCTGGCAGTCGCGAACTGCCGCAGGTTGTCGGCCAACTCACTGTCTTTCCGAAGCATTGGTGGGAAGACACCGACAAAAGCGGCAAGACGCGCAGCATCGAAGAAACAACTCTAGATATGCCGCTCGGCAGCGGCCCATATAAAATCAAGGAATTCTCGGCCGCCCACAATATCATCTATGAGCGCGTCAAGGACTATTGGGGCAAAGATCTCAACGTCAATATCGGTCGAAATAATTTCGACGAGTTAAGATTCGAATATTTTCGCGACGCTACAGTCGCCATCGAGGCTTTCAAAGGAGATTTGGTCGACTGGCGCATGGAGAACAGTGCCAAGAATTGGGCCACAGCCTATGATTTTCCTCCGGTGGCCGAGAAACGAGTCATCCTCGAAGAGTTCCCCATTAACAACGTCGGCCTGATGCAGGCCTTCACTTTCAACCTGCGCCGAAACAAGTTCAAGGATCCACGCGTTCGGCTCGCCTTCAATTATGCGTTCGACTTCGAGGAGATGAACAAGAAGATCTTTTTCGGGCAATACAAGCGCATAAACAGCTATTTCGAGGGCACTGAACTCGCGGCAACCGGACTCCCGACGGGCCGAGAGCTCGAACTGCTCGAAGCAGTACGCGATAAGATTCCCCCGGAGGTCTTTACCAAGCCATATTCCAATCCGGTCGGAGGCGATACGAACGCTGTTCGCAACAATTTTCGTGAGGCTCTGCGGCTGTTCAAAGAGGCTGGTTACGAAGTGCGCAATCAGCAACTCGTCAATGCAAAGACGGGCGAGCAGTTTGAAGTAGAGTTTCTTACAAATGCTCCGCTCTTCGAGCGCGTGTTCTTGTTCTACAAACCGTCGCTGGAGCGACTCGGCATTGCCGTATCGGTACGCACAGTTGACGAAGCGCACTACGAGAACCGGCTGCGTGGGTGGGATTTCGATGTCATCACTTTTGCCTGGGGTGAATCGCTTTTGCCTGGGAATGAGCAACGTGGTTATTGGGGTTCGGATGCAGCGGACCAGTCAGGATCGGACAATATCCTCGGTATCAAGAACCCGGCGGTCGACGAGATGATCACGAAAATACTTCAGGCCAAGACACGCGATGATCTGATCGCCGCCACCAGAGCGCTTGACCGCATATTGCTTTGGAATCAGTACGTCGTGCCGCAGTGGGGCTATGGCAAGTTGCGGACCGCTCGCTGGAACCGGTTCGGTCGCCCGGACCCGATGCCAAGATACGGCATGGCAGCATTCCCCGCCGTGTGGTGGTGGGACGCGGACAGAGCCGGCAAGACGGGCGGCAAGAGGCAAACCCAATAGAATTGCAATTGCATCTCTCGGGCGCATTTGGCCATCGGATGCCGTGCAGTGATCAGGTCGTCTTGCCCATATTGGTTTTGATGAATTCCCGGTAGTCCGGCGGCTCAAAATCAAGCAGCGTCCCGCCCGAGGCAAAGTGCTCGATAAAAGCCATTCCAATCACGTAAGTAGCCCCGACGGATAGCGCCGGCGTGGTGAGCGCGCCAATCGCGGTTCCAGCAACAGGAACCGCCTTTATCATACTGGCCACTCCCAGCCCGGTGCTCGCCGGAATTATCGTCCCGGCAAAGCTCGCCATGATCGCTTTGCCGCGGTTTTTCGAAAACGGAATGTCGAAAATCTGCGATAAGCGACGCAGCATCTGCAGCTGGACCCCGCCGACGACAGCCAGATCGACAACCGGCACCGGCAGAAGCCCGGCGACCCCCGACCATAAAGAGAACCGCTCAACGAGCTTGCGTGCACGTGCCTTGCGATCGCCGGTGGCGATTTCCGTAACGTCCATCGCCGAGATTGAAGAGGCCTGCCGAGCAGCCGAATAGCTGGCGCTCTCCGGCACCGGCTCGGAAATCCGGGGATCTGGGTCAGAGGTGCCCGCGCGAACGACACCAGGCCGGATCGCCTTCGGCAGGGTCTTCTTAGCCATGGTTAGGCCGCCTGCTTGATGCCTGCGATTCCGTCGACTTCACTGGCAATTGCGGCAATCTCACGCGCCGCGAGCCCGTTCCAATTAATGAGGCTCGGCGTCGCTCCCCACAGGCCCGCTTCCGCATAGGCAACACGATTGGTCATCTCGCTGTTGAGCACCGGAAACCCAGCCTCGATCAATTCCGCGCGTATATGTTTGGAAATGACCGAATCCCTCGTGGTCTGGGTCAGAACGCACCGGAAAGTCGGCCGCCGGCTGCCGGCACCATCGATAAGCGAATTGAGAGTATCCAGCATGCGATCGACGTCAAGCGGCGAGGCCTTGACCGGAACAAGAAGAAAATCCGCTGCAGCGATACACGCCAGCGTCGCCTGCGAGCGGAATCCGGGAGTGTCGATGATGATTGGACGACCTGCGGCAGCCAGATTTTGCGCGGTCTTCCACGCGTCCGCTGTTGCATCCTCGACCACCGGAACTCCGCCAAGCGCCCGCTCGCGCGCGGCGAGACGTGCGATCGAGCGTTGAGGGTCGGCATCGATGATCGTCGGAGCCCGACCGGTAAGATGCCAATGAACCGCCAGGCAACTCGCAATGGTGCTTTTGCCACTGCCGCCTTTCATTGTTGCAACCGTGATTATCTGTCTCATGGCAGACCTGCCTTTCCGCTCGATTTGCGTACGGCGAATCACTTCCGCCAATGCTATCGGATTCTTGGCCGTCATTCTCCGGATGGTGCCGGTTTGGCGTGGGATATTTAGGGTTTTCGGCTAACGCACCCACGACAGAGTGCCGTCTTACCCCCCCTGTTGCCGCTTCGGAAGGCTTATTGCGCCTGCGTGCACGATGCGTTGAGCACCGCCTTGAACATATCAAAGGATTGGACCCGAACCTGACATACCGTCGACGGATCGAGCGTCACTTTAATGACATCGCCCGGCGCCGCCGTTTGTTGCTTTCCATTGACATTGATATTGACGCTGTCGTTGGCGGGAGGACCAATCAAGCCAACGGTCAAGCGCCCGCTCGCAACGATCATCGATTGGTTCGGTTTGACATTATAGGTGTTCTTCGCAGGGATGATCTCGTCTAACGCGGCTTCAAACGTCGAAAGCTTGTTTTGCAATGCAACCTGTGTCGCGTTCAGGTCGGCAATTTGAGTTTTCAGCTTCTGGTTGTCGGCCCGGAGTTGCTGAATAAATTGCCTGGCGCCGGCAATATCGAGATATCCGACGTTGAGACCAACGACGTAAGAACCGATTCCGACCAGTATCGTGATCAGAAATAACCACCGGCCCGCGAACAGACGACCCAGTCGAGATTTCATCTGAACCGATTCTCGTGTGTCCGTCACTGTTTAGGCGCTCCTGTTCCGGGACCTGGCCCCGGCGTGGCAGACCGCAGCCACTCCGGAAGATTCGGCACATAATTTTTGATCTGTGAAAGATCAAATGGCAGATATGGGGTCGGTGCCTTGGGCTGCTGGGCCTGCGTTACGTCGGGTGGCGCGGGGAAGCCGGAAGCCGCCTTGTTCTTGTCGGTAGTCAATAGTGTACCGGCGGGTCCGGCCGGCCTGGCCAGGGTATTAATTTGACCTGGTGAAGTCGTCGACGTCTTTTCGTTCGGCGTCACATCATTTGGCGTGACATCGCCCTCGGTGGCGTTCGCCCTGGAACTTGATCCCGCGGGACCATCGACGTTGCCGAGAATAACCGGCAAGCCATCCTTGCCGCCGCCGATAATCACGACTTTCGAATTCCGGGACTGGGCTAGCGCAAGCGTCGCCTCGATACCACGCCAGCGTAGATAGGAATCTGAAATCCCTTCGCTAACAGTCCGCTGGAAGGCCGCGATGCCGTTTGCCTCGATCTGTTTGCGTGTCGACTCCTGAGCTTCGCGCTCAACACGGTACTTGTACTCCTGGATTTCATAATACTGCTGAGTCTGGCGATTGATCGCCGCGACGATTTCCACCGGCAATTCGATGCCGAGAACAAGGGCATCCAGAAGCTGGATCGAATTTTGCAGAAAGTCATTGTAGTGCTTCGGGTCTGGCTGCTCCATGGCCTCAGGCTGAACCAGACTATTGAGGTGCGTGCTCAGGCTTTTTTGCGCTTCCGCCCGGATCCTTCCCTGAATTCCTTCGCGTGACGTGTAGACCTCCTGAGCCGTGTATTGGGCGATGACCTCGCGCGCCCGACTTCCGATCTCGGGCTCCACAACCGAGCTCAGATACTGTGGACCAATAAATTTGTGAAGCACGGCAACATAGTTGTGTAGCAATTGAAACCGCACGTTGATCTGCGCGGTCACGTTCACGCCGTCCTTGCTGATGGCGTTGTACGTCTGGGTCGAGGATTGCAGACGCAGGGTATAGATGTACAGCTTGTCCCACGGCCAAATGACGTGAAGCCCTTCGTCCCTCAATTCACGGGGGTCCAGAATCGTACCGCGGCCGACAAAGCACCAGCAATAAAGGTCGTATCCGTTAAATCGCTTCCAAAGAACTCCGACACTTCCGCTCGGGACCGTAATCACGACGTAGGGAAACAGTATGGTGGCCAGTAGCAACCCTACCAGCAACGTGATGGACAGGCTTGGTAAATGGCGCCCGACAAAACGTCGCCACGTCCGCGGCCTGGGCGGCAATCCATCGAGGGACTCTGGATACTTCGCCATTACGCCTTCCCCATCGAACGCTACCGCGGACTCTTCTTTAGTGTACTTTTTATCGTACGCTGCTCGACAATTCGTCCTTCGTCCATACGAATCCTGCGTGCCGTCAAATTCAGCTCGTCGAGGTAGCGATCATCGTGCGTGATCACGACGACGGTCGCACCGGCCTTCATCAGATCCGGCAGCAGCTCGTCGTAGAATTTACGCCGGAATTCCGGGTCCTGTTCGGCGGTCCACTCGTCAAGCAGGAGGATTGGACGCTTTTCGAGCAGGCTGACGATGAGCGCGAGCCGCCTGCGCTGGCCGCCAGAAAGTTCGAGCGTACGAAACTCCCCATCAGTCAAGCTCGTCTTTTCGTCCAGTCGGAAAAGCCTGAGCAGACGATTGACCTCACCTGACTCCGCATCCGGCACCCCATAGAGCCGCCTGAACAAATGATAGTCGAAGAAAATCGCCGACATCAATGCGCGATACTCGTCGCGATTGGAGTCATCTATGTGCTTGCCATCGAGGATGATTTCCCCGGAATCCGGCGGGTAAAGGCCGGAAAGAACCCGCAAAAACGTCGATTTGCCGGAACCATTGCCGCCCGTAATGAAAACGAGCTCGCCGGGCCGCAAGGTGAAATCGATCGGACCAATCTTGAAGGCAGCCTCTGAAAATCTGTCGACGTAGCGGAACCCGATCTTATGCATCTCGATCTTGTCGAAGCGCTTCACTATCGGGATCTCGCGCGGTTGCGACGAAACGGTCGCCCGCAGCGCATTTTCGAGTTGCACGATGCGATCCGCCGACGCGTTTGCATTCAGCAAGACCGGTATCGATTGCACCAGACCGAAACACGCTCCCACAATGAACATCAGAGCGGTTGTGGTCTTTGTCAGGGCCGCGCCGCCCAGCGAGTCGCTGAATTGGGGAGCCACAAACACGACGGCGCCCAGCAATACGTACATTGATATCTGCGACGTCACGATCATCTTAAAGGTTTCGGCCTGGGTATTTATTTTGATGTTGGCCGCCGTTCGCGACACATCGACCGCATCATCGAACAAATCGGCGCTACGTGCGCGGTTGAGTCTCACTTCCTTGAACCCATCCAGAAAGTCGGTGAGCCGGTCGAACAGCCGGCGTTCCCATGCGGCCGCTCTCTGCTTCTCTTCGACCAGGCGGCGATTCTTGTGGTGGAAAATCGTTGCCGCCACCGAGACGATAACGATGGTGGTGACGATTGCCGCAACAGACAGGAATGCAACGTAAATTGCGACAAAGACGATCAGTACCGCGCCCTGAACCGTAAAGGCGAGCATGTTGCTCGCTTGCGTAAGCACCGCCGTATCGCTCGTGATCGCAGCGACAATCCGCGCTCGGCCGACATCTTCGATCGACAACAACTCGGAGTGCCTTATCTGGTCCATAAGGCGAATGCGAATTTTATGGATGATCGCTTCAATCTCGGCAGTCGTCGTGATGGTGACGTAGGATTGAGTCTTGATGAATAAAAAAAGTGCAATCAGAAAGAGCGAAGAAGCCCACAAAGTAGGGCCGCTTTGCAAACCGGAATTGATGGCGCCAAGAATCGCCGCAGTGCTGACGCCTCCGAGTCCAGACATGAACAGGAGCTTCGGCAGCGAGCCGTGCATTTCGCGGCGAACGAGCTGAAGGAAGGACATATCTCTTCCGTTTACACGTCTACAAAATGCCGGTGCCGGCCCAGCAAGTTACGGCTCTGCCGAATCCGACAAACCACTTCCGTCAATTCCGGCGAGGCCATTCGGCACGGCGTGATGGGCCGGTCAGAAGCAGGACAGGCAACACTACAAATGGAGTGGTGAGAAGCGCCAGAACAAAAGTGCCTAAAAAACCCATCCGGCGATCGATACCGCAAAGTCCTGTCAGGGCGCAGAATACTATGTAGACGGAGGCTTCGAGCATGGGGCTCGGTCTCGCCGGTCGACAGCTCTATCGCTGCGGTGAATGGATCAACTCCCAAACGCCCGCCGTATGCGGGCGCGGCTTACGGACTGGTCGTCGTCGCTCCGGACTCTTGAGCAGACTTGGCCGCGCGGTTTTTGCGGGAATCCCACATGTCCCTCTGACGTTTGATAAACTCACGATAGTCCGGAGGATTGAAATCAAGAAGAGTCCCACCTGTGGCAAAGTGCTGGATGAACGCCTTCCCGATGGCATAGCTGGCTCCAGCGGAAAGTGCGGGCATCACAAATCCGCCTGCGATCGTTCCAATGATCGGCACGGCCTTCAGCACGCTTGCCGCCCCGATGCCGCTGGTCGCCGGAATCATCGACCCAGCCAAACTCGCTATCAGAGCCTTGCCGCGATTTTCTGAAAACTCGACATCGTAGATTTGCGAAAGGCGTCGCACCATCTGGATCTGCAGTCCGCCGACCGCAAAGACGTCGACAACCGGCACCGGGATAAGTCCGGCAACGCCAGACCACAAAGCAAACCGGTCAACCAATTTCGAAGCCATTTCCTCGCGGGTTTCCGGCGTATCGGCCGCAACGGCTTCGCCTGTATCTGAGCTCGCTGACGATTTATGCGCCATGGCGGATCCCTTTCTAATGTTTGAGCGCGACCGGCACTTTCTACGATAAGTGCTTGTTTTTCGGCCCAAAACCCCTCGTGGCGCAAAAAGCGTATCATGCGGAATATTCGATGCCAAGCGGCTGCGATTCCGCGTCCGCTCGGGCAGGTTGGCATTGTGCCTGGGCAACAAAAAATCCGAACGCCCCAGCGAATGGGGCCGCCTTGCCATGTCGGACCCGATCCCATAGCGTGACCGATGAATTGTTCAGAGGTCAGTGATGGGATCGATCAAGACTGGCCAAGCCGACGACAAGAGCACCTGGGAGCCGCCAACCGTAGTGAAGGTGGCAATCGGCGCGGAAACCAAGACAGCATCTCATCGCGAAACAAGCGCAGGTCTTGCCGAGCCACGGTCGCCATCGCCGCCGACCACGAAACTCGGTTTTGCATTTGAGATGGCTTTTCCAATGTCTTCCCGTAGCGAACAATAAAATTAGCGCTGCCTGATCGGACAGAGGTAAGCTGGCTTCCCGCGCAGCAGTGGAGTCCGGCCGCTTGACCCTCACAGTCGAAAGCGTCGTTGTACAGGACAACAAATTGGCCGCGGCCGACGTCGACGGCCGCGCGGTTGTCTTGAGCGTGAGTGCCGGTTCGTATTTTGACTTCAATCAGGTCGCAACTGAAATCTGGAAGATGCTCGCCGAACCCTGCCGCGTCAGCGAAATTTTTCAGCGCCTTTCGCGGCAGCATCACGTAGATCCAGAAACGGTGAGCCGCGACGTCACTCCCTTTCTGCAAACGCTGGTGGACGAACGATTGGTACGAATGCTGGCTCCGGACGAAGCGCAATGAAATTGAAAAAGATCCGGCGAGGGTATCAACGGGAAGCCTTTGTCACGATCGTCCTGGCGCAGATTATCGTGCGCTTTGTCCCGTCCGCTCGCATCTTCTCGTGGGCCAATCGACCGCCTCGTCGCATCAATCGTTTCGCGGGCGATCAAATAAGCTGGGTATTGTGGGCCGTGGAGAGCATCGGCACGAAGCCCTGGTTGCACGCTCTTTGTTTGCCCCGCGCACTGGCAACGCACGCCATGTTGCGAAGGCGTGGCATAGCAAGTCGGCTCTGCCTTGGCGTCGCCCGAGAAGGGCAAGCGCTCATCGCGCATGCGTGGGTCGAGATTGGCGAGAACAAGACCGTCTCGGATCCTCAAATTGGCCGTTTCACGCGTCTCGCCGAGTTCGGCGGAGCGTGTTGACCGTATTGGTGGATTTCCATGAGCGGAATCGCCGGATTGGTACGCTTCGACGGCCGGACCGTGATGCGGCGCGAGCTCGAGCGCGCTGCAAATACGCTCAAGCAATATGGACCTGATCGCGTCGATATCGTCGCGAAGGAGAACATCGGCCTCGTCCATGCGCTGATGCGGATGACACCTGAGGACCGCTTCGATCACCAGCCACATCAAGGCCCCAGCGGTTCAATCATCACGGCCGACCTTCGACTCGACAATCGCGATGAATTGCTCGCACGGATTGGTATTTCGGGTCGAGAGGTGACGGAATGGCCTGACTCGCGCCTTCTCCTCACGGGTTGGGAGAAATTCGGCGATGATATTTGGCGTATGCTCCGCGGTCCATTCGCTGCCGCGATCTGGGATTCGCGCCGCCGCTCTTTGACGCTCGCGCGCGATCATCTCGGACTGAACGTGGTGATGTGGCACAAGGCAGGGAATTTTTTTGCCTTTGCGAGCATGCCGAATGGCCTTTTCGCGCTTGACGATGTGCCGCGTGAACTGTGCGAAGAGAAGCTCGCTGACTTCCTGGTGCTCAATCACTCCGACCATGTGACAACGATGTACCGGGATGTGTTTCGGGTTCCTCCGGCACATTCCCTTCGGATCGCGCCAGACGGATCGATCAATCTGCACCGCTACTGGTCGCCCGCCGAAGTAAAGCCGGTCAGACTTTCTTCGGATGCGGCGTACGCCGATGGGTTGCGCGCTTGCCTCGATCGCGCCGTGCGTCGGCAAATGCGCAGCATCCACCCGGTCGGCTGCCTCCTGAGTGGCGGGCTGGACTCGTCATCGGTCTCCGTCCTCGCCGCCCGCGCTCACGCCGAAAGGAACCAGCGCCTTATCGCCTTCACCGGTGTACCCCGCCCCGGCTTCGACGGCGCCGTGCCCGATGGCTGCTATGCCGATGAAACCCCGTACGTCGATGCGATTCAAAGGCAGGCTGGCAATATCGACGTCGAATATGTTCGCAATAATGAGTGCGACGACTTTGCTCAGCTTGAGCGGTTCTTTATCGCCCTGGATGGACCGGTGCGTAACCCGACCAACTTCGGTTGGATGACCTCGGCGCTGCATCTCGCGCGTACGCGGGGACGGCGGGTCCTCCTCAGCGGTCTCTATGGAAACTGCACCATAAGCTGGAATGGCTGGTCACAGGCGGCTGGCCACCTCCGGCATGGCCGGCTTCTATCGGCCTACAGGCAGTGGCGGCTTTACTACCAGAGCACGCCCTACTCGCCTTGGGTCGCATTCCGGAAGCTGCTGATCGAGCCACTCATTCCCGCACCGCTGGGAAATTGGGCGGATCGCCGCCGCCGCCCACACCGGGTCACCCCCTGGCAGGATCACGCGCCAATTCGCGTCGATTTTGCGACTGCAGTGGCGGTCGGACCGCGGGCACGAGAGGTCGGGCATGATTTTCTCTATCGCATGCGGCCGGACGAACGCGTCAGGGGACTGGCCCAAATCGACTATGTCGGCGACTGGCATGCAGCGGAAAAGGCCGTGACCGGTGTCGACGTGCGCGATCCGACCGCCGATATCGACGTGATTTCCTACTGCTTCGGCGTGCCGCCTGAACAATATCTTGCCGAAGGCACTGATCGCTCGCTGATCCGTCGTGCCATGTGGGGTTTGCTTCCGGAAAAAGTCCTCACCAATCGCCTGACCGGATTGCAAGGGGCGGACTGGCACGAAAAACTCGAAAGTCGGCGCGGCGAACTCGAACGCCAGATTGCGGAGCTCTCTCAATCTTCTCTGGCGCGGAGGATTGTCGACCTGGGCCGGCTCGAAAGAGCAGTCAAGAATTGGCCGAGCGGGGGCTGGCACAGAGCCGAAGTCTTCAGGGAGTACAACCTTGCACTGACGCGTGGTCTGGCGGGCGGCCGGTTTCTCCGCTGGATTGAATCGACAAACTGACAGAACTCACAGGCCGTGGTCGGGAATGGCTCCCGACGCCACGAGGCGATGCCAGACAAATAAAATAACGAGAGCGCCGACAGTCGCCCCAATGAGTCCAGCGCCCTGACCCGGCCGATACAATCCCGTAACGTCGCCCACCATACTTGCGAGAAATGCGCCGGCTATGCCCAATATCGTCGTGACGATAAAACCCTTCGGCGTATTCGGACCTGGCATGAGTAGCCGCGCGACAATCCCCGCAACAAAGCCTACGATGACGATCCAGAGAAGAACACCCATTGTGGCCACCCCTTCTTCAAATCAGATGCGGGCGCGAGCTGCGCGCCCAGAATAAACACACCCTTCCAAGAAACATATACTGATGGAAGACGGCTAACGTTCGGGGCCCGAGAGGCTAAGATCACGTTCGGCCCGGAAGACATTGCTGTACAGGTTTGCAATCCATTGCCGTCCGCTCGTTGTTACGTTGAGATACCGTATGGCGGTCTGGATGTGCGGAGAAACGGTCTTCCAGTAGAATTGCGGATACAGTTCAGTAAGATCGGCGGGCGATT
The DNA here is from genome assembly GCA_036265125.1 of Pseudolabrys sp. Classification (GTDB taxonomy): domain Bacteria; phylum Pseudomonadota; class Alphaproteobacteria; order Rhizobiales; family Xanthobacteraceae; genus Pseudolabrys. The sequence continues at coordinate 14,392 of DATAPP010000122.1, read as the reverse complement.
CATAACCGAGCTGCCTGTTGAGGCCGACTTCCTCAAATTCATAATATAGAGCGTTCGCCTTCCGCAGATACTGCGGATCGCCAAGTTGGCCGATGAGGTCGGCAGCGCGTACGAGCGAGCCCTCTTCATCGTCGTCATCCGGTTCAACGGTCGAGGCCGGGAAACGCGTAAACTCGATGGCGCGGGAGACCCTGTCGGCATCCAGATATTCGCTGCCGGACATGCGATCCATCACGAATAGCTTCGATCGGTCGACATGGTATTGCAAAAGCGCCGCATCGGATGCGCCACGCGGAATATCGACTTTGTTCCCGCGCGCATCGATGACATACCCGTCGATCCCATCCCCTCTGAGAATGCCTCGCACATAACCAATGTCATGCAGAAGGCACGCGACGAGGAGATGCGCATAGTCGCTTGGCGTGGTGTGCGTGAGGAGCGCCCGACCCTTTATGATGTCATATCCAACCAGCGTAACGAGCATCGTGTGCTCGACGTTGTGGTAGAGGGCGTCGCTATTTCCAATGCATTCGAGAGAAAGGCGGGCGACCGAGGGAATAAGCTCGGTCAAATGCGCCTCGGTTGACCGAAACCTGCGGCCCAGATGGGTGGAAAGGTATGACCCCAGCGCCTCTGATGCCAACTCGGGAACCGTAATCATGAGAGCCCCCTGCTCATGTGGTAAATTGTGACACCTTCGCCGCGGTGTGTCCCTCAAAAACTGCCTTCAGAGAACGTCACTCGGCCGGTTCCCGCTGGCCTCACTGCGGCCAACAAATTCGAGCGACGGCCTAGTCGGTTTTTTTCGGCGGTGACGACGCCGACTGGGGCGGTGGCTACTGCGGTCTGCTAAGCGGGTAGTGCGCACCCAAAAGCCAGAAAAATGCAATCACGGTGAGAATTCAGCCCATTCCGCCCGGGACTACCAATACCCCCGATAGAGGGTTCGGTTGTATTGTTGGCGATAAGCGCGTGGATAGTAGTAACCACCAGGGGGATGGTAGTAACCGTGGGGATAGTAGTAACCGTAGGCAAAAGGCACGTAACCGTAGGTATACGGATAATCGTAATAATAACCGCGGTAGCCGCTGTAGTTGGGACCCGTAACCTCTACTCCCGCATTGGCCGAATCGCGAAATGCTGCGATGGCGAGTACAGCCGTCGCAGCGATCACCGATTTTCGTAATGTGCCACGCATCGTCGTCGCTCCTATAAGGCGGTCCACCGTATTGGCTTAACCTGTCCACTTGAAGGCATACTAGATACGGTGTGCTCTATCGTTCAGGTCCGACCCGATTTCCCAAAATTTAGAAATCAAAACTTACCTGCCGCGAGCCGCCCCGTCGATGGGACGTTTTAGACGCAGCATCTGGGCCCATTAGCGCTTAACCGCTTTATTTCCATTACACTGAAGGCCCTTGGCCTGCCGAGGCCAGGGACCAAATTGATAACGGTTCATCGTTTTTGTGCCGTTGGCCGGGATTATTTCGGAAACTGTGAACCGATAGTGATCGATCACAATTCCGCTGGCCGCGATGACATCGCAGACGACCTCGGTTTCCGCAATTGCGAAGTTATTCGGATTGCTGAGCGATAGATTTCCACGAACAGCGCCGTACGAACTGTCTAATGAACTGAGCTTGACGCTTGGGGGAATGACGATGGTCGTCACACTAGTTGTTGCCGTTGAGCGCGGAGGTGTGGGCTTATCGGGAGCCGGTATCAATAGAATGAGAAAGGCGGTCAGCAGCAGCATCAAAACAACGACGCCGATTGTCTTCATCCCAATTCTTCCTTAATCGATCAGAAACGGAATAAACACATCGGACAGTCTGCTCACGCCCCATGCAGCTTTGGGTCTTAAGCGGACATTTCGCATTGCACCGCTCGGGTCCTTTTTGCCACAACAAAATGAGCGCTGCCTTCGCAACTTGCCACTCACCAGAACGGCTCTAAACTGATGGATCCCGGTGAAGTGACTCGTGTTTTAGCCGCCTCTTTGTTTTTGGCGTAAGCGGAGGCACGTGATTACGCCTTCACTCGGACGTGTTCAGGAAACAATTGTGTGGTTAGAATAGGCCCGGCGTGGCCAGTGGCATCCGGTTGGGCGATCAATGTGGATAAGGATTTTTCTCGTTCCGTTCATTCCCGCAATGCTCATCACTGTGGGATTTGCTCAGCAGTCGAACGAGGGCGCCTATTCCTGCGTTGCCGAATCAAGTGGTGGTATCTTTTACAACGATCAAACCAAAAAATGGGAAGGCACGCGCTTTCGACCTCTCAGCAAGTTTGTTCTCAGGCTCAAATACGTTCGGACGACAGCGTTGGGCGATGAGTACGCCGTTTCGGTGTCGCCTGAGGGCAAGAACGACCCTCAGTCATGCACCTCGCATCGAACGCAGTTCGCGCTGTTCGCTGAGCCTGGTCTTCTGGCTTGTCGGACAGAATTCTACGCTTACAGGTTCAATTTGAAATCCGGCCGCTTCGTCGAGGCCTATATGATGGGTTACGTGAACGACCACAACACCAACGACGATACGCCGGTGATATCCGGCGGTCGTTGCACAAAAATGAGTGAATGAGGTCTGCCGGCGTCGGTGCGGTCCAGATAAGGCGTTCAGGTAAGATGACGCTCGTTACCAATATGGTTGATCGCGGCGAGTCCAACGTAACGGCACGCCGCCGTAATAGTTGAAGAAACCGCCTAAGCCGTAGTTGAAAGGAGCGTCGTAGCCGTAGTAGTAGCTGCCGGGATGGTTATAGGGGTCAGCCCAGCACACGGCGCGCCAGTCACAACCATAAGGCCCGCAACGATACAGTCGGCGGCAGGCGACGTCTTGGACCAGGTTGGCATCTGCGGATGCATGCAGAATGCTGGCCGGCGATGCAGACGTCATGGCCTCGGCATTTGGGACAAATGACTGCAAAACAAGAATGGCGAGCGTTGCACTCGTTGCAAGAACAATCCGGCCCATTGCTTCCTCCACTCGGTAGGTCCGTAGCCACATGGTCCACTGATGGTAACACGGAGCGTGCATGATCCTCACGGCGCGTTCAACTGGCTATTCAGATGAACGTCGGCAATTGCGCGGTCCTGGCCGATTTTATGCGATGAATTTTCCCACCGAAAGCCGTTCTTGTTTATGGATCGATCGCTCCTGACATCGATGGGCAGGGTAAATTGGAATACCGCTCCGCGCGGTGAATTCGGTGTGGCCCAAATGCGTCCCCCGTGAGACTCGACTATCGATCGGCTGATCGTGAGGCCGATGCCCATGCCGTCAGACTTCGTGGTGTAAAAGGGATCGAAAAGACAATCGAGATCGCTCGACGAAATCCCCTTCCCCGTGTCATGAACCGAGATAAGAACACTTTTTGAATTACTTTTTGCCGAGGCGATAACCAAACGCCGCGATCCAACGGCGACCGATCTCAACGATTCGATCGAGTTGAGGAGCAGATTGAGTAGCACTTGTTGGAGCTGAACCCGATCGCCATTGATCGGCGGCACGTTATCGGAAAGCTGCGTCTGGATCGAAATTTGATTCTGTCGAATTTCTCGGTCGATCAACACCGTCGTAGCGAGTATGATCTCGTTTACCCTCAGCCATTCACTCACGGGAGGCTGACCTTTGGTGAGATCGCGGATCTGAACGACGATCTGACTCGCCCGATTAGTGTCCCTAACGATATTGGTTATATTTTTCCGGGCCTCATTTAGATCGGGTGGCTCAGCATCAAGCCAATGTAAACAGGCATTGCCGTTGATCAGCACCGCAGTGAGCGGTTGATTCACTTCGTGGGCAATATTTGCAGTCATCCCTCCCAGCGTGGTCACGCGCGCAACGTGCGCGAGTTGCGATCGCGCTTCATAAGTCGCCTCCTTTTCCACTTCAATCTTGAGTGCAAGGTAAGTGGTCGCAGCAATCGCCGCGAGGCTGATACACGTATTTATGACGCCGGCTTGCGATGGAGCGACCTCGATCGTCAAAAGGTCGCTCAGTAGTGTGAGTGTTATGCACGCCAGGCCGACAAATACGACCCCGCGCTTTTTACAAAATCGGGCGGCAATGAGCACGACCGCCGTATAAAAGACTGGGCACGCAATTTCCAATTCGGTGATTGTATCGGCGATAAAAACTGTAGTGGCCAGCGCAATGGCTGCGAATGGAAGTGCCCAGACCGCGGTCACTCGGAAATCTTGGGACACCATGCAAAACGCTCCGCGCCCTCACAATCACAAGAAGGCTATGATGCAGCAAAAGTGTCGGCGAGCAAATGCGCCTTGCCCAAATGCCAGCCATCTATAGCCGAACGAAATTCGAATTCGGTTGCGCCCGGTGCCAATGACCGACGCCCACATCACCTTGTGCCTGAAGATCGTCGCCCATCCGCACCAGATCCACCAACGTTTTGGCTTTCATCTTATGCATCAAGTGAGCGCGGTGAACTTTTACCGTAAACTCGCTAATCCTAAATTTGGCGGCGATTTGTTTGTTCAGACGACCTTTGATGACCTCAAGCATGACCTGACGCTCACGCGTCGTCAGCAGTGCAAAACGGTCTTTGATTTCCAGTAAGATTGTTTCAGTTCGTCGCCTCACCCGATCCTGATCGATTCCAACATGAATTGCGTCTACCAAATCCTGATGACGGAACGGCTTTGCCAGGAAATCGACCGCGCCAGCCTTGATGGCTCGCACCGACATCAGGATATCGCCATGCGCCGAAATGAAAACAATCGGGAGAACGATTTTTGATTTTGCCAATTCGTGCTGGAATTCGAGTCCATTGAGCCCAGGAAGCCTGACATCCAGAACAAGGCATCCGGGAGCATCTGGCCGTTTGAAATGCAGGAATTCTTCCGCCGTACTGAATGTTAGTACATTTAACTTGATCGAGCGAATAAGACTGTCCAACGCCTCCCGTACGGAGGCATCGTCATCAACGACGAACACAATGGGTTTTTCTTCTTTCACAGCTACGCACCGGCACAAATGCTGGAAATGGTGGTTCAGGTTTGACCGTGTCGCCCGCAGTTATTCCGCCCCCAAAGCAATCACCTTGGCGAAAAAGTCGCGGCAGTCGTTGGAAATTCTGCGTTCGCCTCCCAGGTAATCTTTAACCTTGCAAACCTTGTCTTGTCACATAAACGGCCCATAAAAAAGGACGACCCCATCCCGGCACTGAAATATGAAGCATGAGCTTTTTGTTACGCACTTGCTTGCTTTGGTCATCGCTTCACCGGACCAAGGCGAAGGAGAGCACATCAGATGCTGACACGCCGATCCACACTTGGATTGATCTCTGGCGGAGCGGCCGCGGCAGGTTGGCTGGGGTGTGTACAGGCTCAAAGCCTTATGCCGCCTTTGGCATCGGCCATTGCCAAGGAGGCATTCATCTACGGCTATCCTATAGTCATGAACTACGGGAACATGTTCGCGTACGCAATTGCCAGGGCCAATCCGCAGTACAAAGCTCCGTTCAACGAGCTCGCCAATGAGGCAAAGGTTTTCACGCCACAAAATACCACGGTCGCCACTCCCAACCTCGACACTCCATACTCAACCTTGTGGGCGGACTTACGGGCGCAGCCTCTGATCCTCGGAGTGCCGACGGTAGACCCGCACCGTTACTACTCAATTATGTTCGTTGACCTCTACACTTGGAACTTTGCCTATGTTGGCACCCGCACAACCGGCAACGGCGCCGGCTATTTCCTGCTCGCTGGTCCGGGTTGGGATGGCGTTGTCCCGACCGGGATCACGAAAGTGATCCGGACTGATACGGACTTTGTCTTCACCGTATACAGAACGGAGCTTTTCGATTCCGCCGACCTTGTAAACGTCAAGGAAATTCAGTCAGGCTTTACGGTTCAGCCGCTGAGCAGATACCAGGGTCGTGCTGCGGTGCGACCTTTTTTCAGAGTCGAATTCCCGCCGTTCATTCCTGAGCAGGCGGAATCGCTGACGTTCTTTAGTTACTTGGCTTTCTTGCTTCAGTTTTGCCCGGTGGTCCCAGGCGACGAAGCAGCGCGGGCGCGTTTTGCTCAGATCGGCATCGAGCCGGGAAGACCGTTCAATCCCGATCCACTGCCGCCAGACATGCGCAAAGCAATCGTGGGTGGGATGGACGAAGGTCTCACGGCCATTCGGTCGAATGTGGCCGCAACGAAGACCGTTGTCGATTTGTTTGGCACGCGCGAGTTCATGAAGAACAGCTACCTCAATCGTGCCACCGGAGCGATGTCCGGCATCTATGGCGACTCGAAGGACGAGGTTTTCAATTTCGCTTTCTACAAGGACACAACCGGTCAAGCGCTGGACGGATCAGCAAATCGCTATACCCTTCGTTTTGATAGCGGACAGTTCCCGCCCGTGAACGCTTTCTGGGCCCTGACGCTTTATGACGCGAAGACCAGGCTTCTCACAGTCAATCCCGTCAATCGGTATGTGATCAATTCGCGCATGCTGCCGAATATGGTACTCGGAGCGAATGGCAGCCTCACGATCTACATTCAAAAGGATTCCCCGGGGAAGACTTTGGAATCGAACTGGCTGCCGGCGCCGAATGGATTATTCTTCCTGCAACTTCGCTGTTACTGGCCGGATCCCGCCATTCTCGGCGGAAGATGGGTTGCGCCAGAACCCGTTCGCTCAGTCTAGAGGGACTCTGATCTGCGTTCGCTTTGGCCGCATCTTGGCTGACACTCCTCGACCTGCGCGGAGCCCGCCTTCGCTGTCGGCGGGCTCCCTCTTCGTTAAGTCGACCACTGATCGTCAGTCTTCAAGGTGGCGGTCGTGATCGTGACCACGATCGTTCTGCCCGGCCAGATCTTCGACCTGATCGATTAAAGCTCTCGCACGATGTCCGAGACCGTCTTCGTCACCCTCGTGCACCGGCTGGTGATTGAACGCAGCGCCGTTGAGGACAGTCTTGATTTGTTGCCAGCGCATCGCGCTGGCTCGTGATGTCAGCGATCTTTTTCAGATATTTCGCGTATGTTTTGTCGTCGGATGTTACAGAGCGGTTGGCGTAGACGAGGCTCTTTCGGCCCAATTTGCCAAGCGGCGCATTGAGCTGCTTGTAGTCCTCCGCCAGCCCGATGAAGTCCTCCTGACGTTGCTTGATGGCTTGCGGCAAGGCACTCGATTCAAGCCATTCGGCCAGCACGCGGCCGTCATGAACGTAGTCGTCCTTCAAGCCCAACAATGCGATCAGCGTCGGACGCACGTCAGTGTGGTCGGAGAAGACCGCGTCGTGTCGACCGAGATTCCGCACGCCCGGCCCTACGGCACCGAACCAACTACGTGTGATCTGCCGTTGAACGTCACCGTGATTCCAGGCAAACGTCGCAGCCGGTGATATCGGCACGAAAACGCACGCTGGGCCCGATGCGCAGTTTACGCTGGCATTGGTCGTATCGTTTGAGAAAAAATAGTCGTCGTCGCCAAACATGGTCAGCGTCGGAGTCCGTGCTGCACTGCTGGTGACCATGTGCAGCAATTTCATTTCCGCCTGATCGGCCAGGAATGCCGACAGCTTGTCGTTTTTCCCGGTGATCGGGTTAGTGGCAATGAGCGCATCGAGATCGTGTTCCATCGTGCGCGTCACCGGATCCGTCGGAGCAGGATTGCCGTTGATGTAGACTGTGGGGGCATCATCGCTGTGGACGGAGAACGCCGTGGTGTTATTGCGCTGCGTTAGCAGTAGGCGATTGAGGGATGCATTGATCTCCGAGGCCTGGGCGTAGGTACAGGGCACGTGGACGCCGTCGCAGTTGGCCGGAACCGGCTGGCTGCCGACAAAGTGGTCGTTCTCGTCGGGCACGACGAAAAACAGCGTGTTGTGTAGCCCGGCACTAGCAAGTCTTGCGAAGAACGAGCCGAAGGCCTGGTCATAGGCCCTGAGCTGGTCGACATATTCCTGCTCGCCCGGACCGAATGCGTGAGCGGGGGCGGCGCGGCCCGTGTTCGGATCGACCGGCAGCGGATTACGGTCGTGGGCGTCGGCAACATAGAGGTAAACAACCTGTACGCCAGCCTCAAGCATCGCCGCCGCATAGCCGAGCGACTGCGCCGCCGTCGGGCTGAAGAGGTTCGGGAAGCCCGGGCGCCCGAACCCGTCGGCGACCACGGTCGCCGCAAATACGTCTCTGACGTGACCCGACGCGTTGTTCGCATCGCACGCCGCCGGATTTGTCGCTTTGGCGCAGATTACCGGCGCGACATTGATGTTCCCGTAGAGCGCGTTGAAGCCGGTATAGCCGCCCGGCTCGTTGGGGAGCAGGTCGGGCGCGCCATTAGGGCCGCTGCACAGCGGGCTGCCCTGTGCGCAGTGAACCGCGATGCCGAGCCAATCAGTATTGACTGACTGGCGTGCCTTTTGATGCGCTAAATTGTTGTCATTGGGATTGGCGTTCAGGACATTGACGATCGATTGCGCCTGCGCCGAGTTGGCGCCGAAGACCGTTTGCACGTCCGCCGGGACGCTCTCGAACTCAATGTTGGCCACCGAGAACGCGCCGACATCACAGCCCGCGCGCGTGAACGGCACCCAGGGAGCGGGCGCGGTCTTGCCGTTTTCATTGATCATCTCCGGCTTGCCGTCGCCGCCGGTCGCAGTCCAATAGAGGAACGAGCTGGTGAATCCGACACTGCCGTCGGGGCGGAAGAAGCCGTAGCTGTTTGCAACTGGAATCCCCTGTCGGTCGCCGTAGACCCCGGTCAACGCGGTTACGATGTCATTCGCGGTATGTGAGATCAGGGGGGTGTGGTGATTGCCGGTGATCGTGCCATTGTCGAGGATGAAATTGAGCAGGTTTGGCATCTGCTCGAGGTCCGACGGGACATTCGGATTGTCACGTCGCAAGTGAACATTGTCGAACACGACATAAACAACGCGCTGGATTTTGCTGCTGGGTGATTGCAGCTGACATGCCGCATTCGCGGCGACAGGCGCCCCCGTGGCAAGAGCAACGCCAAGCGCCAAAGGGGCGACAGCCCCAAAAATTCTTTGCATTCGCTTCATCGCTTTCTCCTGTGGTCGTCGGCGCTACCCTTTCTTCAAATTGCGCGATCACAGCCGACGCAGCGAATAGGGCGTCAGGGTTGTTGCGAGGGAATGACGGGGTTGTGACAGCGCACAACTCGCGCTCTACGCGTCCTCGGTCATAATCTGTTGTGGAGGCACCGCGTACGTATCAGGCCGAGGCCAGCCGACGTCGCAAAACAAAAAGGGGCGGCAGGTGCCGCCCCCTTTCCTCTTGATACCGTCTGCTTTTAAAAGGGAGCGAACAAGTCCTGTGGGATACCAGCCGCGTTGAAAATAAAGTCGCGCGACGCCTCAAGCTGGCTGCGCAGCTTGTCGAGATTGACATCGAGCAACTGCCCTTTCCACTTGCGCACCTTGCCCGCGACAATCACCGTCTCCACGTTGGTGCGGTCCATCAGCGAGACGACCGCGCCGGGTACATGGTTGAGCGGCGCCACATTGAGCGCGGTGGCGTCGAGGACGATGATGTCGGCTTCCTTGCCCGGCGTGAGCGAACCGACCTTGCCGTCGAGCCTCAGCGCCTTAGCACCGTTCATGGTGGCGTAACGCAAGACGTCGCGCGTTGTGAGGAGCGCCGGCTGATTTGCCGATGGCGTTGGCCACGGATTGGCTGCAGCGGACGGTGGAAGTCCCCAATTATTCGTTTGCTCAAGGTCAAGGGAGTTTCCTGACTGATTGAGGATCATCTGGTTGGCTAGCTCGCGCTCCATATTCATCGCCACGCGCATCTGGGTGAAGAAGTCCGCCGTCATCGTGCATTCAACGTCCACGGAGAGCGACGGCTCCATGCCCAGGCTCTTCATCTTGAGGATAGGCGGCATACCATGCCGCATGTTCATTTCGATCGGGAAAGCGATCGAGACCTGAGCGCCGGCATTCTTGACCCCCTGCCATCCCGCATCTGACATTCCAGTCATGTGGATGAACAGGTTGTCGGGGCCGATCGCGATGTTCCCGTTGCCGGGATTGCCAGGAGGATTATCGGTCCCTCCGCCGTGGCCCGCGGCGAGCGCGTCTAAAATCGGGCGGATGCCGAATGGCGAGAGAATGTGCGCCCCAATTTGAAGGTTGAGCTGGCGTCCGATCGTCCACGATTTCTGGGTCGTCGCGTTCCCGAGGTAGACCTCCCCGCCCATGATCATGTGCACGAGCCCGTTGCTCGAGAGATTGACGCCCGACCCCCCGAACCACTGTCCAATGATGCGCGTGGCGTCCTGCGGATAGGCATACTTAGGACTGGGCGGGACGATGACAACGCCTTGGCCGGCGCCTTCGAAATAGCCGAACGCTGCGCGGCGCCCCGTATCGATCAGCGCCTGGATAGCGGCGTCCGAGTGCTGGGGCGAGTGATGAATCTGCGAGACGTCGTGTACCGTCGTGACGCCGTCATCGAGCTGCGAGAGTCCGGCGAACAGTTCATTAATGTACACGTCTTGCGGCCGGTAAACGGGCGAGAACTTAAGGAGGATGTTTTCGTAGTAAGTCCTGCTCCCGCTTGGCGAGCCTGAGTTATCGCCTATGAGAACGCCGTCAGCGAGCCAGCCACGCATCGCTGTCTCGAACTGGTGGTGATGCGTATCGATAAAGCCAGGCATGACGATGCGGCCGCTGACGTCGATCACCGCGGCGCCACTTCCCTGCAGGTTCGGTGCGACGGCAACAATCTTCTTGCCTTCAATGAGGACGTCGGCCTTCGAAAAGTCGCCGACAGCCGGGTCCATCGACATCACGGAAGCATTGCGAAGGAGATAGCGCCGGCCCGGCATGCCGGTGCCGTTGGGCAGACCTCCAGCATCCGCTGCAGCAGGACGCGGCGCGAATAATTTGAGACCACCCGCGGCGGCAATACCCGTCGCTGCTGCGCCCTTTAGAAAGCTGCGTCGAGAGCCGAAATGATTTTGTCGGAATCCTGCATCGCAAAGTTGGCACATGCTGACGTCCCCCCTATAGCGAGTCATTCGTTGTGATGACCCTGTGCTTATTCTGCCGTTGAACCGTGCGGCTGTATACTTGAATCGTTATTTGGCCCGACGGCCAGCGCGATGAGTGAGCGATGCCCACCGTCTCATCCCACATTCCTCCCGCGCGATTTGGTAGGGGCCCGCCCATTGGCGGCAGCGGCCGAGACACCACATCGATGAAGCAAACTCAGTTCACTTCGGATCGACGATGATCGTCCGAGAAGAATTCGGCGCGGACAAAACGGAAGGTAAAATCTTCGTAAATCCGTGGTATCACCGTAATCCCGGCGGGGCTCTTCAGAAACGATTCACAACCAGCAGCATCATCGATGCCGGGTTTCTATTATTCCGGCTTTGGCACCCATTGAATTGCCAACTCTTGACCCATGTAGATTTGGTCCTGCGTCAGCTTGGAAGCGGCGGCGTCACGAATTCGCAAATATTGCTCGCGATACCGCGCGGGCGCACGTGCCGCAGCCAAATTCAGCCATTTGTATGCCAGGATTCCATCCTGCCAAACGCCGTGGCCCTTGTCGTACATCAAACCAAGAAAATGTTGTCCCGTCGGATCACCCTGCTCCGCAGCACGCAGATATAGGTCCGCGGCAATTTCGAAAGATTGAGGAACGCCAAGGCCGTGCTCGTATCTGAACCCTAACATTGCGTCTGCCCTGGCTTTTGCTGGCGACGCCGACACCTTGGTAGTTCTCGCTGACGCAATATGCTTAGCGCGGTTGTACTTAGACTGCTCCTCGAGCAGGCCAGCACTATTCGCCAATGAACCGGCGGAAAGCCAGAGTGCCAAGGCGGTGACGAGTAGTTTTGCGGTCTTTTCCATTTTTTGTTTCTCCCACAGCGATCCCAATTCGTCCACGCGTCTCTCAGACTCGATCCCGTCACGCCTTCTCATCAATCTATTGCAACAAACCTCCAGAAGGAATTTCAAAAAGCACTTCCAACAGCCAGCCGACCCAAATCGCAGGCGCAAGGAATAGCCCGAACGGCAGCTTCGCTTTCAGACCAGCAGACGGCCGCCGCCCATATAAAAATCTCACAGCGTACACAGCGATAGCGGCAAGCGCGGCGATCTCGACGGCTACCGGCAGCACCCACCAGTCGAGCCACACACCCGCGACGCTGGCGAGCTTTACGTCGCCGAGCCCAATGCCGTCATAGCCGCGAATCCGACGATACAAAACCCGCAGACTCAGCAAGGCAATTGCCATGACGGCGCCACGCAGGGCCGCGCTGGCGAGCAATCCAGGGACAGGATCAGAGCCTTGCATGGCCGCGTTCAGGAATCCAAGCGCCAATGCTGCGGCCGTCAACTCATTCGGAATGATAAACCGCCGAGCGTCGATAACCGCTATTGCAATCATAAGAATCGCCAGGCCCCCGCCAACCACTCCAAGCGCATTGGGTTGCACGATCAAGCTCGCAGCAAGGCTCGCGGCCCCTACGAGGAGATTGGTGAGCTCATCCAACGTGCGGGTTGTCGCCCGTGTCTGCGAAATCAAAGAGGACCAACGCGTCAACATATTTCAATCCCGTTGCACGCCGATTTCATAATCCAACGCAAATCACCGAATGAGCGGCGCGGTTCGAGACATTATCGGCGGTGGAGACTCAATCGTGCCACGTAATTTGGTACGAAATTCCTCAGCAACGAAGCTTGCATCAACCGCATCGCGTATGAGCTGCGGCCGAATAAAAATGATGAGCTCGGTGCGAACGATACTCTTTGTTTGGTGAGAGAATAAGTCACCTACTTTTGGAATTTGATCCAACAGCGGAATGCCGCCGCGATCGAGCTCATTCTTCTCCTGGATCAGGCCGGCCAACAGCACCGTTTGACCATTGGCAACCGAGACCGAACTCTTAACTTTGCGCTGCGAAACGGTCGGCGTCAGCGTAGCCGCGGTCGCGTTCGTTGCCTGGCTGATTTCCTGCTCGACATCAAGGCGCACATTGCCGTTGGGGCTCACGCGCGGAATGACGCGAAGGATAATGCCGGTGCTGCGGTAATCAATAGAATTGACAATCGTGTTATTCGTACTGGTTGCTGAATTGAGGACGTTCCCGGTGCCGGTCGAAACCGGGATCTCGTCGCCAACAAGCAGCGTCGCCACCTGATTGTCGATCACAACGAGCGATGGATTCGACAATATTTTGACATCGGTCACCGCGTGCAGGGCGTCGAGAATCACCTTCGGCTGCGATTCAGCACCAATCAGAAAATTGAAGCCCGGAAATGCACGATTGAGAAACGCGTTTGCGACGCCATTGACGGTGGTGGACAACGCGCCTGGAGGTGACGACGGTACGTTGCTCACGCTGAGATTATTATTCTGAAGAAAAAACTGAACGCCATAGCTCAGATTATTATTGAGCGTGACTTCGGCGATCGTTGCGTCAATACCGACTTGCGCTTGAGGCTGGTCGAGTTGCCGGATCGTTTGCTCGACAATGCGATAATTTTCTGCACTTGCGAACACCAACAGCGAATTCGTGGAAACGTCGGCAGAGATCTTGATCCCTTCCAAAGCCGCCTGGCCGCCGCCTGTCGTACTGCGGGCATCGAAAGTGCTCGCGGACGTGCCACCCGTCCCCGCTCCTGTCCCCGCCCCGGTCGCCGCTCCTCCGAAACCACTCGACCCGCCGCCGAAACGTGAATCGCTCCTGCCGGAACCACCGGCCGTCGATGATTGTGTGCCGGTGGTGGCCGACAGGCCGGGCAATCGATCAGCATTGGACGAAGTCTTTGCTAGGCCCCCGCCCGGGGCAACCTGACCTGCTCCAGTGTCGAACGACCCCGACGAGCCGCCACCAAAAATATCGCTGAGCACGCGCGCGAGTTGCCGGGCTTCACCGTACTTCACTCGATAGACGTGCACGGCAACACGCGTTGGATCGGCTGTATCGAGGCGCCTGATCCATGTCTCTACCATGCGCAGGAGGCCCGGCTTACTGGTCACCGCCAAGATTGCGTTTCTTCGGGCTATTGGTTGGAATTTGACCATATCCTGACTGAATCCGCCCTCCTTGGAATCCAGTATCTTTTCCAGTTCAGCAATGACCGGCTCTGGATTGCTATTTTGAACTGGAAAGATTCCGACCGACTGACCGCGCATCCAATCGACGTCGAAGCTGAGCGCCGTATCAATGGCAGCACGACGCTCCGCGCCACTCCCCTGAATCAGCAGCATGTTACGTGTGGAATCAACCCGAACCGCTCCGGGCTTGGTGGCAAAGCTGTCAAGCAGACGGGTCAACGTCGTGGCCGAAACAAATTGCAGCGGCACAACGGAAATCCCATAGCCCGCTTCGGCGCGCGCGGCCTGCGAGTCTAAATTGCCGCCAGCAACGGCGTCACTGAT
>DATAPP010000121.1:0-27534 GCA_036265125.1 Pseudolabrys sp. | reverse complement strand
ATTATTGTTTGAAGAGGCTTCGCCAAAGCGGAAGTTCGCGTCGCCGCGGCCAAATGCTCCGCCGACGTTGGCACCGATGTAACATCCGGTCCAAGTAATTGGAGGCGGCGCTGGCGGTACGTAGGCCGGAGCTTTTCTTGGAAGATCAGCGGCGGATGCCTGACTTGCAGCCAGACCAATGGTGGCGAGAGCGAGTAGTGCCAACGAGCGTCTTCGCATCACGGTTCTCCAATTTACTGCCGTGCCAAAGTGAAGGCGCGACTCATGTGTTTTGTATTTTTTGTATCGCCAGGAAGCTAACGGAAGCATGCGCGCTGCACAATTCACAAAGAGTAAATCCGGCAGCCATTACGGTAGTTTATTACCACCTTCGCAAAGAACAACCGTGATTTCCGAGCATGTGTTTCCATTTTGCTACAAATGGAACATTCGATCGGTGCATCGAGTGCAATATATCGCACTCTACCGAACGTTCCGGGCGGCATCGATTGATCATCAGCGAATTGACGGCTTTCAGCTGATGCGCAGGCCTTGCTGCAAAGATGTCTGCGTCGCGCGTGCGATGATATTGAGCGACCGTGTGATGCTACCGCTCATTTGGCGCCGACTCACTCATAATCAATGTCGGCGATGACGCGGGGGCATTTTCCACACGCGTAAAGAAAGAATGAGCCGGGTTGTCCGGCAGCTCACGCGGTTCATTCCACACCCGCGTCATCGCCACCAACCAACAAACCGACGGGCGCTGCTATTTTTTATCGTGCGAGATACACGCCCACTCGGTCATGGCGGCGCCGCAAGCCTGGCACTCGAACCTTCGCCGTTCATAGCCCGGGTATTCGTCCTCGACGTGCGTAAGCCACATTGGCGTGCGGCATCTTGCACAGAGGGGGTGGACGATTTCGTCCGGGTAAGGGGTTTTTTGATTCTGATGAATCTGTGACATGGCGACCCCGATATGTCCCACAGGCGGGAGCGCTATTGGTCTCTCAGCCACCAGCGCCTGACACAACTGCAGCTGGTGATGCGGGACAACTTCCGCCTAACGCGCGCAGGAGTCCATACCGCAATTTGTCCACGTCATGTTACCGGCAAAGGCAATCGCGTCGGCGCAGGCACGATACTGACGGCGTCCTGGTCGGCGCATGTGCAAGTCAGGGCTTTTCGGGTTGGCAATGGTATTCTGTTGCCATTCGGCAGTTCAACAAATCGCCGGACGAGCGGTCCGCAACTCTCGACAACGTATTTCGTGCCCTCAGGCAAGTGTTTTGGCAGACGATACGCACTACGCACTTGAACCCCCAACTTCAAATGACCCCGCTGATGATCATGCGATATTCTTTGTTCGGATTTTGGCCGAATAGCGATTATTCTAGCTCTGGGAGCACAGGAGTTGGCCGAGGCAAACGTCGGGCCCAACAGACGAGAGGGGGGAAGGGGGAAATGTCGGCCCGCTTGGATGACCCGGAATTTTGGCAGGCTCGCGCCGAGGAAGCACGGTCATTTGCGGAACAGATTGCCGACTATGGCTCGAAGGCGGTCCTGTTTCGGATAGCGGTTGATTACGAGCGCATAGCGGCGCGTGCCGGCGCCCTGACAAAGACGTCCATGCCGCGACAGGAAAGAAATTAGAAATTGCCCGCGCTCTTTCCTGCTTCGGATTCTTATCATGACCGGCGGTTGAATTCTCTCTTTCGTATTTGATTTGCGTCTGCATTTGGTGAACGAGCGGACGTCGTGCGGAGATAGTGGCACGGTGGAAGCACACGAGATAGCGGACATAGCGCGCGCCATTTTTTCTGGGTACACACGACATTATGGGCTTCGCTTACATCATCTCGGTCTGGCTGCTGCCGGTTCTTATCGCCATTACGTTCCACGAGGCCGCTCACGGGTATGTTGCGCGCTATCTCGGCGATGAAACTGCGTCACGGCTTGGACGTGTCAGCCTCAATCCACTCCGGCACATAGACCCTCTTGGCACTATTGTGCTGCCCGGACTTTTGCTTCTCGCGGGGTCACCATTCTTGTTCGGGTACGCCAAACCGGTGCCAGTTAATTTTCGGGCGCTTCGTAGTCCGCGTATCGGCATGGTGCTTGTCGCGGCGGCCGGCCCCGGCATGAATATTGCGTTGGCAATCGCTGCTGCCTTGAGTTTTCATCTGGCTGTTTATCTGCCAGCCACGATCGCTCAGTGGGCCGTGCTGAATCTAAAGAACGCGCTCATCATCAATGTCATTCTCGCAGTCTTCAATCTGTTTCCACTCCCGCCTCTTGATGGGGGACGCATTGCCGTTGGCTTGCTTCCGAATGTACTGGCCAGACAACTTGCCCGTCTTGAACCTTACGGGATGATCATTCTTATTGGACTGCTCATTCTCCTGCCGTTGCTGGGTTCGCAATTGGGCCTGGATCTTAACTTTGTGTCGCGCTTCATCTCGGTCGCAACGGATGCCGTCATCAGACTCATTCTCCGGTTAACGGGGAATATTTAGAGACTCCAGGATTGAGGTATCCCGTTGATTATTTCTGCGTTGGGGCGGGGCGTTAAGGTTTCTTCGTTACGGTAAATTTGAAATCCAATTGAAGAAGCGTGAGTGGCTTCTATAGGTGGGCCGAACGGTTGGTCCGCAATGCTGCGCATATACGCAAGCAAGCACGACGTTCTTCGGATGCTGGCCCCGAGGCAAAGACTTCCCTACGAGGAGGTTTGGCATCTGTGGACGATCATCGTCCCAAGGCGATCAATCACAGGCCGCCTGCTGTGGGGAACGGTATTGCGTCGGCGAGACGACGACCGATGGATCTACCGAAAATACATGGGCGCTGATGCGGCCGATTACCGTGGGTCTGCGCCCGACTCATCAGAGAATATGGAAAAGGCCGCTTCGCAGCGGTGGTATCTCTAGGAGGTGAGCATGAAAGTTGCCGTACTCGCCGCTCTCAGCGTCCTCATCGCAATTCCACCGGCAGGAGCCGCGCAACGTCATCTTCAAAATGGTTCGCCGGTGACCACCTGCGACAACGACGGCCACTGCGCGACTCTCGCCGCAACGAAGGCAGCAGCTGGTCCCCGCAAGGTCCGGCCGGAAATTAAAAAGACGATCGCGACTGCCCGGACTCAGTCGGCCCCGCTCGATGCCAACGGCAATACAATGGGTGTCATCGTATCCGCCAAGACAGGTGCACGTACTCGCGTTGGCGTCGCTTATGCCGCACGGTTTCAAGCCTATATCGACGATCTGGAAACCAATCACGGCGCGCGCGTGCTGTTCATGGGTGGCATTCGCCCCGGCCACTGTTCGCCGGCCAGCGAACACCCGTGCGGGAAAGCGCTGGACGTATGTCAGCTCCGGCGCGGCGTCGTTGATTCACGCTGCAATCTGCCCGGTCGCCGGGTGCTCGGCGAGATCGCCGCTTCGCACGGTCTGTTCGAAGGCGGGCGCTGGTGCAATTCAGATTATGGTCACGCGCAGATCGGTGTGACGGCCGCCGCCTGCGGCGATCGAATCCGCATCGTCCATCAATAAAACAACGTCTGCCCACGCACATCCAGGCACATCCATCCGGCCTAGCGGCCCGGTGAGTTCCAGCAGCGTGCGCGCCGGGCCTTGAAGGGCTCGTCTCGAAACGCAAGAATGGCGGTGCCGAACGGCCGCCGCGCTGGATTCAATCGAAGAATCCCCCCGCGCCAGCCGGTCAAAGGCCAACCGAAGGGACCGGGGCCGATGGTTTTATCGTCGAACTTGCCTGGTGACAGATTTTGCCATCATTCAGCCAACCCTTTCGCCATATCGTTTGATTGCGCTCAAGGAAAGCAGTCCAGGAAGGGGTTCCCATTGTTTCCGGCACGACGGTTTGCTGCTGCGGTGACGCCATTGTTGCTGATGGCAGTTTTCGTCTTTCTGTTCCCGGTCGTCGGCTCGCAGGCCAAAGGCATCTGTGGCGACGACACCGACATCGCGGTCTTGTCGTCGCCGGTCGCCCCGTGGAAGGGCGCTCCTTTGCGCGTCGTCTTCGCCGTGGAGAAGCCGATCGAGGGTGAGCTGTCGCTGATCGCGCCCGATGGACGAGTCGTGGCCAAATCACGTGAACGGCACGGCGGGCCGCCGTATTTCTGGTTCGCCGAGTTCGCGTCACCGGCCTCGGGGACATGGCACGCAAGACTCGTGGGCGACCACGCATCGGCCGAATGCGGCACGATCACCCGGGAAATCGCCGTGCGCGACGAGCGACCGCCGTCGCCGAGTGCGACCTCGGAGAGCGTCTGGCCCTTGCGCAACACGTGGAATCGCGCGACGGAAAATTTGTATTCTGCATGGATCGAGAAACTTTTCGACGCGCCGCTCGACGCTGCGCCGTCATGGCCGGCGCTGCATGAAGTGCTGCGCGATCGGTCACGCAATCTCCTGTTCAATCATTTGGGTCTCGGCGAAGACGAGATGGGGCTCGCTTATCGCCCCGACTGCGCCGACCTCCCGTACTTTTTGCGCGCATATTTCGCATTCAAGATGGGCCTGCCGTTCGGATATTCGAAGTGCTCGCGCGGCGGCGGTGGCCAGCCGCCGAAGTGCTATCAGTGGTTCAGTATTCAGCATCTCGATGCAGCCCGTTCTTCTTCGCCCGAGCAAAAGACCGGGTCGGACGCCGCCGCGCCGAAGCGGACCGGGCTCGCGGCGTCGGTCGGGCGCTATGTGCAGTCGACCGTCGCCGATGCCGTCCATTCCGGGACAGGTCGAACGCGGGCGAGCGACGACAACACCGATTACTATCCCGTGCCGCTGACACAGGAGACATTGCGTCCCGGCACAGTTTACGCTGATCCGTTCGGACACATTCTGGTGCTTGCGCGGCGCGTGCCGCAGACGGACGCTGCAGCGGGCGTGTTTTTCGCAGTGGATGCGCAACCGGACGGGACGGTCGCGCGAAAGCGTTTCTGGCGCGGCAATTTCCTTTTTGCCCAGGATCCTGCGCTCGGCAGCCCAGGCTTCAAGCGCTTCCGGCCGATCGTGCGCGAGAACGGCGCCCTTCGGCGGCTGACCAACGACGAAATCGCGAAAAATCCGCAATACGGCGATTTTTCACTCGAACCGTCGAAACTCGGGATCGAAGCCTTTTACGATCGGATGGATGACGTGATGTCACCGGCGCCGCTCGATCCCTTGCTCGCCATGAAGGAGGCGATCACTTCGCTCGAAGAGCAGGTGAAGGCGCGCGTGACGTCGGTTGAAAACGGGCGGAAGTTCCAGAACAGCGGGCATGGCGACGCGTCCATGCCGGACGGTGCCTCGATCTTCGAGACGACCGGCGCATGGGAAGACTTCGCAACGCCCTCACGCGATCTGCGCCTGTTGATTGCGATTGACGTCGTGCGCGGGTTCCCGGATCGCGTCGCGCGTCGGACCGAGCGGTACGCGATGCCGAGGGGCAGGAGCGTCGCGGACGTGAAGGCCGAGCTGCAGAGCGTGCTTGCCGCGGAGCTTTCATCGCGCAAGTTTTCCTATCCGCGCAGCGATGGTTCTTCGTGGCCACTCGCGCTCAAGGATGTGGTCGAGCGCGCCGGGGCGCTTGAGATGGCATACAATGTGAACGACTGCGTCGAACTGCGGTGGGGCGCGCCCGACAGGGGCGATGAGGCGTCGACGTGCAAACGGCATGCACCGGGAGCGCAGCGCGCAAAAATGACCACGTACCGCGCGTGGTTCCAGGAGCGGCGCCGGCCGCCGCGCGCCTAGAGCTGCTATCCCAGCTTTCGGTCCAAATCCGGAAGTCGTGCCGGCTGACGGGGTTGATCTATCGGGCAGCGGATACAGCGATCAGCGTGAATTGCGTCTGACCTTTCTGCGCCGGCGGACGGTCGCTGTCCTGCTGCGGCGGACAGTCGCTCGTTTCCTGGTGGACCGCTTTCTGCGAGCCGGCTTGTCGAGGCTCCGCCGCGCAGTTTTCTCGGCGGCACGCTTGATTGCCGGGCTCGATCGCGTGAGCTTTGCGTGGCCCGCGGCAAGCGCCGCGTTGGTCTTGTCCAGTACAACCTCGGTCGCGGCTTTGGCCGCTGCACCGATTGCTTCGCCCGCCACCGTCTTGACGGTCGCAGCGCCGCGCTTGGCCGCACGGACAATCGTGTGCCCGGCTCTGGTTACGGTCCTTACCATCGTATTTCGCCTCCCTGTGCTTTCGATAATGCGCGGGGCGAAGCGGAGTTCCATCGGGAGTGCCGCGCGCTACCGTCTGACGCGCGCCTCGCGCTGACGAGACTCGCTGACATCAACACCCGTGCAGCCCGATACCTGACGTGGCGTGACAGCAAGCGATGGCGTGGGAGGAAGCGGACACCGCCGGTGTGACACCTTCGTATATGCGCCCTGAACCTTTCCAGTCGGCGCGCAGCTACATGGACAATGGAGCGGGTGCGTCCGCGCGGACACACTCGGCCCGCATCAGGCGACATGGGCTCGATGTGGGCCAAGGTCCATCTCGACTCCAGATTTGTCGGATGAGAATCTCGTTCAATCCTCACAAATGCGGGAGAGAAGCCCATGGCTACGAACCTCGTATCACTCATTATGAGTTTTCTGACGCCCGACATGATCGGACGCATCGCAAGTACGTTGGGTATTGATCGCAACGATACATCCTCCGCGATCGAGGCGGGGGTGCCGGGATTGCTGGCTGCGCTCACGGGTGTTGCCAACAGACCCGGTGGCCCGCAGAGACTTGCGGATGCCGTAAAACAGGAATCCGGCACGCTCGACAAATTTACGACCATGCTGGGCGCGACCGGTCAAAACTCTCTGGTTGACCGCGGATCGCGAATGCTCGGCTCGCTTCTTGGCGATCGCGACCAGGCTGCGCTCGCCAGTGCGGTCGGTAAGTTTTCCGGCGTTGGAACGGCCGCGGGCAGCTCGTTGCTCGCCGGTCTGGGCCCGCTTGTTATGGGTGCGATTGCCCGGCAGCAAGGTCCCCGCGCTCTCGATGGCGGCAGCATCGCAGGCCTTCTCGCAAGTCAGAAAGACAACATCGCTGCGGCACTTCCCTCGGGGTTTAGCAACTTGCTCGGTGGCACGGGCCTGTTCAACACGATTGACGATGCAACACGGCGAACAGCTTCGGCAGGTGCCGAGGCGACACGAGCTGCCGCCGCGTCAGTGAGCCGGACGATCGATGATACGCGGCGTTCCGCAGCCACGGCACCGTCGACCGGAACGAACTGGCTCATGTGGGCCATTCCCGCGCTGGCCATTGCCGCTCTGCTGGTCTGGCTGTTGGGCCGGCCTACGGAGCAGGTGGTCCAGCAGAGCACCACGGCCCTTCAGAGTCTGACAGTGGGTGGGCTCGATCTCGGCAAGCAGGTCACCGACAGCATCGGCACCCTGCGCTCATCGCTTGCGGGCATCACCGACGCGGCGTCGGCGCAGGCGGCGTTGCCAAGGCTGCAGGCCGCCACAGCGCAGATCGACAAGGTGGACGGCATGATAGGGCAATTGTCGGACACACAGAGGCGGGCGCTCGCCGGGATGGTCCTTCCCGTAATGCCGGCGCTTAACTCGCTGTTCGACAGGGTTCTGTCGATCCCCGGCG
This sequence comes from Pseudolabrys sp., assembly GCA_036265125.1. Lineage (GTDB taxonomy): Bacteria > Pseudomonadota > Alphaproteobacteria > Rhizobiales > Xanthobacteraceae > Pseudolabrys. Next base: position 19,956 of record DATAPP010000121.1, on the reverse strand, counting down.
TGGCCGACATCATCAAGCCGACAATCGACACGCTGAAAACGAAGCTCGCAATACTGACCGCCTGAGACGCTACCGGTCCGCCATCATCGGCCGCCGGCTCTGGCCGGCGGCCGTCATGCGACTCTCGCCGAGTGAGGGGCACTTTCGACGCGCGCCTGCGAGCGCAGGACCTGTTCATATTCGCGCAGCATCCCGATCGCCGCCCTGGCGATCTTTGACGGGTCGCGTTCGCCAACCTCAACCATAACCTGAATGTACCAGCGCAGCCGGGCAGGCCCGCTCGCCTTTTCGTCGGGAGTCATTGCGGGAGCGGAGCGGAAATATTCCCAGGCGATTTCATAGGCGGAGCGGCTGATGTCGCCGGCATTGATTCCGTTCACGGTCATGGGCGTCATGGGCGTCATGGGCGTTTTGGGCGTCTTGGGCGTCTTGGGCGTCATGGGGCGCACCTGTTTGGCTGCTGAAACAAGCGTGGGGTCAGGCAATGGTTCCGATGCACGTCCGCGCAGCTTTCACATGCGTCGTGCTCTGGAATGCGCCGGCGCCCTAGTGCGACAAATATTTGTCGTTACCGGCAATTTTTTTTGTCATTGGCCTGTAGCGGCATAAATGAAGATTATTGTGACATTTCAATATTTTGGATTGTGTTTTTAGCGCAATTAACAAGCTGACGTGTCGCTTTAAACCAGTTCCTGTCGCGATCGCCCAAGATTTCTAGTGGAAGTTGCGCAAAAAGCCGCAAGTCGTTCGAACATTGTGGGGGCTAACAAGCAATGACTAACCGTGTGACGCGCTTCAGGCTGGCGGATATTTGTGTGGTGCTCGCGACGGCCATGACCCTGGCTGTTGCCGCCAGAGCCGGTCTGGCCAGGGACACCAGCAGCAACGACTCCGGATCCCGGTCGAATTCCTCATCCAGTTCCTCGTCTATGGCGATCGTCTCCAATGGCCTGGTGACCGCCAGGATATTCAACGGACCGGGCGGGCTCGAAGTGTCGTCCAATGCTCCGGGGGTGATCACGGTGACCAGCGGCTCGCACTCCGTGAGCCTGCGCGGCGATTACGTGACTTTGTCAGGCGCGGTGTCGTTGGCCCCGTTTGCCACGCCAGGGGTGCAAATCACGCCAAACGAGCAGGGCGGCTACACGCTGATCCTTGACCCGCCGATGGAATTCGATCTGGGCAAATAACATCAAGTAACATCACGTAACACCCGCGGATCACCGGACGTGTGAAGCAGCGCCGTTACCGGTCGCGGCAATCATTGGCTGTGTTAAAGTCCCTGAAACTGCCGCCTTCGCAATGGCGACGGAGAACAGGGAGCGGTCTCCATGCAGAAATGGTCCAGACGTGACGTGCTGAGGACCTCAGCCGCCGCGGTCGGAAGCACGGTTTTCGCGCAGCCGCTCAGGGCGGCTCTACCGGAAGCCGAGCCTGCAACTCCAGCCTTGATCGAAGCCGCGCGCAAGGAAGGCAAGATCGCCTTCTACAGCGCGCTCGAGCTGAACGTATCGGAGAAACTGGCGAGAGCATTCGAGGCGAAATACCAGGGCATTGCCGCGCGGGTCGAGCGCTCCGGAGCCGAGCGAATCTTTCAGCGGATCGGTCAGGAACAAGACAGCCGCATCAACGCCGTCGATCTTGTATGCACCACTGACCCCGCGCATTTCATCTTCTGGAAGCGCAAGGACTGGATCGCGCCATATGTGACCGAGGACATGGCGAAGAATCTGCCACGCGAACAAATACAGCCGGACGGCACCAGCGCGACGGTGTGCGCCTGGTTTTCGGTGATCGGTTACAACACCGAACTCGTCAAGCCGGAGGACGCACCGAAGAGCTATGCCGACCTGCTCGATCCAAAATGGAAGGGCAAGATCGTCAAGGGTCATCCCGGCTATAGCGGTGCGATCCTGACCGCCACCTACCAGATTTCGCGCGACCTCGGCTGGTCGTATTTCGAAAAGCTCGCGCAACAGAAGGTGATGCAGCTGCAGTCGGCGGCTGAGCCTCCGCGGAAGGTCGCGGCGGGCGAGCGCGCGGTTCAGGCCGACGGCAACGACTACAGCCTCACTCTATACAAAGATGCCGGACGGCCGGTCGAAGTGGTTTACGCGAGCGAGGGCACGCCGCAAATCATCGTCGAAACTGGCATCTTCCGCAGCTCACAGCATCCGAACGCTGCGCGTCTGTTTCAGCAATTTTTGTTTAGCCTCGAGGGTCAGCAGATTTTCATCGATTTCGCCCATCGCTCCTTCCACGCACAGGTGAAAGACAGGCCGGGACGGCCGCCGCTCTCCGCGATCAAGACCATGAAGAGTGACCCCGCGGCGGTGGAGGCCCAGAGCGAGGAGATCAAGGCGCGCTACTCAAAAATCTTCGGGGTGTGATCGGCCAAAAGCCGACAAAAGCCGACAAGAGAGAGCTCACAAGAGCTGGCAAACACCTCGGGCGGCGCCGTTTCAGGGTCGTGTCGCTTTCAGCAAATCGCGCTCATTTGCGGTCGGTCGGGTTGCGGCCTGCGGGCTGCGACATCAGTTCGGCCAGCGAACACGGGCGTTGCAGGCCGCGGCGAGCCAGCTCGGAGCTTGAGAGCCGGGATCGCTCGAAATAGCGCGCTTCGATCTCCTGGCCTTCGCGAGCGCCTTCGATGAGTTGGCCGAGATGTGCAACGACACGGGCAAGTGTGTCGTGAGTGTCAGCGTGGTACGGAGCTTTGGTCTGATACGTCGTGGACGCCATCATCGCCTCCTGATTTGGTCCTTCACCAGGGCGGTCTCTTCATTTCAAAGATACGGCGAGCTACGTCCGTCTTCTGTGCTGGCCATCACATAAAAGACTGTTTGCGTGGTAACCGCATACTAGCGCACGCGAAAATGGTGCGCGTTGCCGGCCGATGCCTGGCAGACGCAGCAACACTGCCGGTCATCGATGCCGGCGCCGATCAGAAGGCGTCGACATCGATGACGGCCTGGGCGAAGGCTTGCGGCGCTTCCTGCGGCAGGTTGTGCCCGATGCCGCCCGTGATGAGCCGGTGCGCATATCGGCCCGAGAATTTCTTCGCGTAGACACTGGGCTCCACATGTGGTGCGCCGTTGGCATCGCCTTCAAGCGTAATGGTGGGCACGGTGATGACCGGGCCCTGGGCCAGCCGCTTGTCCAGATCGGCATATTGAGGCTCGCCTTCGGCCAGTGCGAGCCGCCATCGATAATTATGGACCACGATGCCGACGTGATCCGGGTTTTCGAAGGACGCTGCACTACGATCGAATGTCGCGTCATCGAAATTCCACTTCGGCGAAGCAAGCTTCCAAATCAGTTTGTTAAAATCATGCCGGTTTTTATCGTAGCCTGCGCGGCCGCGTTCGGTCGCAAAATAAAACTGGTACCACCACTGCAACTCGGCACTTGGCGGCAACGGGATCTTGCCGGATTCCTGGCTGCCGATCAGATAGCCGCTCACGGACACCATGGCCTTGCAGCGCTCCGGCCAAAGCGCTGCGATGATGTTGGCTGTCCGCGCACCCCAATCAAAGCCGGCGAGGATCGGCTTCTCGATCTTGAGCGCGTCCATGAAGGCGATGACATCGGTGGCAACCGCGGACGGCTGGCCATTGCGGAATGTTCCGCTCGAAAGGAAGCGTGTGGTGCCATAGCCGCGCACAAACGGGACGATCACCCGATAGCCCGCCGACGCCAGCAACGGCGCAACATCGACAAAGCTGTAAATATCGTACGGCCAGCCGTGCAGAAGGATAACGACAGGGCCATTGGCTGGGCCAGTTTCGGCGTATCCGACATTCAGGAGGCCGGCATCGATCTGCTTCAGTGGGGGGAACGACGTGTTCGTCCCCGGCTTGATCGCGGGTACCTCTGCCGGTTTTGCGGTGCCGGATTGGGCGCCGGCAGGGCCGGCCATACCGAGCTGGATGCCGAACTGGATGGCGGCAATGCTCGTGGCTGCGCTCCTGGCTGCGGTGCCAAAAAAGCGGCGGCGGTGAGAATCGATTTCGTCAGACATATTTAGTCTCCTTGGTTGGAGCGCGCGCCGGCAATGTTTTTCCGGCCGCGTGGATTTGAATCTGGTGCGCCGGCGGGAACTGCGCCTCTCGCGGACTGCGATTCAAAACTGCCAGTAGGGGAGTGCGTGCACCCGATGCGGCTGGTGATGGCGCCCGTACGGGAAGTTTCAGTGATTACCGATGCCGATGGAAGTTGGCCTGTAGTCCAATAAGCCCGCAAGGAAGCGCGGTGTTCATGGCTCAAAACGGGGATCGCCTTCACGTGCGTGAAAGAAGCGGTTCATGACAACCCAAGGAATGTCATCGCTGACTTCTGCAGCATAACGGTGCTGAGAAGCTCGCTCGCGCCGGTCCAGACAATCTGGACGCCAAGGCAGAACAGAATGAAAGCCGTGAGCCGGACGAGAATATCCGTGCCCGCGGTGCCAAGCCCGCGCTGAACGCGATCCGAATACGCAAAACAAAGGTAGATCGTCAGCGCAATGACCAGCGTGGCGAGCAATGTTGCAACAAAGAATTTGAGATCCTGACCGCCATCGGAATACGCGGATCGGGACAGCCCGAGACTGATCATGACGGCGATCGTGCCCGGCCCGGTCGTAAGCGGCAGCGTCAGCGGGTAAAAGGCCTTGTCGGCAAAATCCGTCTTCTGCCCTTCGGCCGAGATGTCGGTGGTGGTTTTCGGGCTTCCTTCGTTCAGGAGTTTCCAGCCGGCGACCGCCACGATCAACCCTCCGGCGACTCTGAGGACCGGAATTGAGATGCCGTAGATTTTCAGAACAAGCGCGCCGACGGGCAGGGAGACGGCCATGACAAAAAAGGCATTCACCGCAACGCGCCGCGCAAGCGAACGCCTCGTCTGGGGCGAGGCGTTGCGTGTCATGCTGAGAAAAATCAGTCCCGCGCCCGGCGGATTGACCACCGGGAAAAGTGCTGCAAGCACGAGCAAAAAGGTCTCCACGAGCCCCTCCTTGCGCGGCACACAGTGTGCGCCGGCCCCATCGTCCGGCCCATTTGGAGCCGCGAACGGGGCCGGACCATTGGACTCTGGTCCAATGCTGTTTTGCCGCCAAGTCCCTCTCGTCCGGAAAGTACGTTGAGTTAGACCCCGGTCCAATAGGACCGCGTGAGTCATTACCCTAAGAACGGCGCCAGATAACACAGCAGGCAACACAGGAGGTCATTATGCTCTTTGACGGAGGCTTCAGCTTTACCAATTTCCTGGCGGATGTCTTCGCGGTCTTCATGTTCGTCATATGGTTTTGGCTGCTTTTTAGCGTGGGCGGCGACCTGTTCCGCCGTTCTGATATTTCCGGCTGGGGCAAGGCGCTCTGGGTGATCGCGATGATCCTGGCTCCCTACATCGGCGTGTTGGCCTACCTGATCTTCCAGGGAAGGGGCATGGCCGAGCGCAGCAACCAGCAGGCCGTGCGGGCCCGCGACGAGCTCAGGCGTGTGGTTGGCTACAGCGCCGCCGATGAAATCAGCAAGCTCGATGAGCTGAAGAAATCAGGCTCGATCACCGGCGAGGAATTCACGCGCCTTCGCGCCCAGCTGGTTCAGTAGGGGGCCTATTGGCTCCCGGCGGAAAGCCTGTCGACGGGGCCATACCGCTGCTGGCGGTCGAACGGCTGCGGCGTGACGCGCTTCTTTCTGGGTGGCGCTTCGGCCCGTGCTGCGTGCGCCGCCGGGTCGATCTTCGCCAAAGGTTCAGATGGCTGGGCACCAAGCACAGCCTGCGATGACATGTCGGGTGCGGGCGCCGGCGTGGTGGTGAGCGTGGGTACCGTATCCGGACGCCAGGGCTCCGGCAGACCGACGCGGCTGCTGGTGACGATCGCAGGCGAACCGCTTTCCAGCGTTGCATCCGCAACGAACAGCAAGGCGGCCAGGCCCAGACCGACGATCGCTAGAAAGGCGAGAGCTGGCATTGTTGCGCTCCGGCTGCGCCCACCTCAGCACTCAGGCGGCTATATTTAAACCTCGCTGTCGGTTGGTCGAGTTGGACCATGGGCCAACGGCAAGTTGTAATCGCGATCGCCCGGGACCGTTTTTGGAGCCGGAGAAGGGCCGCACCGCCCGCATTAAATGAAATTTCATACTCCGGAGAATATGGTTAACGCCGCCGGGGAAATGCCCCGTTCCAGCAGTGAATTTCTTAATGTGCGGAATTGCAGTTGCCATCGGCTGGCCCGAAGCTGAGCTCACGGTTCAAAAGCTCGTTCAAGGCATTCTGCATCGCGGCGACATCACCGACCCGGTGATGTTGCTCCGCAAGGATACGGCGATGGGGACGCGCCGGCTGCGGATTGTCGATTCCGCGCACGCAGTCCAGCCGCAGCTGTCGGCCAACCGGCGCATCGCGGTCGCCTTCAATGGCGAGATCTACAATCATGCGGAGCTGCGCGGCGAGCTGGGCAATCTTGGAATTGCCTTCCGCACTCAATCCGATACCGAGGTTCTCGCCAACGCGCTGCAACAGTGGGGCCTTCGCGCGCTGGAGCGCGTGAATGGCATGTACGCTTTCGTCGCCGTGGATATCGCGTCGGGGGAATTCCTGGCCGCGCGCGATCCGTTCGGCGTCAAGCCGCTCTATGCCATCCAGTCGGGCAACAGTTTTCTGTTCTGCTCCGAGATGCGGCCGCTCCTGGAAACCGTGCCCGCGGGGGACATCCTTCTGTTGCCGCCCGGCTATGCGCTGTCGGCCACGGGCTGCGGACGCTACCGGTCTCCGGTCTATCCGCGCGCCGATGTGCCCGTTCGTCATGACGCGCTTGCGCTCGACCGCGCGCTGTCGGAGGCGGTGCGCTTGCGGATGCCGCCGGACTTGCCGGCCGCGACATTGTTCAGCGGCGGCATCGACAGCACGCTGGTTGCTCACTATGCGCGTCAGCACCGGCCGGAGACGCCCGGCTATTTTGTCGGCGGCACGGACGCGCCGGACTATCCCTTTGCGGCCGAATATGCCGATCGCACCGGCTTCGACCTGCGGCTGGTGCCGTTCGAGCCCGGCAGCGACGAAACCTTCTCGCTCATCGGGCACGTCGTCGAGGTGTCCGAGTCATTCGAGCCCAACCTGGTGCGCGGCGCGATCTGCTCGCTGATCGCCGCCGAGCAGATGCACCGCGACGGCTATCGCGTGGCGTTGTGCGGGGAGGGCGCCGACGAGCTGTTCTGCGGCTATGCGCCGCTTGAACTGGCTTTTTCGCAAGGCGGCGCCGGAGATAATGGTAACGACGGCGGCGGCCATTCTGTCCGCGACGAGTGCCTTTTACTGATGCATCGCGTGAGTCTGCAGCGTGTCGATCGCTGCTCCATGCGGCATCAGGTGGAAGTCCGCGAGCCGTTTCTCGATCCGTCCGTCGTCAAATACGCGCTGGGTCTCGATGCCGGCGCGCTGGTGGAAGACGTTGACGGCCTTCCGCGTGGCAAGGCGCCATTGCGCGACCTCTACAATCTCTATCCCGACCAGTTGCCGCGCAGCATTCGCGACCGCACCAAGGTGCCGTTCGGGGAGGGCGCGGGCCTCGATGTGACGCCGGAAGGCTCGCCCTGGAAGCGGCGTTTCCATGACGCCATTTCGGATGCGGAGCTGCTCGAGGGGCGGGTCGAGTTCGCGGAGTTCAACATCCAGTCGAAAGAAGAATTGTTCTACATTCGCAGCCTTGCCCGGACGATGGACATTTCGCGCGTGCCGCATCTGCGCGACCGCGCCTGGATTTCCTTCCCCGTCCGGCAAAACCTCGAAAAGCTCAAAGCCTATGCCCACTTCAGCCTGTAACCTGGACAAACCCCTTACACATGCCCGTTCCAACCCAGATCTATAAAGAGACTGCAAAGATCGTCGCCAATCCCCGCGAGGTGGAAGCGAATCTCCTGTTTCAGTCCGCGTCGCGCCTGCAGGCGATCGCGGATCAGTGGGACGGCAAGGCGGCCGAGCTTGGCGATGCGCTGCTTTTCAACCGGCGGCTCTGGACGATTTTTCTGGCGTCGGTCACCAATGATGCAAATCCGCTTCCGGAGGATATCCGGCGCAATGTCACCCAGCTTGGTCTGTATGTGCTGCGGCGCACGCTTTTGATCCTGGCGGACCCTCGCCCCGCCAGCCTTGCGATCCTGATCGGAATTAACCGGAATTTAGCATCTGGCCTGCTGAGCCTGCGCGAAAGCGCGCATTAACCACCGGATGGTACCGTTTTTGCGATGACGTCGGTCAGCAACAATTACAGCCAGCTCTTCGCCGGGAGCGCGATGCCGAACTGGCTCGCCCCCACGATCACCGCGATCAAGAACCAGGCGAACGAGGGCGGCCTTCTGGGCATGCTCGACAGCGCGGGCGGCGACGGCAGCATCAGTTCGTTTCTCAGCAAGAGCCAGGCCACGGCCGGCAACTTTGCGTCGATTTCGCAGAACAGCATCTCGAACGCATCGAGCCTTGTCGCGCAGATCGCCTCGCAGAACCAGCAGGATGCAAACGCGAAGAAGCTGCAGGACGCGCTGGCGTCCCTGTCGCAGACGCAGCAGATGGTGCAGGCGAAAAACGTCCTCGACCCCTTCATTTATTTCCAGGACGGCTCGAGCATCGATACCAACAGCAACATCCTGACGATGGCGAACGGGACGCAGATCGATACGACGACCGGGCTGAAGGTTGTCGATACGTCGTCGATCATGCAACTGGCGAACGGGGCCTATCTCAACACGGCCACCAACATCCTCACCATGGCGGATGGCTCCCAGATCGACACGGTGACGGGCCTGACGGTTTCCGTGACCGCCTGATTGCCGCCCTCGGCGGCGATCACTGTTTATCCTTCTGCATCACGCTGACCTTTGCAGTCCCGTGACTCCAGCGTTTGTAGAACCAATCCATGGGAAGGGGATATGGCAGCACCGGCCCGTTCACGTAGAGATAAAGCTCCCCCGAACGGTGAGGAATGATCGGTTCTTCCAGGCGGTCCGTTGGTGCGCGGGAATCCGGATCAAGAAAATATTCGTCGGTGCCTGTTTCCCCAACCCTGGCAACAATGCGATTCCACGGACGCAGCAACACGCGCCGGAGCGGGATCAGCACAAACATCTCGGCGCGCTGATAGATGGTCGGAAGGCTTCCGATCTCGTATCCGCCAAGATGCGTTTCGTAGTCCCCCTGTTTCCAGTCCGCGGGATTTGTGATGGAAATAATATAGCGTTGTCCCCTTTTGAGCTTCACGCCCGTTGGCCAGCACAACTGGTCTGCCGGAAAGAGCAGTTCTTTGGACTTTTGACCGGAAAGAAGAAAGTTTGTTCCGGCACTGGGCTTGCAGGTCATGCCGGCGGCATCTTCGAAGTAGAACGCGACGTGGAAAAAAAGCGCGACCGCACCAGCGAGCGTGAGAAGCGCAAATAAGAACGGCGCGATCTGATACTTCAGCAGGCTGATTGCGCCTTGATACAAAGGCGCCGTTCGCAACGCGAATGTCAGATTGTCGATGATTTTTTTGAAGGCGTTTCTCGGTATTTCAGTTCCACGCCATGCGGCCAGCATGCGGTCCTTGATATCCGTTTCCTGCAGGGCTCCCAGGAGAATACAGGCCAAAAAAACCGTAAGCGAAAACAGCAGCCTCCGCGGGTTCGTCGCGTAGGAATCCAGCCACCAGGTCGTCACGAAATCCGGAAGAAAAACACCGATCACGCGGACTGTTTCCGATACGAAGCGCAACCGCGTCGTGTATTCCGCCGGCGGATGTGTGTTGTGTAAAAGCGGGAATACGACAAGGTTCAGGGACGCAGCGACCGTCAGCAGATACGAAGCGCGTCTTCGCCATACGACATCCCACGCCAGAGCTTGCAGCGCGGTTCTCTCGTCGGCCCGCTTGGTGGTGAATTCGGACCCCGGTAAATCCTGGGGGATCACTGTGCCATCGTTTTTTGCGATGAAATATCGGGAGGGAAGCCCCAAAGGCGCGTAGGCCGTGGCTCTGCTTTGCATGCGGCCAAACACGGTCTCATGAATAACCGGAGCAGCGACGACGTGGTTTCGTGGGTCGTTACACAGCGCCTCGACATCGCGTGGCCCATACCTGTAATAGCTCGCAAGCCCGGCGCGGGAATTGTAAAGCCGGCCGTCTTTGTCGAGCGCGGATTTTGCCGCGATAATGGCGTCTGGCTCCAGGGCCGGAGAGTGCTTGAATCGCAGCCCGCACTTTTCTGCTTCTGTCAGGATCCACAGCAGCGGCACGCCCGCGAGTGAATCGTCGGGATAACCGCCGCCGACATTCGAATGCATGCCCGCGAACCAGACCTGGGAGACCTTTCCGGCGGGCAGGGATTGTTCGTCCCACAAGATCGGCTGGAATGTCGTTCGCTCGTCATCGAGTGCCAGCGCATGGCAGGCACGCTCGACACCGGCCCAGATTTTCCGATTGGGAAGCTCGAGCGGCCATATGTATTTGTGGATGCCGCGCGTCCACTCATCGATGGGGAGGCCGTATGCGCCCACGGTGTCCCACAACCCAAGAAACCGGATGTGCCCGGGCGTGATGTTCGCGCTGCGCACGTAGGGTTCTCGTCCCATGATCCTGTTGGCGATTGAAACACACAGGTCTCGCAAGGGACGAAGGACGGTGCCCAGGCCGTATCCGAAGTGCTGGCTGCGATAGGCCCGGTAGGCCGCGATGGCCTTGGCCGCAAGGTCGTCTTCGGTTTTATACGGAATGAGACCTTCGGCGGCCACCAGCCCGACGACGACGCGAATGGTGAAAGCGCCGCGGCTGAAGCCAAAACCGTAAATATCGGCATCGGGCGTATAATTCCGGCAGAGAAATTTATAGAGGTCGAGGACGTTGCGTTTTAATCCCCATCCGAATGCGCCTCCCAGAATGGCAAGCGGCTTGAAGGACGACGTGCCGACACCGTCGTCGTAGCGGGCGACCTGGTCCGACCCTGTCAGATCGATGGATTGAAACGTTCGCCAGACGTTTGTGCGCCAGATGCTGGAGGCCGCATTCCCTGTGCCGTCGGACAAAATGACAATGTTTTTGGGCATCTGCGCCCCCACGGCCGGTTGACACTCGGCTTCACCGCGCGAAGCCTATCACCGCCCTGGGATCGGCCCAAACGCGAACCAAAGCGCGAACACGGGGCATCTCGCTCACCGACAAACCAATCTCGCCGCAACGCGGCGCACGGCTTCATGGCCGTGCCCGCGAACGGCAGGACATATCCAAAACAAGGAGAAATGAATGGATATCGATACCGATACCGGACTTGAAACCAAGGACGGCCTTTCCGCCGAAAGCGTGGTGACCCACGCCGAAATGATGCGGGCGTTCGAGGAGTTCAAGCTGGCGAACGACGCGCGTACCGCCCACTTGGAACGACGCAGCACCGACGCTCTCTTAGACGAGAAGCTCACTCGTATTGACAGAACTATCGATGCGTACGGGCGTCGCCTTGACGAGATCGCGCTCAAGAATGCGCGACCGGCGTTCGGCCACGGTCAGGTAAACGGAGGCTCGGCCGAGCACAAGGCAGCATTTGAGGCTTATGTGCGTTCCGGCGAGAACACAAATCTGCGCGCGCTCGAATCCAAGGCCCTGTCCGCGGGCTCCAATCCTGACGGCGGCTTCCTGGTCCCCCCGGAAATCGAGATCCAGATCAGCCAACGGCTCATTGCTATTTCGCCGATCCGGTCCATTGCCGGCATGCGCACGATTAGCGGCAATATGTACAGAAAACCTTTCATGATCACTGGTCCCGCGGTCGGTTGGGTCGGGGAAACCGATGCGCGCGCTCAGACAGTGTCACCGTCACTTGATGAACTTTCGTTTCCGGCTATGGAACTCTTCGCCATGCCGGCGGCGACGGCCACATTGCTCGAGGATTCGGCAATAAACATTGACGAGTGGCTTGCGCAGGAAGTGGAACAGGTATTCGCCGTTCAAGAAGGTGCTGCATTTATCAACGGTGACGGCAACAACAAGCCGAAAGGGTTCCTTTCGTACAGCACTGTGCCCAATCCATCCTGGACGTGGGGCAATATCGGCTACGTTGCTTCGGGCGTTTCCGGCGCTTTTCCAACATCAAATCCTTCCGACGTTCTAGTCGATGTGATCTACGCAGTGAACGCTGGGTACCGGCAGAATGGCGTATTCGTCATGAACCGTAAGACGCAAAGCGCCATTAGGAAATTTAAGGACACAACCGGCAACTATCTCTGGCAGCCTCCGGCAGCACCGGGCGCCAAGGCAACTTTGATGACCTTCCCAGTAGTCGAAGCCGAGGACATGCCTGATATTGCTGCAAATTCTCTTTCGATTGCCTTTGGCGATTTCTATCGAGGCTATTTGGTGGTGGATCGTGCTGGCCTGAGCGTTCTGCGTGATCCATATACTGCGAAACCATATGTGCTGTTCTATACGACAAAGCGCGTGGGCGGCGGCGTACAAGATTTCGACGCCATCAAGCTAGTGAAATTTGCAGCGAACTAACATTCGTTGATTCTTGTCACCGAGCCGTGGTCTGCGGGCTGCGGCCCGGTGATTCCCATCACCCAATCCGTTCTCCCCTGCGCGCAATTGTCGAGCGGGCTCGGCAGTAAGCCGCACCCAATTATGATTTTTCATGACGTATATTCATCCTGTCTACCTGCAGCACGAACGCAAACGCTTCATGCGGCCGGACGCGTATCGATTTTTTCGCCCAGACTGGCGGCGCTACATACGCGCTGGGCAAGAGCATGGTCTGTTGTACACGCACTTTGAACACTTCGAGCGCAAATATAGTCCAGACCAACCTCGCGTCCCACAAGGTAGTCCGAATGGGGGACAATGGACGAACGATGGGGATACAGGCGGGAGTGGGCGCAACGATCCGCGAATTATTTCCGATACCGCGCCTGACTCTTTCAGCCCAAGCATACAATACGCGCAGAATAGGCCGCGCGGTGGATTTGCCAGTGTTATCATCAATGGCCAGCAGGTCGAGCCAACACCCGGACAGCAAGCCCGTCTCACCGTCGTCGAGGCGCAGGCTCGGGATGCTATTCAGCACGTGCGAGAACTCGACCCGAAATGGCAACCAACACCGAGCGCCTATGAAAGTGTCGAAGGGCTCATCGGAGCCTATAGATCTGATGCTCAGCAAGCGTTGGAAAGAATTTCCAAACTTCAGCAAGTTGGCATTGGTCCGGGTCCGTTCGCGGGTGGATCAATTCCCGCGCGAGGTCCAGAGCGGGATTTTATTGCTGCAGAGCGCGGTGCGATCAATCGAATTGGCTCTGAGACCGGATGCCATACTTGCGGTACCATGAGTCCTGGAACACCATTGGAAAACTTCGTGCTCGATCACCAACCTCCTACTGCTTGGAATCCTTTAGGCCGTTCACAACGACTTTATCCGCAATGCTTCTCCTGTAGTGCGCGGCAGGGAAATTGGATAAGCCGAAACGGAGGAAGGCGCTAACAATGCATACTTCGAGTCTTATTAGACCAGTAAACTCGCTTATATTCGTATCTGATCGAGCGGGGGGCAGAATTCCTCTCTGGCAAAAAAATAAACAAGTCCTGTCGACTGATTCGTGCATATCTGTTGCGTGTTATCCTGAGCAAGACGGCCCCACCGAATTAAGTCTTGGCGCGGGCTCTGAAGTCGATCCCGGTTTTCGACCTGAATTTGACGGTATGCTGGAGGCACCGAATCGTATCGTGACAGTACAAGACGTTACGCATGAGGTACTTCTTTCAATGAACGTCGCCGAGCAACTTGTTCGTGTTCGGATTTGGCTCAATCATCCGCGTTGGGCCAATAGGATTACGATTGGGCTGGGATAGGGTGGCTGCGTTTGGGAGACGAACGTGGCGGCGGTTTTACCAATTATTTGTTCAAAGCACTCACTTCGTCGCCCCGTTAAGCTCGGGCCGATATTCGAAATACATCGTGTCGTAGTAATACCCGTTGCCGCCCTCGATGAAACCGTGCGCCTCGAAGATGCGGACGATCTCCCAGCGAATCTCGTTTCTATTAACGATATGGCCGCCGGCGCCGGGCTTCGCCCGGAACTTTTCCCCGGTCGGCCCGTTGCTGTCTCCGCTGGGTTCTGTGTCAACAGAAGAGGAGAGCAGGGGCGATGCGACATCTCATATCATTGGCAACCGGCGTAGTCTTGCTGGCGGCTGCCGGCCAAGCCGGCGCGGGCCCGGTCTCCGCGGCCGGGATTTCACGTGCGGACGGCGGCCCGCCGATTATCCTGGTGCAGGACAAGGCAACGAAGGACGAAACGCTGAAGCACAAGGTCAAGCGCGTCTGGCGAAACCTCACCGGCTACAAGTTCGACGTCTCGTGTCCTTTGGCCCATCGATCCTGCACCGAAACCGGCAACAGCCGCGACGATGCGCGCAGCAAATGCATCGCTCGCAATCCGGTGTGCTGGGTTGCTGACGCTCAATAGCCGGGAAAATCGAAACCAATCTCCTGCCGCGAGCCGGTTCACGGCAATGCAGTCGCCCACGCAACGAACCAGCCTTTGGTCAGGCCGTCAGCCCACCGAGCGGCTTCACTGATTGGCTGCCCGGGAACACGTCGGATGCCAACACCCGCTCATCGGCGCGCAGGTGATCCCTGAGAATCCCTTTCATCACTGCGCGCAGATCGCTCGTCGGCATAAGGTCACGACTCTCATAAAGGCTTGCCTCCTTAAGGCCTGGCCAATCGGCTATCACGCGCCCGCCCTTGAGCGCACCGCCCACGAGCAGCGCCACTGTCGCAGTGCCATGGTCGGTACCGTCCGTTCCATTGATGCGCGCAGTACGGCCGAACTCGGTAATTACTGCGACCACGCTTTCTCGCCATGCCTCACCCAGTCCACTTTCGATCGCACCAAGCGCACCGTCGAGGGCGCCGAGCAGCATCGCCAGACGCCCGTGAGCGGCACCTTCGTCAGCGTGCGTGTCCCAGCCATCGAATGCGAGCGCGCCCACGCGAGGGCCATCTGCCCGTGCCATAAACCTGGCCGCGGCGGAGGCGGCTTCAGTGAAATAGACACGCACAGCTTCGCCTGGCTTGCCTGGATTTTTCATCGGATTTGTATCCATAGGCTCCGCTTGGGCGATCGCATTCAACGCACCTCGCTCTTCTAACGCACGCGCCAGGGCAGGGTCGCTATGACGATAAAGATCGAGCAGCCGGCCCATAGTGTCGTTGCTGGCGGGCTGCAGCCGCGACGGCGTCCAGGACAGAACGGGAGCGGGACCCCGCGCGACTAAAGGAGTAATCGGACCCACGGCAAAAGCATTTTTCGGATTAACGCGGCCAGCAGACGGCAAGTTAACGAGCGCGCGATTGAGCCAGCCACTTTCCGTCGCGCCTGGCCGCGTAAAGCCGCTTTCGAGGACATCCTGACCGTCAAAATGCGACCGTTCGCGATAAGGTGTGGCCACTGCATGGACAATGGTCGCCTGCTGCGACTTATAAAGCCGGTGCAAGTTCGGCATTGCCGGGTTAAGCGCAAAGAAGCCGTCGAGGGGCAAGGTTGCATCGGTCCCCTGAATTGCGAGCGCGTTGTTGCCGCGTATCCGCTGCCAATCAGGATCGCCCACCGGGGCAACTGCAGCGAGTCCATCAAGTGCACCGCGCAGAACTATGACGAGCAAGCGGGGATCGCGGCCTTCGGCGAGGGCTACACGCGGCACGTTGGCCCAGGCGAAAAGGGCACCGGATCCGAGCAAGAGTTCTCGACGGGTTGCCTGATGCGGGGGGAAGGTCATGGCGTCACCTGTGGCGTCACCTGCGTTGGAATTCGGGGGCCATCAGCAACAGCGCCAGAGCCTGCGGCCGGCTTTCGGCGCGCTCGAGCGTCTGTCTGGTCTCATTTGAAAGCAGTGGTCCAAACACGTCCGCCGCGAGGACAGCGGGGTCGATCGTAGCGCCTGCCCGGCGCGCGATCTGATTGGAAATATCGAGCCGCTGTGCGAGCCCGTCCATCCAGGCGGCGCTATCGTCAGAAAATCCGTTCGGCGCCGGCACCCGCCACAGTGGTTCGCCTAACAAATTTTGCGCCTGGAGCACCGGCCGCACATCGGGCGGTTTAACACCAACCACACGCAGCGCACTGATCAACCACTCCGAAGGGCGACGGAGCTTGTTGCGTGGGGCATCCCAAGCCTCAGGCGCGCTGACCAATGCCTTTATGACCTCTTTCAAGTCGCCGTCAGTCGCAAGAAAGCGCCTGGCTAGGCGATCAATCAGGGCGGCGGGCGGATCGTCGGCAACAAAATGTCGCGCGAGCTTTGTCGCGATGTGTTTTGCAGTGGACGGACTTCTGGCCAGCGCGAGGAGCACCGCACGACCCTGCTCAAAACCGTTATCCTGGTACTCGTGCCCCATAATGCGCTGCGAACCAGGTTCGTGCAGGCGCGGATTGAACATGAATTCACCGCCATGTTCGGGAGCAAGTCGCGGCGGCACAACGCTCCACCCTGTAATCACTTTTGCAAAACCGGTGACGTCGTCTTGCGAATAGCCAGTGCGTACACCAAGCGTATGCAGTTCAAGGATTTCGCGCGCGAGGTTTTCGTTTAAACCCTTGTTGCGCCGCAATCCGGCAAACGAAGCCGGTCCTATCGAGCGGGCATTATCGAGATAGAGCAACATTGCCGGATGCGATTCAACCGCAACAAGCATGTCGGCAAATTTTCCTCGCACATGCGGCCGAATTGCCTCTCGCTCAAATGCGCCGCAAAGTGGCCGCACGCCGCCCTTGTCGGCCGACACACAAAAATGGTTGGACCAGAACCACACAAGCCGCTCGACAAAGCCGATGTCACTGTCGAGGGCGGCATCAAGCCGATTTTTGGCTTCTTCGAGGTAGATTTGCTGCGGCACGCCCGGGCCAGGATTCGATTTTGGTGCCCCTTGCTGGGTCCCGTTTTGCATCATCTCTGACCGGGGGTCGTCCGCTGCTGCGCGGTTCGGCTCCTGGTCGCCTGATTGACTTTGCCCGCGGACGGCAAGACGCGCGGCCTGCCGCTCCTGACGGAAATTAAAAGCAGCACGGGCGGCTTCACCAGAGTTCGGCAATCCCTGCTTCGTGATTTGACCGGCGGCCGGGTTCTCGAGCTCGGCAATCAGTATCGCATGCGCGTCGCCGATCGAAGCGAGGGCGCCAGCCTTTGGCGAAAACCCAAAGCGATGCAACGCCAGTGCGGCCTGCGTGCGGACATCGATGGCCATTAGACAGCCTCGTCAGTCACCGCCCATCCGATCGCTGTACAATTTAACTGACTTTGCGGCGGAAGTGCTAAACGGCCGATGAACTCAACATGAAACCTTTGTAATCCGGCCCACTGATTCAGTCGCCAAGGAACTTGTGACGCATAGAATAACCCTGGCGTAAACACGGCGCACAACGCGTGCAATGACCGGCAAATCAGCGCGGCTCAAGAGCAACGTCGGGCGCAAAATGTGGCCGGTTGTTTTCCTGCTATCGATCTTCGATTTGGTGCAATTTTAGTTATTCGGCAAACCGTTGTTCAAGCGGCGAGTGTCAAAGTGACATCAGAGCCATCCGGAGACACCGTTATGATCTTTAGGTCCGCTTTTACGATTGCCGTCGTGGCGCTTCTTCCCAATTACGCCCTGGCCGAGCCAGGCCTTCTCCGGGGCGCATGCGGGCAGGATATGAAAACGCTTTGCGGGTCGGTCCAGCCGGGCGGAGGTCGCCTCCGAGACTGCATGAGAGAGCACCGCGCACAGCTTTCAAATGCTTGCAAGGTCGCTATTGCCGACCGAATGCTTGAGCGCAGTGCAAACAAGACTGCCAACGGCCTGGCTTCTGAACATCAACGGCAGTGAAGGATCGATCGCTGTCGGATTGTCCGCCTGGTTCTATGCGACGTCTAAATGGCTCGCCGTCCCCAATGTCCGTTTGGGTCAAAAACAGACATTCCGCCATTCATTCGGGCCAGAAGTGGACATCCCGCCCTTTTTTCGAGTCACGAACCAACACAAAAGGGATCTATCTGACGCGGTGGTATTTGCCGACTCTTTGTGATGCTCATCACGCGGTGGTCACACCGTGTCGCAAAACAATGACCAAGATTTAATTTGGGTGAGATTGAGGACAATGTAAAAATCGGGGCCGCTCTGGTCCCCTGGAGCGCGGCCCCGATCTCTTCCCGTCCCCAATATGTCCCCGAGGTCGGGGCCGGCATTCCCTCGCTACATTGTGACGTTCGAAGGACTAAATCGTGGACGCAAAACGGCCCGCGTGAGAATTTTGCCGAGTGTGACTTCTCCGCTACGCAGCGCGAGGACGATTGGTGATCATGAGGGGGACTCCGCCAGTTGATCGCGACATGATCACACTGACCAACATATTACCGTAGAGGTATTGACTTGCCCCCGATCAATCGTCCGCTACCGGTATCGTTGTTCGGTGGTTTGGGGGTCTTATCCGGTTCGGCGCTGGACGATCCAGATCACGTCAGTGGAACTTTTGCGTAAATGCCCCGGCCACCCGCGCCGGGGCATTTTTTTGAGCGCCGACTACTTTAGTGTGGCCGACCGCCGGTCATTTCCTGTTGCCAGCGTCTAATCACCCCGCGCGGAAATTCACGCTCCGTAACGCCAACGCGCCGGCAGGCCTCAGGCCACATTTTGAGTAAAGCTTGATCGCGACGGAATAATTCGCTCTGCGAAACCTCACCCACTTCAGAACTCGGCCATTGGTCCGCCGCCATTTTCAATAGCGCGAGCAGTGGAGCTATATCTTGGTTCTCAGTCATCATGGCTAACCCCCTCCCATTCCTCAGCCACCTTTCATGATAGGGGCGCCATTCGGATTCCGCAGTGTGGGCCATCACAGAAGATCGAAAAAAACGAATGTGATGCATTGGGGTAACATTAGCTCGGCGGAGTATTGCAATGTTCCGGTATCCAGTTAAGGCGCGGCGAATCATTAGCGCCGACGTGAGTTCGCTTCTCCCGCAGGGGCTGAACATTCAAAACTGTGCGCATGTCGCTTTGGGTTATTAGCGGACAAACGCGAACAGATTTGCGCAAACAGGAAGACCGCCTCGCTGCGGTCTTCCGAAGATTCCATCACGCTTTAGTAAAAAGACCCCGAGCTGAGCTCGAGGTCTTTGGTTCCGCTTTGGGTCCTAAGCCGAAATTAGGCGATGTAGACGTTACGAACTTTACTCCGCGGTAAACCAAAGCAGTTGGACTTCGGTCCAACGTGACTCTGATGCATTGTCGGCTTAATTGAAATTCGATGGGCTCCTGGGTGGCAACAAACTTCGACGGAGGTCATCGATGCTGAAATTCGTAGTTGCCGGGGTGACTGCACTCTTCGTCACTGCATCTCCACTTGCTCTCGCGCAGGTCCCTTCTGCGATGGGACCAGAACGCTTAAGCGCAGCGGACTTGGCCAAATTGACGGATGCACGGATTGTGATCGTCAAGGCCGCGTTGCAACTGACGCCTGATCAGGTGAAATACTGGCCGGCTGTGGAGGATGCTATTCGCGTCCGCGCGCAGAACCGGCAAGCCCGTCTTGCAAGATTGACAGAAACCGTGGGCAAAGCGGGTAACGACAGCGCTATCGATCCGATTGATTTCTTGAATCGCCGCGCCGACGCGTTGGCTCAGCGATCAGCCGATCTAAGAAAACTCGCCGATGCGTGGCAGCCCCTCTATAAGACCCTCAGCGACGAACAAAAACAGCGGATGGCGACCCTTACGCTCATTGCACTCCATGAAATGAGTAATGCGCTGGAGCAGCACCGCATACAATATGAGGATGACGGCGAGTGGCTTGCGATCATTCAATAGCTTCGAATGATCGCCCGCCAGCGCGGACCAAAGCGCAGATTTCGACCTTTGGTCCGCGATCTCGTTCGTTTGTGAGCGCGCGCACTCAATCAGTAGCGATAGTAGCCGCGATACGGCTGATACC
>DATAPP010000120.1:0-4889 GCA_036265125.1 Pseudolabrys sp. | reverse complement strand
AGCCGGTGAAGTCGGTATTCGGAGCGCCATTGGTGCGAATAGCCGTGCCGCTGGTATCAAGTCCCAATAAGCAAATTGGTGTCTGTATGGTCGGTTTGTTGGCGACGGCAGTGCTTGTTAAATTTTGTGCGCGGCCCCCGTTCAGCGTTGAGTTGCCTAGGTAACCTACGACTTCAGTAAGGACTAACGGCAACACGCGGGTGATTGTCACGCTGTAGCAAGGCGGCGAAAGGCTAGGATCTGCGGGACAGGTTGCCGCGTTGGATGCGGTCAATGTCACGTCATTGGAGCCGTTAGTATATCCGTATTGCGTGGCAACAGCTGCGGCTTCTGTGTTGTAGTTGCCTGAACCATTGGTTGCCGCTGCAATCGCCGCCGCATCAGCGGCATTCTGCATTGAGCGCGTCGTCAAGTACCAATTTGTTATTTCGAATCCCAGCCCAAACGCACCAATTAAGATAGGGAACATAAACGCCATAATCACCGCGATCGTGCCGCGCTGGTCCGCATGCAAGCTAAATAGCGCATGACGGGCTTTTCTGAGATTGAAAGTCGTTACCGACAGTTTCAAAGGCATGTTTAGCTTTCTTTGCGAACTTACGGATTAACCAGCGACCAACAGTTACTTGAGTTGAATCGAGACAGAGCGACGAATGTAGAGCTATTACTGCATTGACGCTGAAAACTTAGTCGGCGATTGTCAAAATACCGTCAAAAAAATCGTTAAATTGCCCATAAAAGTGAACTATTGAAAAGCCCCGACGACATCCTGTTGGCTCAAGAAAACGTGCAGACAAAAATTCAAACAACCTTAGTTATTTACCGGCCAATAGCTGACTCCGGTGCCAACGTTCAGCCCCTGAATGAAAGAGGTAGGTCCCTGACGCGCGCACCAGGCGCTAAGGAGCTCCCGCGGAAGCTGCGGCGCGTGTTCTATTTCGCCGAGCTCAGTTTGAAGACGAGTTTTTAACTTGGCGCTGAACCACTGAACAAAACGCCGCTAGCGTGGCTGGGCGGGGGTTTGTGCTTGGCCATTGCGAGCACCGCTCTCTGCAAGATTAGCATTGAAATAAGCTGGCGCATCACCGAGCGTAATGCGGCGCTCACAATTGGAGGCGCAACTATAAGTTTCGCGCTCGACGCCCTTGTAGACGACAACCATGTCGTCGGTGCCGGGGCCCAGCACCTGTACGGTATGGCTCAAAAGGACGCGCCCGGCGCGATCGAGCGCCACGAGATTGGTGGCCCCAAATCCCTTGCCGGTAACCACAAGAACACCGCCGCCCTGAAGGGTCGCGTCGGCAATCAACGGGTTTCCAATCACGATTGTGGCCACCCGATCCGGCAGTTGCATGATGTGCGCCTGGTCGAGCCTTATTGACACAGTGTCCGCTTGGGCCGGCGCCAATCCGGTGAATCCTGCAAGCAGGACGGTCGAAAGCCACACGCGGAAATGTTGTCTGCAGCCCACTAAAGACATCGCGCTCTCCAGAACAGGACGCACAACAGGATCACCGCGGATGACGGCAAGTCAAGTTGACGGTAAATTGGTGAATGAAGTGCAAAGAACGCAGCCGGACGAAGAAAAATCAGCGTTGGAATGGATACATCATCTGGGCACCGAAGCTTTCCGGAAAGGCGGTGTCATCAATGCCATACGCGTCCGGAAGGACGTTCGCAGGCATATAAAAAGTTCCGAACAGAAGGTCCCAAATGGGGAACGTGCCTGCAAAATTCATGGAGCCGCCGCGATCCGCCGCGGTGTGATGCCAGCGGTGAAACACTGGTCCGGCGATGACGTATTTGAACGGCCCAAGTGTCCAGTTCAGATTGGCGTGGACAAAGGCCGACGTAGCGGTGGTGAACGGGCCCACCCATAGCATCACGTTTGGCGAAATACCGGCAAGCAACAAGGCAACATCCACGAGAACCGTACCGAAAAATATGTTGAACGGATGAAACCTGGCCGCCGATATCCATTCGAGCTCTTCCGAGGAATGGTGTACGGCGTGGTATTTCCAGAGGCTCCCCCGGTGAAAACCGCGATGAATCCAATAAGTCAGGAAGTCCGACACGATCAAAAAAGTCAATGCTTGTGCCCACAATGGCAGCTGCGCCAACGGGCCGAAGCCGTCGTCATAGAACTCCATCAAGGCGTCGGCACCGTGAATCCCGTAGAGATACGCAGCGCCCATCACCATGAGGCCGATGCGCACAAAACGCGCGGCGAGCGGGATCAAGAACCAGTAGCAGATGTCCGTGACGATCTCACGCTTGCGCCACCAGGGGCGACCGGGATTGCATGCCGACCAATGCGTCAGAAGGGCGAACACGATGCCGAAGCCGATCGAGATCGGGACCAGCTTGAGCATGGTCTGGCCGGCGACCGTAACAACTGACATCATCTCAGCGAGCATCGGCAAAATACCTGGATCGCTAACTTGTAGCGACCTCCGGTATCGGAGCGCGCAGTTAAAATGAGATAAACAAATAGATTTTGTGTGCATAATAATAACATGCAGTGAGGCTAGGCATTGGTCTTGAGAGCGCTCGGACAGGACATCGAATTAACGACCTGTTAGCCATCGCTTTTTTGGAGCTGTGGTTCGCTCTCCCTCAAGCAAATCAGCCGGGGCTAAGCCCTCTGTTTCCTCAATCAAATTAACCGGGGCGCAATCCGTAATCATTTACTAAAAGCCGAACGGTTTGGCCGCTGCCGGGGATCCGCTCAGGCAGCCAGGTGTCAGTCCAAGGGATTCCCATGAAGAACTTGTTCGCGCGCTTCGCGAGGGACGATTCGGCCGCCAAGCGATCGAATACGGTTTGATCGCAGCGGGTATTTCGGTCGCGATCATCGCCATGGTCAATGGTATCGGCACCAACCTGAATGCCGACCCAGCTGAAATAGTTGAACAGCAGCGCTAACTGTTCCGCAAGCTTAGGCGACGTAAGGTGCGATCCCGGATGTGAGTTGTGTGAGGAACGAGTGATTATGGTCACGGATGTAATCAGGCTCTTGCTGTTTCCCGCCCTGATGGCATTCGCTGCATCGAGCGACCTCTTGACCATGACGATCTCCAACCGGCTGTCGCTGGCGCTCGCGGGCGGATTCTTTCTGCTCATCGCAGTCACCGGCATGAGTCTGCACGCCGTTGGCATGCACCTCGCGGCGGCCACGGTTGTGCTGGTCGTCGCGTTTGCTTTCTTCTCGCAGGGCTGGATTGGCGGTGGTGATGCCAAGCTTGCCGCCGCGACCGCATTGTGGTTCGGCTTTGATCATCTGCTCGACTATCTGATTTACGCCTCCCTGTTCGGCGGCGCCTTGACGCTGGCAATCCTTCAATTCCGCAAGATTCCACTGCCGGCGATGCTTGCACGCCAAAGTTGGATCCTTCGCCTGCATGAAACCGACGGCGGCATACCCTACGGCATTGCGCTGGCGGCGGCCGCTCTTGCCGTCTATCCGAAAACCGGATGGATGCCGGCCTAGTTTCTGAAATCAGCGGCGTTAGCGCCACAAAGATAATATTAACTCGATTTGGATACCGCTCCTTAACTATACCTTGACCTTTAGCTGGTGAAATCCGGTGGTAACGGCCGCATCGACGGCCACCTGATTTTCGCGGCCAAACCGGCCGTCCTGTCACGGTGAGAGTGAGCGTATGAAAGCTGCACGAGTGGTAGTACTGACTGTCGCCATAGCAGCGGGTGGCGTTGCCGCCCTGCTTGCCGGCCGTTCTGGAAATCCTCCCGAAATCACGGCGGAGGCGCCCAAATTCAACACCGTCGATATTCTGGTCGCCAAATCCGACATCCCGCGAGGCCAAGCGCTCTCTCCAGCGGATGCCTCTTGGGAGGCCTGGCCGGCGACCACTGCCAGCGGCAATTTCATTCGCAAGATTGATCGGCCCAAGGCGCTCGAAGACCTCGCCGGCATGATCGTTCGCGCTCCTTTCGTCGCCGGGGAACCGATTCGTGAAGCAAAGTTGGTGGATGCGAAGGGCTCCGGCTTCATGGCCGCGATCCTTCCCTCTGGCATGCGCGCCATTTCAACGCAGATTTCACCGGAAACGGGTGCTGGTGGTTTCATCCTGCCGAATGATCGGGTTGACGTCATCCTGTCACCGCGCGGCAATCGTGAAAACGGCGGTGCCAGCGAGACCATTCTCAGAAACGTTCGCGTCCTTGCGATCGATCAGACCGTTGAAGAAAAGAATGGCCAGAAGGTTGTGGTGGGCAAAACCGCGACGCTCGAACTCGCGCCAGCACAGGCAGAAACTTTGACGCTGTCTCAGCAAGTCGGCGTGTTGTCGCTGGCGCTGCGCAGCATTGCCGACACGTCCAATGATTCGAAAGCGGACGAGACGGATTCGCGCCGCAACATCAATGTCGTCCGGTTTGGCGTGAGCACCACGATTACACCGCGATGACCAATTGGGGGATGAAGGGAGACATGGCGAACAGGACAATGGCTCGCGCCACTACATTGTGGGCGCTTATCGTCTCCATCGGATTGGCGTCAATCGCCCCGGTCATCGCAGCCGAGGCAACCAATATACCCATCGTTCAGGTGGCGGCGAGCGAAGCAACATCACGGTTCATTCCGCTCGGAATTGGCAAGTCGGTTATAATCGATTTGCCGGCCGACATTAAGGATGTGCTGGTTGCTGACCCGAAGATCGCCAACGCGGTGATCCGCTCTTCTCGTCGCGCTTACATGATCGGCGTCGCGGTCGGGCAGACCAATATTTTCTTCTTCGATGCCGACGGCAAGCAAATCGCCGGCTTCGATATTGCAGTTAAACGCGACCTTAATGGCGTACGCGCGGCTCTCAAACAGGCGATGCCGGATGCCGACATTCGCATCGAAGGCATCGGCGATGGTGTCA
>DATAPP010000119.1:0-44533 GCA_036265125.1 Pseudolabrys sp. | reverse complement strand
GCCTTCGAAGAAAAACGAAACCGGCACCTGCAGAATCTGGGCGATCTGTTGCAGCCGGCTGGCGCCAATGCGGTTGGTACCCTTTTCGTATTTCTGAACCTGCTGGAACGTAAGGCCGAGGGCGTCACCGAGCTTTTCCTGGCTCATGCTCAGCATCATCCGGCGCATGCGCACGCGCGAACCGACGTGCTTGTCGACCGGATTCGGTGCCTTCTTGGCCATCGAATTCTCCTATGCCCCCATTGACGCGTAGTTGTCACAAGTGAATACAGCAAAGCAATCCGCGGATTCCCTGTAATCGGGAATGGCACCGTAAATAATTCATAGATTTCAGCAGTTTTCGTATGATGACAATGTAGAGCTATAGGCACATTGTCGCGTGTGCAGGTCGCTCTGTGCGTGCAACAACTTACACCATACGTTGCACTTCTCCGCAATCTATGCGCGAAGCCGGCGCCGCCCCACGATGATCAGGCTGAGGCCTAATACAAGGATCAAGGCGTAGTTGCCGTAGCTCAGATAAATCGTCGGTTCGATTGCGGCCGGCAGACGAGCGTCAAGCACGCCTTCGACGCCCAAGGGCAGACTGTTGATGATCCTTCCGACCGGATCGATAACCGCCGAGATGCCTGTATTGGCCGCGCGCACCAGCGGCAAGCCTTCGGCGATCGCAAGGACACGCGCTTGCTGAAAATGCTGATAGGGGCCCGAGCTGATGCCGAACCAGCCGTCATTCGTGACATTGACCAACCAGCCCGGCCGCTCGCCGCCCGGAACGGCGGCACCCGGAAAGATCGCCTCGTAGCAAACCAACGGCAACATTTTCGGCGCGCCGGCAACGTCCATCGCTCGCCGGCGATCACCCGACAAAAATCCACCCACGACCTTGGTGAGCTGCATCAGACCAACCCGTTCGAGCAGGCGCTGGAACGGCAGATACTCGCCGAAAGGCACCAAGTGTACCTTGTCGTAAATGCCGCGGATCGAACCGTCGGGATCAATGACATAGACCGAGTTATAGGCGCGGAAATTGCTCGGACCGGCATCGGACGCGGCTCGCACCGCGCCGGTAATCAATTCAGTGGACGGCTTGAGCAGTGCGGCGATCTGCGCGAGGGCATCCGGCTCACGGGCGAGAAAAAATGGAAAAGCCGCTTCCGGCCAAATCAAATGCGTGATGTCGCGCACGCCGTTCGATCCCGGGCCGGTGGCGCGGTCGGACAGGCGCAGGTAACGATCCATGACCTGCGCCTTGGCGGAATAGTTGAACTTGTCGTCTTGCGGCAGATTGGGCTGCATGATGCGCAGCTTGACGCCGGCAACATAGGCGGTCGGGTGCGACCATAGTCTCATCGCACCGTAGCCGGAGAAAGCTGCCAGCACCGCTATGCCAAGGAAAAGCGGACGGTACGGATATCGCGTATCCGCCTTGTCATCGGCGATCGCTGCGGGAGTCGCGCAAATGGCGATACAGAAAAAGGTCAGTGTCCAGATGCCGACCAGCGAGACGCTTTGCGCCAGCACCAAGGGTTGGGTGAGTGCGTAGCCGAAAGTGTTCCAGGGAAATCCGCTGAGCAGGTGGCCGCGCAGCCACTCGGCAGCGGTCAAGGTCGCGGCAAGAGCCAAAATGCGCTCGGGTCCGCGCATCCAGATCAGCCGTGCGGCCGCCAGACCCAGCGCGGTGTAAAGCGCGAGATAGGCCGGGAGCCCGGCCACTGCCACCGGCAGCAGCCATCCGAACGTCTTCGCGTCAACGAGGAAGGCGTAACCGATCCAGTAAAGACCGGCGAGAAAATAACCAAAGCCAAAACACCAGCCTGCCAGCGCTGCGGTCACCGGGGCGCCCCAACGGCCGGATGCAGAGCCGTCGACAAGCCAGATCAATACAGGAAATGTCACGAACAGGATTGGCCAGGCATTGATCGGCGCCACCGCCAGCGCCGATGCCGCACCAGCGGCAAAAGCAATCATTGCGCGCTGCCAACCGAAGGCCAGGATGACGAAATGGGCGAGGCGGGTGATCGTCACGATTGGGGCGTGCCCGCGGCAGGGCCGGTATCTTTCGGTGGCGTAACGTCACTACCTGATGGCGGCGCCGGCGCGCCGGCCAATACGTCGGCAGCGCCTGGCCGGCGTGGTTCACGTTGCCGATCGCGCCGCTCCTTCAGGCGGGTGATTCGTATCCGCTTGACGCGCCGCGGATCGGCATCGAGCACTTCAAATTCGAACAGCCCGGGTCCCGGGACGATTTCTCCGCGAATCGGCAAGCGGCCTGCGCGCGTCACAAGATAGCCGCCGATGGTGTCGACCTCCTCGGCCGCATCGCCCACATCGAAGTCGTTGCCGACCGTACCGACCACATCCTCGATATTGGCGCGCGCGTCGGCGACAAAGGAACCGTCGGGTTGCTGTGTCACCGCGGGCGTTTCATCGTCATCATGCTCGTCGGCAATTTCGCCGACGATCTGCTCGACGATATCCTCGATGGATGCGAGCCCATCGGTGCCGCCATATTCGTCGACGACCAGCGAGAGATGAATCCGCGTAGCCTGCATGCGGGCGAGCAAATCGATCACGCGCATCGATGGCGGCACGAACAGGATCTCGCGCACGATTCTGGTGGCCGATAACGGCATACCGAGATTGACGGCTTTGAGGTCGAGGCCGGCAGGGAGCGGTTTCTTGCGTTTGGCATTCTTTTCCGGATCGACTGCCGCGCGCGCCGTCATGAATGCGATCAGATCGCGGATATGCACCATGCCGACGGGATCATCAAGCGTGTCATTGTAGACCACGAGCCGCGAGTGAGCAGCTCCTTCGAAGACACGCACGAGGTCGCCGAGCTTGATGTCCTGCTGCACGGCGACGATATCCGCGCGCGGGACCATGACATCGCCGACGCGGCGTTCGCGCAGGCCAAGAATATTTTTGAGCATCCGGCTTTCTTCCGGCGAGAAGCCGGATTCACCGGGACTCATGACATCAAGTATGTCCTTAAGGTCTGCGCGCGCAGAGCCGGACTTCCAGCCGAACAACGTGCGCAGCGCACGCATAAACCAGTTCTCGCCTCCCTCCTGGGCCGGAGGGACCGGCACCGGCAGATTGCGCGGCTCGAATGGAGTCCCGGACGGGCTCGAACTGGATGAATCGCTGTCAGGCATAGCGGTCAGGCGTCGCCAAGATCACGCGAGAGGTAGGGGTCGGGCAACTTCAGGCACGTCATGATCCTGCTTTCGAGCCCTTCCATCTCTTCGGCTTGAACATCGGTCTGATGATCGTACCCGATGAGATGAAGAAAACCATGCACCGTGAGATGGGCAAGGTGATGAAGGAAGATGCGGTTTTCATCGTCGCATTCGCGGTCAAGCGTCTCGTAGGCGATGACGATATCGCCGAGCAAGCGTACTTCACCGGCTGCCTGGCCGGACGCGGGAAACGACAGCACGTTGGTCGCCTTGTCGATTCCTCGCCAGTCGCGATTGAGTATGCGAATCGCCGAATCGTTCGTGAGCAAGATACTCACTTCACCTCCGGCTGTTGAGAGTGCGGAGGCTGCCGCGCCGATGGCCTCGCGTACGGTCTGCGCGGCGAGGGGCTGCGCATCCCAAAGCGGCGACTGCGTCTGAACGTCGATTTGCAGCGGAGACAAACGCTGCTGCGGCACGGGTCTCATCCCCTGTCCTCGCGAGCGGGTGTGCCGCGGTCGTAGGCTTCAACGATTCGCCCCACCAGTTCATGGCGGATGACGTCTACATGCGTAAAGGCGACATGACCTACGCCTTCGATCCGTGCGAGCAACTTGACCGCTTCCGCCAATCCTGAGGTCTGGCCATGCGGCAGGTCGACCTGGCTCGGATCGCCCGTGACGATCATGCGGCTGTTCTCGCCCAGCCGGGTGAGAAACATCTTCATCTGCATCGACGTTGTATTCTGCGCTTCGTCGAGAATGACGGCGGCGTTCGACAGCGTTCGACCGCGCATGAAGGCAAGCGGCGCAATTTCGATTTCGCCGGCCTGCAAGGCGCGCTCGACGATGCGGGCGTCCATCAGGTCGTAGAGCGCGTCGTAAATCGGTCGCAGATAAGGATCGACCTTCTCGCGCATGTCGCCGGGAAGGAAACCCAATCGCTCGCCGGCCTCAACAGCCGGTCGTGAGAGGATGATGCGATCGACTTCCTTTCGCTCGAGCATCTGGACGGCCTGCGCGACCGCAAGCCAGGTCTTGCCGGTACCCGCCGGGCCAGTTCCGAATACCAGTGCATGACGCTTGAGCGCGCGAATATAGGCATCTTGTGCGGACGTACGCGCGCGCACCGGCCGCTTGCGCAGGTTGATTTCCTCAAAAGTGGGACGCGGAGCCGCCGGGTCGTAGTCAAATAACGACCCTTGTGCGATCGCCTGACGAATGGCGCCCTCAACGTCACCCTGACTCAAGTCATGCCCACGCTTGAGCTGCTCGTAGAGGCCTTCCAGCACGCGACGCGCTTGCTCGCAGGCGCTTCGCGAGCCTTCGACGGTGACGTGATTGCCACGCTGTTCCGCTACCACGCCGAGGCGCCGTTCAATTAGCGCGAGATTTTGTCCGTATTGTCCAAACAGGACCGAAGCGAGTTTGTTGTCCTCAAATGCGAGCACGGTCTGGGTGGTGGCCGTCTCTTCGGAGGCGGCGGCGGACGGAATCACGGAATCCGGTGTGCGCAAAGGCGTTTCAAGCTCCTGCTGTGGCAAGCGCGGGTGCGCTCATTTCATCGGCGAGCGTGCCAAAAAGGCTGTTGCTGCCGACTTCGGTGACGGTCACGCGCTTGACCGAGCCGATCAGGCTGGCAGGCGCCATGACGTGGACTGCCTGCAAATATGGGGAGCGGCCAACGATCTGCCCAGGCAGTTTGCCGGGCTTTTCCAGCAGCACATCGATCGTGCGGCCGGCGAAGCCGGCATTAAAACCGTGCTGGTGGCGGGTGATGGTGGCCTGCAGCCGCTGCAGGCGGTCGGACTTCTCTTCCGGCGGCACCTGATCGTCCATTTCGGCTGCCGGCGTTCCGGGTCGTGCCGAATACACGAACGAATATGCCCCGGCAAAACCGACTTCATCGACGAGCGTAAGGGTCTGCCGGAAATCTGCGTCGGTTTCGCCCGGGAAGCCCACGATGAAATCGGAGGTGAAGGCGAGATCGGCGCGCCCGGCACGCAGTCGTGCAATGACGTCAAGATAATCCCGGCGTGTATGTTTTCGGCTCATCGCGGCCAGAATGCGATCGGATCCGGATTGCACCGGCAAATGCACACAAGGCATGAGCGCCGGCAGTTCGCCGTGTGCCGCGACGAGATCCCCGTCCATGTCGCGCGGGTGGCTCGTGGTGTAGCGCAAGCGCAGCACACCGGGGACGTCCGCAAGGCGCCGCAGCAATTGTCCGAGTGTTGACGGCCGGCCATCCGCTCCGAGTCCGTGATAGGAGTTCACATTCTGGCCGATCAGCGTGATTTCGCGCACGCCTGCCTCGGTCAGCCGTGCGACCTCTGCGACAATCTTTTCAACCGGGCGCGAGACTTCAGCGCCACGCGTATAGGGCACGACGCAGAACGTGCAGAACTTGTCGCATCCTTCCTGCACCGTCACGAAGGCGGAAATGCCGCGTTTGGCAATCGCGTCTCGCCTGGGCGCGGCCAGAACGTCGAACTTGTCCTCGACAGGAAATTCCGTGTCGATGATTTTTTCACCGCCTTGCGCACGCGCGATCATGTCCGGCAGGCGATGATAATTTTGCGAGCCGACAACCAGATCGACCGCGCCTGCCCGGCGTATTATTTCCTTGCCTTCCGCCTGTGCGAGGCAACCGGCCACCGCAATTATCATGTGACGGCCGTCGCGAGCGGCGGCCTCCTTCATTTCGCGGATGCGTCCGATTTCCGAATAGACCTTCTCCGCGGCCTTTTCTCGGATATGACAGGTGTTGAGGATAACGAGATCGGCATCCTCTGGACCTGACGTTTCGACGAAGCCGGCAGGCGCCAGGGTGTCTGCCATACGATGTGAATCGTAGACATTCATCTGGCAGCCAAAGGATTTGACGTGGACTTTGCGGGGTCTGCTCATGCCGTTTCGGTGCGAAGCGGGTCCAATCTAGCTGTCATCGCGGGATTTGTCCCGTCAGACCATATATTTGATTTTACAACGATTTTAAGACTTTCCGGGCCCGCGCCAAAAATAAATTTGCGGCTAGTCGGCGCGCTCCACAAGCATTGGCCGCCCACGCAGGGCAGCCGACAACAGCCGGCGCACGGTGCCTTCCAGCCGTTTGGTCATCGCCTTGCGGTCGGTGTCGCGGTCAGCAGGCATGGGCTCTCCGTACGTGACCAGAGCATCGACAGCACCTTGCTCGATGAAGGCCCTGATGTGCGGCATGAAATCGAGATCACCATACCAGGCAACCAGCGGGCGGTGCTGACGCCCCATCGGAATGCCTTGCTGGCCGGTGTAGCCGATCGACATCGGCTGAATCAGGACGCTGTCACCGCCGTTCCCGCTGGTTCCCTCCACCGCGCCGAGCAAAGCGGTTCGGAACGGCAGCACGCGATTGCCGTCGCTCGATGTCCCTTCCGCGAACAACACCACCGAGACGCCGCTTTCGATCCGCTTGACGATTTCGGCCACAGCAGTCCCGGTCTGGTGACGGCGCGTGCGATCGACAAACACGGTCCGCTGCAGCTCTGCGGTAATTCCGACCAGCGGCCAGTCGCGAACTTCGCGCTTGGCGACAAAGGCGACTGGCGCGATCGAGCCGATCACGAGGATATCGGCCCACGAGACATGGTTGGACACGAAGAGCACAGCGCGATTGCGCATCGGTACGCCGCTGACGCGCACACGAATGCGCAGAAGCGAGCAAAGCAGGCGATAGTAGTGCGTCGCGATAAAACCCCACCCCGGCAATCCGAGCTTTTCAAGCAGCCACTGAATCAAGATCAATAGCGGCGTCATCGTGAAAAAAAATGCCCCAATGAAAAGCGCGCGCACCATTGGCGTCTAGTCCATCGGGCTCATGCGCTAGCGCTTCTTGTCGTCGTGGAGTGGTACCGCATACAGCTCAAGCCGGTGATCGACGAGTTTGAAGCCGAGCTTGCGTGCGACCTCGGCTTGCAGACGTTCGATTTCCTCTGACTGAAATTCGATCACTTCGCCGTTACGCAGGTTGATCAGATGGTCGTGGTGCGCGTCAGGGCTCGTTTCGTAACGCGCGCGGCCGTCGCGGAAATCGTGACGCTCGATGATCCCGGCATCTTCGAAGAGGCGCATGGTGCGATACACGGTCGAAATCGAGATACGGTCGTCAACCTTGGCGCATCGGCGGTAAAGCTCTTCGACGTCGGGATGGTCGTCGGATTCCGCCAATACGCGCGCGATCACGCGACGCTGTTCGGTCATGCGCATGCCTTTCGCAGCGCACAGTGCTTCGATGTTCTTCTTTTCGGCGATGTGCTTACCGGCCTGCGTCACCTTGCATCTCTACCGTCTGTTCGGCCAGCGTCCGCGGCCTTCCTATCATATTTGGCGGTGTCCGCCATGTGTCTATTGGGCCGTCATCAAAGGTCGCGCCGCAGCACCAGCGCGGCCGCCCCGCCGTCATGCCCGGGATAATAATTGGTGCGGCGCGACACTTCACGGAAACCCGCACGGTGGTAAAGACTGAGCGCCGGATCGTTGTGCTCATCAACTTCCAGAAATACAGCCCGCGCGCCAAGTCCCGCCAGGCGGCGCAGATTAAGGGTAAGCAGCCGGCGCGCGAGGCCCCGCCCGCGCTGTCGGCGTGCAACCGCAATAGAAAGGATTTCCGCCTCGTCCTCGACCAACCGCGACATGATGAAACCCGCGAGCTTGGCGCCCGCCAGCGCGCGGTGCGTGATGACGTGACGGTCAATCAAAAGGCCTTCGATCTCCTGTTCGCTCCAGCCGCGCTGGAATGACGCACCATGCAGCGCGGCGATAGCCGCCGCATCGCGTGTGCTCGCCTCCGACATCGCCGGTTCGGCGCGCGCGAAAAGGCTGCTCACGAAGCCGATCATCGGCGGGCCAACTGTACAGAGTCTTGGGGATGGGCATCAGGTGCGCGCAGGTACAGCGGCTTTGGCGGCGTGCCGGTATCGGTTGCCGCGGCGCCGAGCCGTGCCACCCACTCGATCTGCGGCGCAGCGCGCTGCTCGACGGCACTCGGCGCGCGCTCGCCGGAGGGCCATAAGGCTGCCAGCCTGCTTGCCGCCGTGCCGATGATGCGCGGCGCGCCCGATGTCGAGACACGCAATGCCTCCCGCAACGGCGCCACGCGGGGTGCAACGACCGTGCGGCCTCCCGGACCAAAGACCTGGAGGTAGATGTGATCGTGGCGTGCGTCGATTGCCACGACCACCGGCAGCGTATCATCGGCGGCAATGAACGGTGCGGCGAAGGCTGCCAGCGTCGTGAGGCCGATCGCCGGCTTGCCGGTGGCGAGCGCGATGCCGCGGGCCGCCGCGATACCCACACGCAAGCCGGTGAAACTTCCGGGTCCGGTTGTTACCGCGATGCGGTCGAGCGCCGTGAAGTCGATCTGCGCCCGCTCGAGCACGTTCGCCACCAGCGGCATCAGCGCCTCGGCGTGACCGCGTTGCATCGGCACAGATTCATGCACACGTTGATCGGCTCGGCTGGTGTCAAGCACAGCAACCGAGCAAGCTTCGAGCGCGGTGTCGATGGCAAGGACTCGCATACAGGAATTCTAGCATCATTTATGGCCGGTCCTGTGCCGGCCATCCACGTCTTTGCTGCGGAGGCTCAAAGACGCGGATGCCCGGGACAGGCCCGGGCATCACGAGTTTGAGGCGGCTTTTTCCGGTTACATTGGCCGTACTTCGACCACTTCGGGCACGAAATGGTGCAGCAGGTTTTGAATGCCGTGTTTGAGCGTCGCGGTCGAGGACGGGCAGCCCGAGCAGGCACCCTTCATGTTCAGATAGACGATGCCTTCCTTGTAACCGCGGAAGGTGATGTCGCCACCATCGCCTGCGACTGCCGGACGCACGCGTGTTTCAATCAGGTCTTTGATGGTTGCGACGGTTTCCGCGTCCTTGGCATCAAAGAATTCGTCAGCAGCTGCCGCCGGTTGCACGTCATCCGCCAGGAGCGGCGTACCCGACATATAGTGTTCCATGATGACGCCGAGGATCGCCGGCTTCATCTGTTGCCAATCGCCGCCGGTTTTGGTCACTGAAATGAAATCCGAGCCGAAAAAGACCCCGCCGACATTCGCAACGTCAAACAAACGGATCGCCAGGGGTGATTGCGCCGCAGCGTCCTTCGACTGTATGTCGAGCGTGCCGCCTTCGAGCACAGGGCGCCCGGGCAAAAATTTCAGCGTTGCAGGATTAGGCGTGGCCTCGGTCTGAATGAACATCGACTTCGCTCCTTGCTCATACGGGTTCAAGGCCCGCTGGCTGCAGAATTATAACCCATAAATGGCGATTGTGCCTGCGCGGGTCAACCGTCTCTTTCCGGTCGTTCCGAGGCGAGCGTAGAAACCGGCCTTATGCCATTCCGGACCACCGGACGCTAGGAACTGGCGTCGATGTCCTCGTCGCTCAGATGGCCAGGCACGAGCGCTACCGGGATCGGGAAAGTGCCGGCAGTCTTGGCAAGGTTGGAGACCAATGGGCCTGGCCCTTCTTTCCCGGTGCCGGCCGCGAGCACAAGGATGCCAATGTCGGCGTCTTCGTCGATCAGCTTGACAATCTCCTCGGCCGTATCGCCTTCGCGTATGACG
Source organism: Pseudolabrys sp. (assembly GCA_036265125.1). Taxonomy (GTDB): domain Bacteria; phylum Pseudomonadota; class Alphaproteobacteria; order Rhizobiales; family Xanthobacteraceae; genus Pseudolabrys. Next base: position 34,742 of record DATAPP010000119.1, on the reverse strand, counting down.
CGGTCCGGGGTAATGCGTGCAATTTTTTTTGCCCGTGCGGCGAACTTGTCGAGTGTGGCGTTCGCTGCTTCCTGCTGCTCTGCCTTCATGATGTCGGCGACGCCGAGCCATTGCTGATTGCGGTCGCCCGGTTCGATAACGCGCAACATCACGATCTGAGATTTGGTGCGGCCGGCGCGCTTGGCCGCCCAATAGATGGCCCGGTCGCATTCCTCGGTGTCGTCAATGACGACGAGATATTTGCGCTTGTGGCCGGCCTCGTAGCTGCGGCGCTTGCTGCTCATGGGCGCGACGCTCCCGTCCGATCATATGCGCAGGTGTGGGTGCACGAGCGTGCGATGGTGGCACGGCGGCTGCCGCGCCGACAAGGCGGGTGTCCCGCGCTGCAACTAACGACGCACGAATCCGACGATATCCTTGACCGCCTTCATGGTTTCGGCGGCGATCACCTGCGCGCGCTGCGAACCGTCTGCCAATACAGAGTCGATATAGACCGGGTCTTCCACCAGCTTTTTCATCTCGGCGCCAATCGGCCCGAGCTTGGCGACCGCGAGATCGACCAGCGCGGCCTTGAAGGTAGAAAATTGCCCGCCGCCAAACTGCCCGAGCACCTCAGCTTTCGTCACCCCTTGCAACGCGGCATAGATGCCGACCAGGTTGTCGGCTTCGGGGCGTGGCGCCAGGCCCTTTTCTTCGCCGGGCAGCGGCTCGGGATCGGTCTTTGCCTTGCGGATCTTCTGCGCAATGGCATCTGCGTCATCAGTCAGATTAATTCGCGAATAATCGGACGCCTCGGACTTCGACATCTTCTTCGAACCGTCACGCAGCGACATGACCCGGGTTGCAGGTCCCTGAATCAATGGCTCCGGCTGCGGGAAGAACGCATCGCCGTAACCACGGGCGTGGATCGACGCTGCGAAGTCGTTGTTGAATTTCTGGGCAATGTCGCGCGACAGTTCGAGATGCTGCTTCTGGTCTTCACCCACCGGCACGTGGGTCGCGCGGTAGATCAGAATGTCCGCGGCCATCAGGTTCGGGTAGACATAAAGCCCGACCGAAGCATTTTCACGATCCTTGCCCGCCTTCTCCTTGAATTGCGTCATGCGGTTGAGCCAGCCGACGCGCGCGACGCAATTGAACACCCAGGCAAGTTCGGCATGCTCGGCGACCTGACTCTGGTTAAAGATAATGTTTTTCTTCGGATCGATTCCGCAGGCAAGAAATGCAGCGGTCACCTCGCGCGTAGCGAGCGGCAATTCGCTTGGATCCTGCCAAACCGTGATGGCGTGCAGATCCACCACACAATAGATGCAGTCATATTTATCCTGCAGGGCAACGAACTTGGTGATCGCGCCGAGATAATTGCCGAGGTGCAGGTTGCCAGTCGGCTGCACGCCGGAAAATACGCGCTCCTTGAACGCCATTGCCCGCCCTCGTTGATTGTGCGCGGAGCCATGCCACGGCGGAGGCGCGTGGCGCAAGGCCCTTACGCTCCAAGGCCCTTACTTACGCTCCATGGCGGACCGCTGCGACCAGGTCTTTGAGCTTCATCACGCCGAGCAATTGCAGCGCGGCGAGATAAACCCCGATGCCCACCATCACCAAAACGACAAGGACGACGAGCCGGCCAAAGGATGACACGGGTTCGGCCAAACCGAGTGCATGACTCACAGAGGCGACTACACCAGCCATGACGATCGTCGCCAACGCGATGCGTGGCAGGCGGTATCGGGCGTGGGCATCGAGGCTCAGCCAGCCGCGGCGGCCCAAAATGAAATTGAGCACAAGTGCTCCGACCCAGCCGGATATCCCTATGGCGGCTGCCACCCCGACATGGCCGAAGCGCGGAAACAGCAACATACCCCCGGCCACGGCCGTCGCCAGGCCGATGAGCGCAGCAAACATCGGGGTACGGGTGTCCTCATGCGCGAAGGAGACAGCACCGAAGACCTTCTCCAGCACGTGCCCTGGCAGCCCAACGCAGATCGCCGACAAAGCGCCCGCAACCGCCAGCGTGTCCTGGGGGCCGAATTCGCCGTGCTCGAACAGGCCGCTGGCGATCTGCTCGGCCAGGAGCGCGAAACCGGCAGCCGCGGGCAACGCCAGAGCAGCGGCGATCTCGTAGGCGCGGGATTGCGCCGCAGCGAGTGCAGCCTTGTCGCCGGCGTGGACGCTTGCTGTTATGCGCGGCACGATCACCACCGCAATCGCTACAGCGGAAACGCCGAGCGGCAATTCGTACAGCCGGTTGGCATAGTACAGCCACGACACAGCCGCAGGTGAAGCAGACGCGATGGCGGTGGCTGCGATCAGCTTCAATTGCGGGATCCCGGCGGCGACCAGGCCCGGCAAGGCACGTCTGAAAAAAGTGTCCGTCTGATCGGGAGCGCGGACAGGCGCGCGCTGCCACCGGTTGCCGGCCGACAACCAGACTCCTGCCACCAGGATGAGCTGAATTAAACCTGCGACACTGGCAGCGAATGCGAGCCAGGCCGTGGCGTAGAATTGCTCAATTTCATGATTTGGCAGGATCACGAGAGCCAACACGATCACCATCACGAGGTTGAAAATGATCGTGCTGATCGCGACCGCACCCACGCGTCCCTCGGCGCTGAGCGCGGCAGCAATCGCTGCCACCAATCCCACCAGAACGATGTAGGGCGCGACCATGAACAGCAGGAACGCGGCCAACGACCGGCGTTCACGATCGAAACCCGGCGCGATGACCGCGATGACTCCTGGCGCAAAGAAAACGATGAGCAGGGCGATAATGCCGCCGATACAGAACATCGCCAGCAGAACGCGCCAGGTGAAGCGGTCGGCGTTGGCCGATCCGCCGTCGCCGCTGCGCAGCTTGAGCCAGATCGGTACAAAGGCGGCATTGAGCGCGCCTTCCGACAGCAGACGGCGAAAAAAATTCACGACCTGCATCACAGCGAAGAAGGCTTCTGAATAAGGGCCGGCGCCCAGCAGCGCCGCGATCCAGGCGTCGCGCAAGTAGGCCAGCAGCCGCGATATCAACGTGCCGCCGCCAGTGGTTGTGATATCGCGCGCCAACGACACAGGTGATTCCTTTCGCGGCACTCTAGGCCTGTGGGCACATGCCCGTCACGCCTGCGATGGGGTCATGCTTGCCGGGACGCGTTCGCCCGATATAGTGCGCGCGCTGTTCACGAGGATTACGCATGACCGCACCCCGCTACGATGTACTTGGTATCGGTAACGCTATCGTTGACGTCATCGCTCGCGCCGAGGACGATTTCCTGGTCGCGCAGGGCATGCACAAGGGTACGATGGCCTTGATCGATGAGGCGCGCGCCCAGATGATCTACGCCGCGATGGGTCCGGCGGTGGAAAGTTCGGGTGGGTCGGCGGCAAACACCATCGTCGGCGTCGCGAGCTTCGGCGCGAAGGCGGCCTTTGTCGGCAAGGTCAAGAACGATGATCTCGGCCACGCCTTCACTCGCGATATCCGCGCCGCCAATGTCGCCTTCGACACCAGTCCGGCAAGTGGCGGCCCGTCAACGGCGCGCTGCTACATCATGGTGACGCCTGACGGCGAGCGGACCATGAACACATACCTGGGGGCCGCTCAGGACCTGAAGCCGGGCGACATCGATGAGACGCAGGTCGCGAACGCTGCGGTCACCTACCTCGAGGGCTATTTGTGGGACCCGCCAAAGGCGAAAGAAGCATTCATCAAGGCGGCGGAGATCGCCCATAAGGCCGGGCGCCGGGTCGCGCTGACATTGTCCGATGCATTCTGTGTCGACCGCTATCGCGGGGAATTTCTCGATCTGATCCGCAAGGGCACTGTCGATATCGTATTTGCCAACGAGCGCGAGCTGCACAGTTTGTACGAGACCGCAGACTTCGACAGCGCAGTGAAGGCGCTGCGCGCCGAGGCGAAGCTTGCGGTGGTGACGCGCAGCGAAAAGGGCTGCGTTGTGGTTTCTCGCGAGGCCGTCGAGGCGGTGGCGGCGGAGCCGGTCAAACAGGTGGCGGATGTGACCGGCGCCGGCGATCTGTTTGCCGCGGGTTTTCTCGTAGGCCTGTCACGGGGAAAGGATCATCGCACCTCAGCCCGGCTCGGTGCACTTGCGGCGGCTGAAGTCATTCAGCACATCGGCGCACGTCCTGCGGTATCGCTGAAAGCGCGCGCGGCCGACAGCGGCCTGGCGGTGTAGGGCCGTATTCAGAAATTGTTTGGAAGAGATGAGATGCCAGCGTCGTCGCAGCATCTCGTGCGACATCATCCGGGTATGCATGCAGGGACACTGCGATCGATCGTCAATAGATACCGCCGCCCTGTCCGCCGGCGATTGGTAACCAATTGGTAACCGAACGTGGTTACCGATTGGTGAATATCCAATCGGAGACGCACAGCCATGGCCAAGCGCAGGGCGATTGAAGCCGCCGGTGACGAAGGGATGCAGGATCCTGGCAGCGCGCGGCTCAATGTTGAATTGCCGTTCTTTGCGTCGCCATCGATCTCGCCGGCAGGAACTGAGGCCGTGGCGGAAACGTCTGCCGAGCCCTCCGAAGCCGTTGGCGCCAACGAAGCGTCCGCGGTTGCCGGGCCTGTGGCCGAGGAGGCGCCTGCTGCGACCCCGGATATTCAAGCGCCGAAGCATCCGTCCTTTATCTTACGCCCGCGCCATAAGCGTCATGCTCTGCTCGCTGCTTCCGTGGCGCTTGCGGCCGCTCTCGGGGCGGTCGTTGGGGCTGCGGCAACTGGTGCCTTTTCAAAGCCGGCGATCGTCGACGTCGCTGCCGAAGAAAACAAGGCGACACAGCAGTCCGTCGCGCGCCTCACCAAGGAAATAACCAGCCTGAAGGCGAGTCTCGAGGCCGCCAACAAATCGGCGAACAGCCAGATCGCCAAGATTGGTGAACGCCTCAACCGCGAGAGCGCGGGTGTCACCAACTCAATCACCCCGCCGCAAACGGTCTCGCCGGCATCACAGGCGTCGGCTCCATCGCGGCTTCCTGCAGCAAGCGAATCGCGCTCCTCCCGGCCGCCAATCGTCACGAATTGGTCGATCCGGGAAGCCCGTGACGGCTACGTCTACGTGCAGGGGAACGGTGATGTCTATCAGGTTGTCCCGGGCGCGCCGTTGCCCGGCCTCGGGCCGGTCGAAAAGATCGAACGGCATGACGGACGCTGGCTGGTGGTGACGCCGAAAGGGATTATCGTCTCAATGCGCGACCGCCGCTATTTCGAGCAATTCTGACCGGTCACCCGAAGCAGATTTTGATCGGCGGAGCCGGCGTCCAGGAGCCGGCTTTTGGGCGCCTTTTTTTTGCGCGTGATGTGGTAGCAAGCGCTGCGAAAGCGTGTCAGATTCCCGCCACTCGGGTGGCGGATCATGCCATGCACACTGCTCCTCTGAAAATTCTTGCGGCGTTGTTATGGGCCGGCACAGTGGCGACGCAAGCCAGTGCGCAAGGCGCGGCACCAGCCAAGCCTGAGATCAAGCCCGAGATGATGCAAAGCTGCCCAGGTCTCGTTGCGGCGCGGCCGCCTTTCGCTGCGCCTGCCGCGCTGCGTCTTGCCGCGCTTGAGCGCGACCAGGCGCGTATCAGCTATGTCGGACATTCAACCTTCCTGATTGAAAGCCCGCAACTGGTGCGCATCGCCACCGACTACAATGACTATGTCCGGCCAACCGTGCTGCCCGACATTGCCACGATGAATCACGCGCACTCGACGCACTACAGTCTGTCACCCGATCCGAGCATCAAATATGTACTGCACGGCTGGGCAGACGACGAAAAGCCTGCGCGCATCGACCTTCAGTACAAGGACGTGCGCGTGCGCAACGTTCCGACGAATATCCGGACGTTTGAAGGGGCCACCGAACGGCACGGCAATTCAATCTTCATCTTTGAAGTTGCTAACCTGTGCATCGCCCATCTCGGCCATTTGCACCACACGCTCACACAGCAGCAACTCAACGAGATCGGCCGCGTCGATATCGTGCTGGTGCCGGTTGACGGGTCATACACGCTCGACCTCGAAGGCATGGTCGAGGTGCTGCACGCGCTCAAGGCGCCGCTGATGATTCCGATGCACTATTTCAGTGCCTATACGCTCGACCGCTTTTTGCAGCGGGTTCGCCAGGACTGGGATGTGGAAGTCGCCGATATTCCATCGGTGGTGGCATCGAAAGCCAATCTCCCAACAAAGCCGAAAGTGCTCGTTCTGCCAGGCCATTAGCTGTCTCTGGCCGGCATTAACCGCACTAATAAGTGTAAATATGTGAATATTCGTCGCAGCCTAAATGCGACCTGTATTATCCCTTTATCAACAGGCCCAGTTGACCTAGCGGAACGAAAGGTTAGTTGTCGCGTTCTTGGTCCGCCTTTTTGAATGATACTGAGGGATATTTCATGGTTCAGACTTGGAGTACTTGGAAACGCTTTCCCGATGCCCAAAGCGGCGAACATGTTGAAGCGCCCATTGGCCCTGGAGTTTACGAAGTTCGTCACACCATGACTGGCCGGGTCGTTGCCTTTGGTCATTCCGGCAACGTGGCAAATGCGCTCGCCGACCTGAAATTGAATGGCGGCGTCGGCGCGTTCACACGGCTCTTTCGCAAGCAGCCTCTGGTGTCGCGCGTATCCGATCTGGAATATCGCACTTGCGCGGCGATTAGCCGCTCTGAAGCGAAAACCGCAGCACAACGGTTGGTGGGATTGCGGCAGACCGCGTGGCGCCGGCGCGTGGATACGGGCTGGGCTACGCGCTAGGCGCACTGAACGTCACGCAATTTCCCTTTTTTGCGGCCGGCCATTGTGCCGGCCGCGTCGTCTTACGACGTCAACCGCTGCTTCCTCTCGCTCGCGGACTTCGTATAAAGTCGTCCAGGCGTAGCAGGGGGGAAGCGTGCGATGTTAAGTGCGCAACAAAATGACCTCATCACCCGGACCGGCTCAGGCACGCCGGCGGGTGATCTGATGCGGCGCTATTGGCAGCCGGCGGCATTGGTCGATGAGCTGTCAGGCAACCGGCCAGTCAAGCCGGTCCGGCTGTTCGGCGAGGATCTGGTGGTCTTCAAGGACGAGCGTGGCCGTTACGGCCTGATCGGCCGCCGCTGTCCGCACCGCGGCACCGACCTCGCTTATGGCCGGCTTGAAGACGGCGGACTGCGCTGCGCCTTTCACGGCTGGTTGTTCGACGTGCATGGCAAATGTCTCGAGACACCGGCCGAGCCCGTTGACAGCAATCTTTGCGCCAACATCAAGCAAAAATCCTACCCGGTGGTCGAGAAAAGCGGAATCCTCTTCGCCTATCTTGGACCTGGCGAGCCGCCGGCGTTTCCGCATTTCGACTGCTTCATTGCCCCTGGCAGCCATACATTCGCATTCAAGGGAATGATCGATTGCAACTGGCTGCAATCGCTCGAGGTTGGCATCGATCCGGTTCACACGTCATTCCTGCACCGTTTCTTCCACGACGAGGATCCGAGCCAGGCCTACGGAAAATTATTTCGCGACACATCGCGGGATTCCGACATGCCGATGTCGCGCATCATGCGTGAGTTCACGCATCCGCGTATCGAAGTCGAGCCGACCGACTTCGGCTTCCGTCTTGTGACGCTTCGGCAGATCAACGAGGCGAACACTCATGTGCGCGTCACCAACCTGATGTTTCCCAATGCATTCATTCTGCCAATGAGTCGTGAGATGACGATCACGCAGTGGCACGTGCCGATCGATGATGAAAAGCACTACTGGTATGCAATCTTCACAAGCTTCGGCGCACCAGTCGACAAGGATGAGATGCGCCGTCAGCGGCTCGCGCTCTATCAGCTGCCCGATTACATCCCGAACAAGAACAAGAGCAATGATTACGGTTTTGATCCGCACGAGCAGGAGCACGAAACCTTTACGGGCATGGGCGCCGACATCAATGTGCACGACCAATGGGCCTGTGAATCGATGGGCGCGATCCAGGACCGAACCAGCGAGCATCTCGGCACGTCCGACAAGGCGATCAGCGCCTACCGCAAGATGTTACGGCAGGCGATCGAGCAGGCGGGCAAAGGCGAGAAGCCGATCATGGTCCTTGAGCCGGCGCAGGCCGCCGGCATCACAGGCCCCGCGGCAATCGATGGCATCGGTCCGGCCGATGACTGGCGGGGCTATTGGCAAAAGACCGAAGTCAGCAAACGCCAGGCTGCGAGCTGGGCCAATGGGCACTAGACCATAATGCCCCCACGGTCGCGTAAACCGGCCAGCTTTGTCGAGCGTCACGACCTGTGGAGCGACACGCAGACGAAAGCCGCCGCGCAGATCGAGCGCATCATCAAGAAGGAAAAACTGGAGGTCGTGCGATTTTCGTTCGCCGACCAGCACGGCGTGCTGCGCGGCAAGACGCTGCTCGCATCGGAAGCCGCAAGTGCGATGTGCGCAGGCGTCACCATGACGACGACGCTGCTCGCGAAAGACACCGCGCACCGCACCGTCTATCCGGTGTTTACGCCGGGTGGCGGATTCGCGATGGAGGAGATGCAGGGCGGCGGTGATTTCATCATGGTCGCGGATCCATCAACCTTCCGGATTCTGCCCTGGGCGAACAAAACCGGCTGGATTTTGTGCGACATCTATTTCGCCAATGGCAAGGTGGTCCCGTTTTCCACGCGCGCGCGGTGCCGCGATGCGCTCAATTCGCTCGCAAAAGCGGGCTTTGATGTTCTCACGGGACTTGAAGTCGAATTCCATCTTTTCAAGCTGGAAAATCCGCGGCTGGCGCCGGCCGATGCGACCTGGCCGCCGGAAGCGCCCGAAGTCAGTCTGCTGACGCAAGGCTATCAATATCTCACCGAGTCGCGATTCGATTTGCTGGACCCCGCGGTTGAAATCCTCCGCCGCGGCATCGAGCGACTCGGCCTGCCATTGCGCTCGGTCGAGATCGAACTGGGGCCCAGTCAGTGCGAATTCACCTTCCGCCCGCAGTTCGGCCTCGACACCGCCGACACTATGGTGCTGTTCCGCGCGGCCGTTAAACAGATTGCCCGCCGCCACGGGCTCCTGGCGAGTTTCATGTGCCGCCCCGCGTTTGCGAATGTGATGTCGAGCGGCTGGCACCTGCATCAGTCGCTGGTCGAATCGAAAACCGCCCGTAACGCCTTTGCGTTTGATCACCCTGACGTACTTTCGACGGTCGGTAAGTATTATCTGGGCGGGCTCCTGGCGCATGCGCGCGCGGCAGCGGCCCTCACGACGCCGACCATCAACGGCTACAAGCGCTATCGGCCCAATTCGCTCGCACCCGACCGCGCCATCTGGGCGCGCGACAACCGCGGCGTGATGATCCGCGTGCTGGGTCAACCTGGCGATCCCGCGACCCGTGTGGAAAATCGCGTCGGCGAGCCTGCGGCCAATCCCTATCTCTACCTGGCTGCGCAAATCTATTCCGGTCTCGACGGCATTGCGCGCAGGCTCGATCCCGGCCCCTCCGCCGATACGCCGTACGAAACCGCCGCGGCGCTGTTGCCGAAAAACCTGAATGAAGCGCTGACCGCGCTGCGGTCCGATGAAGTGTTCCGTGCCGGCTTCGGCCCGGCCTTCATCGAATACTACACGCACATCAAGGCGGCTGAGCTTGAACGCTTTCAGAAAGAGGCCAGTGACCAGCCCGAGGTCACGCCCTGGGAGCAGAAAGAGTATTTGGATCTATTCTGACGGTTCGAGCCGCGGCGCGCGGTCTCGCGCTCTGCTGATGAGACAGAAACCAACCGTTCCGGTCATGCCGGCGATCGAGCAGATCAGCTTGAATTTTTCGGCTGCGCCAGGGCCGAACGATGTCACGTGATCGGCAATAATAGGGTCGCTGGCGATGACTTCGCCTGCGATCCATCCCAGCAACGCCGCCCCGGCCCAGATGATCAGCGGGAAGTAGTTGAGCAGAGCCATGAGGATGTTCGCGCCGGCCACGATCAAGGGGATGCTGACACCGAGTCCGAACACGAGCAGCGCCAGGCTTCCATCGGCGACTGCCGCTACGGCAATGACGTTGTCGAGGCTCATTACGACGTCGGCAACGGCGATAAGCTTCACGGCTCGCCAAAGGCTGTCGGATGTGGGGTGACCGCTGTCCGATTGTTCGCCGGGCACGAGCAATTTGACCGCGATCCAGAAGAGCGCGAGTCCCCCTGCAATCTTTACGTAGGGGAGCAACATCAGCGTCGACACGACCGTCGCGAAGATCAGGCGCAACAAAAGCGCCACGCCCGTGCCGAGTGCCATTCCGGTGAAACGTTGTTTCTTCGGCAGGTTCCGGCAGGCAAGCGCAATGACGATTGCATTGTCGCCCGACAGCAGCACGTTGATCCAGATAATCTGAAGGACGGATATCCAGAACTGGGGTTGCGTATTGAGGCCAATGCCGTCCAACAATTCGATCATCTACGATCCGTGTGCAATTTGCGCGGCGGAAAGCCATGCTTCGCCCGCCATGCGGGGTCGAGCGTTTCTCTCCACGCGCTGTAAAGGAGGCTGACGAGTCCGAGTGCGCCGATAACGAGCAATGACCACTGCAATATTTCGGAGCGCGCGGCGTCCGGCTGCAGATGGTCGAGCAGCGTGAGGTAGGGAAGGGCCCAAAGTGCAACGAGGCCTGCCCAGTTGAACAGAACAGACTTGAGAGAAACTCCCGTGCCCGGCCGCCCTGCCGGCCGAAAGGCGTCATGCAACCTGTGCAGCCGGTCACTCACCCCGGAGCGTTGCGATCGCACACGCGCCGGGCGGACCGGAGGATTGGCTGTCAATGGAAGTCTGTTCGGCACGATCCTGTCCGCCAAACGCGTAAATCGGCTTGTCGTGTCGGCAGATTAGGAGTGGCGGACCCGCCTACAACTCAGGATGAATGCCGGGGTTGCAGCACTTGGGTATTTTCACCTAGGGACTAATATCCGGGGTGTCGCCGCCGGGAAGGCTTAAAATCGATGACAAGCACGATTCACGCAGAGAGATTGCGAGCGATGGCCTTCCCGCGCGTTTTCGACGCTCACAAACTGATCGTCGGGTTTGTCTACCTTGCGGCTTATGCGGTGCTCGATTGGATCAGCTTCATCGAGCCTTACGCGCAACTCGGGATCACGCCCTGGAATCCCGGCACCGGCTTGAGCTTTGTCCTGCTCCTGCTGTTTGGCCTCCGGATGATTCCATTTTTGCTCGTCAGTCCGTTGCTCGCTGATTTTCTGAATCAGCAGTTCGCCATGCCGTGGTACATCGAGATCCTTGCTTCGGCATTGGTTGGCGGCGGCTATTCGATCGCGGTGGCGTATCTGTTGCGTCCGAAGTCGCGCTTTGATCCCACACTCGCCTCGATGCACGATCTCGTTCTTCTGCTGGTCGTCGCAGTCGTGAGCGCGGCCTTCGTTGCGGTCGGCTACGTAAGCCTGACGATTGCCGCAGGGCTGTTGCCGGCCGCTGATTTTACGGCGGCGGCGCTGCGCTACTGGGTTGGCGATGTCATTGGCATCACCGTGATCGCCCCATTCGCGCTGTTTGCATTGACCCGTCGGCGCATCCTGCCGATGACGACTGAAACCCTGCTGCAATTTATTGCGATCGGCCTGGCGTTGGCCCTGGTTTTCGGTCTGGCCGAGGAACAGCAATTTCAGTTGTTTTATGTTCTGTTCCTGCCGATCGTCTGGCTTGCCGTGCGCACCGGCTCGGAAGGCGTGAGCGTCGGCATTCTCGTCACGCAGCTCGGCCTCATTCTCGGCATTCAGCTTTTCCCGGCGGGAACATTCGACGTCACCGCTTTTCAGGCGTTGATGCTCGTCCTTGCGATGACCGGACTGGTTGCCGGTGAATTGGTTACGGAACGGAGGCGCACCGAAGCCCAATTGCGCCTGCAGCAGGATTCGCACTCACGTCTTGCCCGACTTGGCAGCATGGGCGAACTCGCCGCTGCTGTTGCTCATGAGCTCAATCAGCCCTTGATGGCGGCCGGCACCTACACGCGGCTGGTGAACGATGCGATGAGCACGGCGCCGGTCGATGTCGTGACGGTCGCTGAGACGGCGAAAAAGGCTGTGGCGCAGGTCGAGCGTGCCGCTGAAGTTGTCCGCCACCTGCGCGCCCTCGTCCGGCTCGATCGCAGCAATCGCGCACCGTGCAGATTCGAACGTATCGTGGAAGAGACAATCGAACTATGTCAGCCGGATCTCGACCGCATGCATGTGACGGTTCGAACCGCCATAGCTGCTGACCTTCCGCCCATCATGGTTGACCTGCTGCAGATTGAGCAGGTTCTGATCAACCTTTTGCGCAATGCAATCGAGGCGATCGGCGAAAGCGAAACCCTGCGCGGGACTGTCCTGATCGATGCAAGGGTCTTCGACGCCGGGTTTGTAGAGGTGCGAGTCATCGATTCAGGACCCGGATTTCCGGCCCAGCTCGTTGAAAATGCATTTCTGCCGCTGTCGTCACACAAGGCCGAAGGTCTCGGCATCGGATTGCCCCTGTGCCGATCGATTGTCGAAGCCCATGGCGGCAAGTTGTGGCTCGATGACGGCTCGCAGGGGGCCACCGTTCACTTCACGCTGCCCATTGCAAAGACGGCCTAGGCATGAGCGTTCCCACTCACATTGCGGTCATTGACGACGATGAGGCGGTGCTCGACTCGCTGCGCCTCTATTTCGCCCGTCAGGATGTTGAAACGTCCTGCTTTGCATCTGCGAAGGACTTTCTGGCGGCAACCAGAAGCGGAAAGCGATTTGACTGTATTGTTTCGGATGTCCGCATGCCCGGAATGTCCGGCCTCGATCTGGTTCAGCATCTCAAGGGCGCGGGTCTGGCTGCCCCGGTCATCCTGATCACTGGCCACGGGGACGTCGATATGGCTGTCGCTGCCATCAAGGTCGGTGCGTTCGATTTCATCGAGAAGCCGTTCGATGAGGCCCGCCTGCTTGCAAGCATTCAAAATGCACTGAACAAGATGCAGCAACCCGAAATCGACGCGGTCGAACTGGAAAAGCTGCAATCTCGCTTCAATACCCTCTCAGCCCGGCAACGCCAGGTTATGGAGCTAGCCGTGGTCGGCCTGTCGAATAAGGAAATCGGATCGCAGCTCAAAATCAGTCCGAAGACCGTGGAGAACCATCGAGCCTGGGTAATGGAGCGTATCGGGGCCCGCAACATCGCGGAACTGGTGCGCATTGCGATGAAAATTCAGGGAAAACCATAAAGCTGATTTGCAATGCCTTACGCCGTCACGCCAGACAAAATAAAACTCCATTACGAAGAAGTTGGACAGGGCACGCCGATACTGTTCGTGCACGAGTTCGCCGGCGACCATCGCAGCTGGGAGCACCAGCTTCGCGAATTCGGCAAACGTTACCGCTGTATCGCCTATGCGGCCCGCGGTTACAAACCCTCCGATGTACCGGCCGATGCGGGCGCCTACAGTTACAGGCATGTCATGCGCGACGCTGTCGCAGTACTCGACCATCTGAAAATCGAACAGGCACACCTCATTGGTTTATCGATGGGCGGTTACACCGTCTTGCAGGTTGCGCTCAATTATCCCGACCGCGTGCGATCACTTGTCCTTGCCGGTACCGGCTCTGGCAGCGAACGCTGGTATACGGAAGAATTTCATAAGCGCTCACGCGACCTCGCCACGCAATTCGAGCACGACGGTTCAGCCGCAGTGGCGCAGACTTATGGCCGCGGCCCAAGCCGCATCCCGTTCGAACTCAAGGACCCGCGCGGGTTCGCTGAATTTTCCAGGCAACTCGCCGAGCATGATGCGCAGGGCTCTGCGCATATGTCGCGCGGCTTCCAGGGCGGGCGCCCGTCACTCTACGATTTTGAAAAGGAAATCCAGTTGCTGACGACGCCCGCGCTGATCGTGGTCGGTGACGAGGACGAACGGTGCATTGAGCCGGCCCTGTTTCTGAAAAATGCGATTTCCGCTTCCGGGCTGACGGTGTTTCCGAAGACCGGCCACGCGGTGAATCTCGAAGAGCCGGATTTGTTCAATCGGGCGGTGAGCAATTTCCTCTCCCGTGTTGACACCGGCACATGGTTACCGCGGGACGCGCGGACTCGCGCTGCGGGGCGCCCGGTATAGCCATGGAACTTGACAACAGTCCTGTTCATTATCGGGACGGAAAGTTATGGAGCGACGCCGATGCTGAAATGGGCCTTGATTTTCCTGGTTATCGCCGTGGTCGCGGGCATTTTCGGATTTAGCGATGTCGAGGCTGCATCGGCCACCATCGCCCAATGGCTGTTTGGGATCTTTCTGGTGTTGTTCCTGGGCGCGCTCATTGTCGGCCTGACCATCGGCGCCAAGCTCACATCGTGAAGGCCAAACAGCGAGAACGCCAACCAGCGATAGCCCCCAATCAGCGATAGCCCCAAACAGCGATAACTATGCCGGCACTTTCCTGCAACCAGGCTGAGCTTTCAGGATATGATCGGTGCCGATCTTCGACCAAGGGCCGTTAACCTCAACAGGATGCCGTTCATGCGTACCGTTGTATTGGCAATACTGACGTTGGGCCTCATCTCTTCGCTTGGCAGCGCCGCAAATGCCGCGGACCTTTCCCGCGATCGGTCGTACGGTAAGCGCGCTCATGTCTCGCGCGCCGCGGCCGACTGGCCCCGCCTGCGCGTGGTCGAGCAGGTGCCGTATTGCGGTGATTGCGACAATCTCATCGGCCGGCCTTCCGGTCCCTACGTCCGGCTCCACTACATCGGCTATCTTCCCTGGACTCGCGGTTGTGCTCTCGGCGGCTGCTATGGGGCCTACAACGATTACGGATGCTACTGGCGGGAAGTGCCGGTCGCAGATGGACGTGGCGGCTGGGTTCGCAGCGTCGAGAGATTCTGCAACGGGGTCCTATTAAGCGAGCGCTGAGGCCTCCTCAGACGTCGACGCTGGCTGCCAGCGCGTTGTCCTGGATGAATTGCCGCCGGGGCTCCACAAGATCGCCCATCAACTGGTCGAAGAGCACATTCGCCTCATCGACCTCCTTGATGCGCACCTGCAATAACGAACGCGCATTGGTGTCGAGCGTCGTTTCCCACAGCTGCTCGGGGTTCATTTCACCCAGGCCTTTGTAACGCTGCATCGCGACGCCCTTGCGACCGGCGCCCGTAATCGACTCGAAAAGGCCGACCGGACCGTGAATCGGCCACGTTTCGTCCTTGCGCCGCAGCGAGCCGGGTTTCTCATAGATCTTTTGCAGCGACACCGCATATTCGTCGAGTTTGCGGGCGTCGGCCGAGCCGAGCAACGCGGGGTCAATGAAGGCCACGCTTTTCACGCCGCGCACCGTGCGGGCGAAGGTAAACCCGGCCTCTTCGGTGAACTCGCCTTCCCAGCCACGCTCGGTCTCTTCCGCCAGTACATTCAGCCGCCTGGCGATAAAGGGCGCCGCGGCTTTGGCTTTCTGCGGATTGCCGAAAATATTGGAATTGAGCACGCCGAGAATGGCCGCCTGCTCGATGACCTGGCGATTGTAGCGGCCATGCAGGCCGGACAGGATATTGCGGATCGAGCGTGCTTCCTCGACCAGCTTTTGCAGATCAGGGCCGGCGCGCTCTTCGCCGCTGGCGAGCCGCAGCACTGCTTCCTCGACGCCCGTCGAAATCAGATAATCCTCGAGCGCGCGCTCATCCTTGAGATACTGCTCGGATTTGCCGCGGCTCACTTTGTAAAGCGGCGGCTGCGCGATGTAGATATGGCCGCGCTTGATGAGCTCTTCCATCTGGCGGAAGAAAAACGTCAGCAGCAGCGTGCGGATATGTGATCCGTCCACGTCCGCGTCGGTCATGATGATGATCTTGTGGTAGCGCAGCTTGTCCGGATTGAACTCGTCGCGCCCGATGCTGGTGCCGAGCGCCGTGATCAACGTGCCGATCTCCTGGCTGCCCAGCATCTTGTCGAAGCGCGCACGCTCCACGTTCAGGATTTTGCCGCGTAGCGGAAGCACCGCCTGGAATTCGCGGTTACGGCCCTGCTTGGCAGAACCACCGGCGCTATCACCCTCGACGATGAACAATTCGGATTTGGCGGGATCGCGTTCCTGGCAGTCAGCCAGCTTGCCGGGCAACGACGAAACATCAAGCGCGCCCTTGCGGCGGGTCAGATCGCGGGCTTTGCGTGCGGCCTCACGCGCAGCGGCGGCTTCCACCACCTTGCCGACGATGATGCGCGCTTCCTGCGGATGGATTTCGAACCAGTCCTGCAAAGCCTGGTTGATGACGTTTTCGACGACCGGGCGCACTTCCGAGGACACAAGCTTGTCCTTGGTCTGTGAGGAGAACTTCGGATCCGGCACCTTTACCGACAGCACCGATGTCAGCCCTTCACGGCAATCGTCGCCGGTGAGCGCTACCTTCTCCTTGCGCGTGGTGCCGACCGTCTCGGCATATTGCGTGATCTGACGGGTGAGCGCGCCACGGAAACCGGCGAGATGGGTGCCGCCATCGCGCTGCGGAATGTTGTTGGTGAAGCAGAGCACGCTTTCGTGGTAGGCGTCGTTCCACCAGAGCGCACATTCGACGGTGATGCCTTCACGTTCGGCCTTGATCATCACCGGGACAGGGATGAGTGGCGTCTTGTTGCGGTCGAGAAACTTCACGAACGCCTCGATACCGCCCTCGTATTTCATCGCCTCGCGCTTCTCGACAGCGTGGCGCATGTCGGAAAGCACGATGCTGACACCGGAGTTGAGAAATGCCAGCTCGCGGAGCCGGTGCTCGAGGGTGGCAAAGTCGAACTCCACCATCGTGAAAGTCTTGGGCGACGGAAAAAACGTCACTTCGGTGCCGCGCTTGTCTTTCCCATTGCCGGCGACCTTCAGTGGAGCTACGGCGACTCCGTCGCGGAACTCCATGAAGTGCTCTTTGCCGTCGCGCCAGATGGTGAGTTTGAGCCAGCTCGAGAGCGCATTGACGACCGACACGCCGACGCCATGCAGGCCGCCCGAGACCTTGTAGGAATTCTGATCGAATTTCCCGCCGGCGTGCAGCTGGGTCATGATGACCTCGGCCGCCGACACGCCTTCGCCCTTATGAATGTCAGTCGGTATGCCACGGCCGTTGTCGCGCACTGTTACCGAGCCGTCCGGATTGAGCGTGGTCACCACTTCGGTGGCGTAACCTGCGAGTGCTTCGTCAATGGCATTGTCCACCACCTCGTAGACCATGTGGTGGAGGCCAGAGCCGTCATCCGTATCGCCGATATACATCCCCGGCCGCTTGCGCACGGCATCGAGGCCTTTGAGAACCTTGATCGACTCGGCACCATAGTCGGATGGGTTTTTGCGGGCCGGTTCAGCCATTGGCGGCACCCTCGAATCGATCAGAAAATTGAGTCGGAATGAGCAGTTTGTGTGGCATGAATTTGGGGTCCCGTACAGGGCAAAGTAACTGCACTTAATATGTTGATTCGGCAGTATTTTTTAAAGGGGACCGGGCGTAAAAATCCCCACTTTTTCCACCTCATTTTTGGGCCGAATCACCCCCTGGTCACGCCATGCAAATCGCAGCCCCGGGGCGATGATCCCAAACCAAGTTCGGAGCGTTGAATCCTTTGCTTGCACCGACCGATGCCATGGCATTTAAGCCAGTGGTCATGCGCGCCTGATCGAACCACTCTCCATGCGTCTTTTCAGCCCTCATCTCGAAGTGCCGCACCGGCTCCGCGCCATCGTTCGCGCGCGAGAGTCGAGTGTGATCGTGCTCGCCGTGATCATCGGGGCGATCGCAGGCCTGGCTGTCGTCGCTATGGGTGAGGCGGTCGGGCTCATGCATCAGTTTTTTTTCGGCCTCGACCCCGGCGAACGACTGTCAGGCCGGGCTTCGCTCGATCCACTTCGTGCCTTCGTGCCGCTTTGTCTCGGAGGTCTGCTGTTTGGTCTCGTCACGGCCTACATTGGTCGCCGGCGCGGCACCGAGGTCGACCCGATCGAGGCCAATGCGCTGCATGGCGGGCGCATGTCGATGCGCGGCAGCCTGATCGTGGCAGCGCAGACTGTATGGTCGAGCGGCATCGGCGCTTCGGTCGGTCTGGAAGCAGGCTACACGCAACTCGCCAGTGGCATCGCGTCGGCAATAGGGCGCTCATTTCGCCTGCGGCGCAGCGACACGCGCACGCTGGTCGGCTGCGGGGCCGCCGCGGCGATCGCAGCTGCTTTTGGCGCTCCGTTGGGTGGCGCCTTCTACGGCTTTGAACTGATTATCGGCAGCTACTCGATTGCTTCGCTAGCGCCGGTCGGAATGGCGTCATTGGTCAGCTATCTGACGGCCCGCACTTTCACACGGGACAGCCTGGGCATCGATGCGGGCGCTGTGGCCACGCTCGCGGTCCACGATGTCGTGATTGCCGCCTTCGTCGGGGTGCTCGCCGCCGTATTCGGCATCGTCCTGATGCGCGGGGTCGCCGCCTGCGAACTGCTGTTCACGCGGTTGAAGATCAGGCCTGCGTTGCGGCCGATGATCGGCGGCGCATTGGTGGGCCTGATGGCGATGCTTTCCCCGCAAGTGATGTCGTCAGGGCATGGGGCCTTACACCTGACGGGGATCTTCAAATTGCCGCTCACGGCGATCGCGCTGATTTTCGTGCTCAAGGCACTTGCCTCGATCGTCTCGCTCGGCTCGGGCTTTCGCGGTGGTCTGTTCTTCGCCTCGCTCCTGCTCGGCGCGCTCGGCGGCCAGCTGTTCGCGTACGGGCTCGGCGCAGCGTGGCCGGGACTTCATATTGATCCGGATTCATACGCGGTCATCGGCATGTGCGCATTGTCTGTGTCCGTCATCGGCGGTCCGCTCACCATGACCTTCATTGCGCTGGAGACCACGGGCGACCTTTGGTTGACCACCGCGGTGCTGATCGCGGCGATCATTGCAATGCAGGTTACGCGCGAGTTCTTCGGATACTCGTTCGCCACCTGGCGCTTTCATTTGCGCGGCGAAACCATTCGCAGCGCGGCCGATGTCGGCTGGATTCGCGATCTCACGGTCGCGCAGATGATGCGGTCGGACGTGCGGACGACGCCGGTAGAATCATCGGTTGTCGCATTTCGCGAGGCATTTCCGTTGGGATCGACCAGCCAGGTTATCGCAGTGGATGAGGACGGCCGCTATGCGGGGATGGTGCTCGTTGCGGAAGCGCACGCGGCCGAGCTCGCGGCCACTCAATCGGTACGCACTGTTCTGCACCATGCCGACCACATGCTGTTGCCGCAGATGACCGCGCGGGAAGCCATCGCGGCTTTCGACCGGTATGAAGCGGAAGCGCTGGTGGTGGTCGATTCCGTGGAACGCCGGCAGGTCACCGGACTGCTCAGCGAGGCGCACGCATTGCGCCGCTATTCCGATGCTTCCGAACGGCAGCGGCGTGAGCTCCTCGGCGAAACCTGATCCCGATCGGATTTTTGTTATCGGCTGCGATTTGATGCCTGCGCGGTTCCATCGGAGGTCAACTCCTGCGCCTTGACGGTCGCGCGCCGCAAATGCTGGAACCGGGGCTCGTAGCCAGGGACGGGCGCACTGAAGGCAGCAAGGCCGGCCGCGAGAATCTCGATACGATCGAGATCTGCGCGCGTTTTATCGAACGCGCGATCAAGCTCGCGTCTCACCCGATCGATTGCAGCGTCCGTGGCCATTGGCATCCTCATTACGCACGTAAGGGTAAAGCACCCGCCGGACGATGGTTCCGATTTTCGATTAATTGATCGCATTTCGATTAACAAAACGTGAGGGCTATTTCCGGAACTGCTGCGCTGATGCGGGTTCCACGGTGCCGCTCCGAACGACGAACAAATTCGCGCGGCCCACGATGTCGCCGAAAGCCGCCGGGTCGGCGCCGGTCATCCACACCTGTGCGCCCAGCGAGGACAGTGCGTCGTAAAGTGCCGCGCGCCGTTCCGGATCGAGATGAGCGACAACCTCATCGAGCAGCAGAAGCGGTGCAAAGCCGGTCATCTGTTTGATCAAGCTTGCATGGCCGAGCATGAGGCGGATCAGCAGCGCCTTCTGTTCGCCGGTGGAGGCGTCCGCGGCGGCGATATTCTTTGTCGCATGCGTGACAGCGAAATCGGACAAATGCGGTCCGTCGAGCGTTCGGCCGGCGGCGGCATCGCGGGCGCGATTGTCATTCAGGAGCGCGCGGTAGCGATCCTCGATTTCGACCGCGCTGTGGTCGGGCAATAGCTGCTCCATCCACCCTTGCAATGAGATCCGGGCTTGTGGAAATTCCGGCGCTTCATTGCGCGAAGCATCAAGCGCGGCCGACAATCGCCCGACAGTTTCGGCGCGCGCGGCAGCCACGGCAACCGCCACTTCCGCCGTTTCATGCTCGATTGCGTCGAGCCAGTGCGAGTCGTGCGGGGTATTTTCCAGGAGGCGATTGCGCGACCGCAGAGAGCGCTCGAGCGCGGCGACGCGGCTCGAATGCTGCGCATCGACCGCCAGCACCAGTCGGTCGAGAAAGCGCCGGCGCTCTGAGGCCGGGCCGTTGAACAGCGGATCCATAGCCGGGGTCAGCCACACAACGCGCAAATGGTCCGCGAAAGCCGCGGCCGAGCCGACGCTTTCGCGATCGACGCGGCATTTGCGCAGCGGTGCGGATTCCTCGCCCGCCGGCGGATCGATTCCGGTGCCGAGGGTGGCAAGCCCCAGCATGCCTTCAATCCCGGCTGACACCGCCCACGCGCCATCGCCCTCCGCGAATGCCAGTTCTTCCATGGTCGCGCGGCGCAGCCCGCGACCTGGCGCCAGCAAGGAAATCGCCTCGACGAGATTGGTTTTGCCGGCGCCATTGGCCCCGGTCAGAACGACGGGGCCAATGCGATCAAGCACGATTTGCGCTGCGTGGTAGCTTCGGAAATTGGTCAGCGTCAGGCGCTCAATGAAGGCGGCGGTCATGAGATTGAGTATTAGCCGTCATGGCCGGACTTGTCAGCGCAAGTCGGGTTCACCCGATGCGCGCCTCGTCATTTCGCGCGGAAGCCGGGCCGCCGGACTCGGCACACGGCCGGGCATGACGGCGAGCGCAACTGTACATCAACAGTTACACCCGCATTGGCATCAGCACGTAGAGGGCGCCTTTCGCGTCCTTGTCCTGAATGAGTGTGGGCGAGCCGGGATCGGCGAGCTTGAGCACGGCGACTTCACCTTCGATCTGTGCGGCGATGTCGAGCAGGTAGCGGGAATTGAAACCGATATCGAGCGGATCGGCCTCGTATTCGACCTCGATCTCCTCGGTCGCGCTGCCTGAATCGGGATTGGTCACTGACAGGACCAGCCGGCCCCCGGTGATCGAAAGCTTGACCGCCCGGCCTCGTTCGCTTGAAACGGTTGACACGCGATCGACGGCCGCCTCGAAATCCTTTTTGTCGACGATCAGGCTCTTGTCATTGTTGGCCGGAATGACGCGCGCATAGTCGGGGAAGGTGCCGTCGATCAGCTTGGACGTGAGCACCACGTTGCCGATGGTGAACCGGATTTTGCCGGCCGAAAGCTCGATCGCGACCTCCCCTTCGCCGGTCTCGATCAGACGCTGGACTTCGCCCACAGTCTTGCGCGGCACGATAATGCCGGGCATGCCGACAGCGCCTTGCGGCAGCGGCAATTCCACCTGCGCAAGGCGGTGCCCGTCGGTTGCTACCGCGCGCAGCATTCCGGCCTTTGCCGTGCCTGCCGTGTGCAAGTAGATGCCGTTGAGGTAGTAGCGCGTCTCTTCGGTGGAAATCGCAAACTGCGTCTTGTCGATGAGGCGCTTCAGGTCAGCGGCGGCGACTTTGAAGGAGTGGCTCATGTCGCCGGCGGCGAGATCTGGGAAGTCGCTTTCCGGCAGGGTCTGCAGTGTGAACCGCGAGCGCCCCGCTCGCAGGGACAGCACGGCGCGGTCCCCCGATCCTTCGAGAACGATCTGCGCGCCGTCAGGCAGTTTGCGCACGATTTCGTAAAACATATGCGCCGGCACCGTGGTCGAACCGCCAGGCGACACTTCGGCCGCGATGGAATCGGTGACCTCGAGATCGAGATCAGTGGCCTTGAGGCTGAGCTTGCCGCGGTCGGCCTTCACCAACACGTTTGCCAGAATTGGAATGGTGTTACGCCGCTCGACCACGCGATGGACGTGGCCCAGCGACTTCAAAAGTTCTGCACGCTCGACGGTAACTTTCATTGGGAAACCCGCTTCGGCGCCTTCAAAAGGATCCCAAAACCAGGCGCAACGGCAAGCCGGCGTTCGCGGAATGCGAAGCCGGGGAGCAAAGGTGACGAAAGAGCGCGCCTTTCGCAAGGGTGCGTTTTGGGCCCGCTGGCATATCCCCAGGCGTCTACAAGCCCCCAGAAGCAAAAGGCCCCGTCCCGGGGACAGGGCCTTTTGCCAATCGGATCAGCGGTAGCGCTGTTCCCGCACGCTATTCCTGCAATTGCCGCTTGAGGATCTCGATTTCCTCGGCCAATGCCATGTCGTTGCCGACGAGGCCTTCGATCTTGCGCACGGCGTGCAGAACCGTGGTGTGGTCGCGGCCACCGAAGCGGCGGCCAATCTCGGGCAACGAGCGCAGGGTCAAGGTCTTCGCGAGATACATCGCCACCTGGCGGGGCCGCACGACATTTGCGGTACGTCGCGACGACAGCAGATCGGAGCGGCTGACATTGTACTGGCGCGCCACGACCCGCTGGATGTCCTCGATCTTGACCCGCTTTGGTTCTTGCGGGCGGATCAGGTCGCGCACTTCGCGCTCGGCCATCTCCAGCGTTACGGCGTGGCCGGTCAGCTTGTTGTGGGCCAGCAAGCGATTGAGTGCGCCTTCCAGATCGCGGCCATTGTGAGTGACGGTTTTGGCAATGTAGCCGAGCACCGGCAGCGGTACATCGAAGGCCGGGTGATGCGTCCTTGCTGCCATGACCCTTGCCTTGAGAATCTCGAAACGCAATTCTTCGCCGAGCGGCGCCATTTCGACGACCAGCCCGCCGGCCAGCCGCGAGCGCACGCGATCGTCAAGGCTTTCCAGGTCCGACGGTGGCCGGTCGGAGGCAATGACGACCTGCCGCCCGGCATCGATCAGCGCATTAAGGGTATGACAGAATTCCGCCTGGGTTGATTTACCCTGCAGGAATTGCAGGTCGTCGATGACCAGGACGCCGATCCCGCGCAGCGCCTCCTTGAAGGCGAGGGCCGTCTGCGTACGCAGAGCGGAAACAAAGCCGTACATGAATTTCTCGGCAGTGAGGTAAAGCACCTTTCGTTCGCCCGCTGCATTTCCCGCCCAGGTTACGGCCTGCAACAGGTGCGTCTTGCCGAGGCCGACGCCCGAATGGATATAGAGCGGGTTGAACATCACGGCGTCGCCGCGCTTGGCGCTGGCCACTTGTTTCGCCGCTGCCTGTGCAAGCGTGTTCGAGCGGCCGACGACGAACGTATCGAATGTCAGGCGGGGGTCGAGCGGCGAGCCGCCGAGCGCCTCATGCACGCTGGCGTCGCCGATCAAAAGGGCGCGGCCATTGCCAAGGCCATTCGTATAGCGGCCGCCATTCTCGGTGGTACCCACGTCGGGCTTGGGCTTGGGCAGCATCGCAGATTTCAGGACCGCCGAGCGCACGATCAGCTCGACGCGCGTCACTTTCTCTTCCTGAGCCTGCCAGCAGGCCAGAACGCGCTCGGCATAATGCGACTGAATCCAGCTTTTCAGAAAGCGCGTCGGGACCGACAAACGTACCGAGCCTTCCTCGATGGCCTCCAGGTCCATGCGGGCGAACCAGCTCGAATAGACGTCGTCACCGACCTCTGCCCGCAAACGTTCTTTGACCCGCGACCAGTTCTCCTGCTCCCCGTTCGACATTGTCTTCTTCTCGATCCGATTAAAGGTGGGACGGACTCGGTTGCCCGGCCTGACGGCGGAACCGCCAACGCGCCGGAAACGGAACGCAACAACACTCGCCTGACGATGTCGTCTTTAAGATGCGGCTCTACCGGAGTTCAAAGTGGTCGGCGAAGCGGCATCGACGATAAGTCGAGGACGTTGCGCTTTCAGTCCGCAGGTGGCGGGGTAGCGCCTCGGATTCCGACTGTGAAAATAGATGCCACGTGGGACGGATGGCGGCTGAAATGAATGCCGCATGAAGCCAAACCGGATTGTCCGATGACGCGGGCTACAGCGACACACGAATTTGCACCGGACGGCCTCCATCCAGTGGCACCAACGTTGGTCCCCGACCCTCTCCCTGCGCCTGCCATGACATCACCCCTCGAATTGGCTTTTGGGCTTTCGCCCTGTGGTTATGTTTCTTGTCATTTTCTTGGCGCCTCAAAATTTTGATTGCGCCGTTTAACAAACTTACTGAGGTTGATCCTTGTTCTTTTAACTTTGACTGCCCCGGTATTTTGAACGTGCAATTTGACGTGTGCAGGCAAACCAAAGCCGTTCTCATCCGCCGATGAGCGTGACGTGGAACCTTGTTTCTGAGCGTGCCCGAAGAATTCCCGGGCGCGTTTTTCAAGATACACAAGCGATGTGGGCCCGCAATGAAATTCACAACTGTGGCGGTAAGAGAAAACACAATTTGGGCAGCTGTTGCGCTAACGCCACTCTTTCGTTTTACCCAACGTGTTGGAGTCGCGCGCAATTTCGACGCTAAAATTCCTTGCCGGCACCAAAAGAACGCCAAAACATTTTAAAATCTACCGTCAACCGAAAATGCCTGTCACATATGCATTTTTTGGGTCCTCGCTTCGCTTTCCTCTTAAGTCATTATCGAGGCGAAAAAAAATCTGAGCGAATTTTTGGGTAGCCCCCATCCAAAAACCCTTTGACATCGCTTGCCAACGTGAGCCGGGCGGCGATTTGATCGAGCAAATGCGTGGTGAGCAAATTTCTCTGACGCCGCGATGACGCTTTGACTACAGCGATGCTCCGGCGCGACCATTTTGCCGGAAGCGCCGTTCGGTCGTCATTTACAAGATTTAGAAGCGAATTGATCCGCGTTACGCGTGTTCAGCGCAATCGATCACTTGCCAAGCTTGGCAATGCGATGGGCGAGGCGCGATACTTTCCGGCTGGCATTGTTCTTATGTACGATGCCGCGCTGTCCCGCTCGCATGATGACAGGCTCTGCCGCTTTGAAAGCCGCCAGAGCGGCCTTGCGGTCGCCGCTTTGGATCGCCTCTTCGACTTTGCGAACAGAATTTCTCAGCACCGAACGGCGCCCTTTGTTCACTTCGGTCCGTCGCGCGATCACGCGCGTAGCTTTGCGGGCGGACTTGGTATTGGCCATCGATCTCTCGTTCGCAGCTGGCGCCTTCGGCGGGTATTCGCGAAAGCGACTAGGTTTTACAAGAAGTTACGGCGGCGAAAACTCTCGCCGTCAAGGCTGAGGCTTATAGTGACGCCACGCGCAGGCGTCAACGTCTGCAATGCGCGCGGCTCAGGCCACGCGCCTGGATCTCACCGCGTCGTGGCCGGCAATGACGGACGCGCGATCGGCGGCCGAGAAGGGTGCCAGCGGCGGTCTTACGCGTCCAAGGCCGGCGTCGCCGTGGATATGAGCAAGCAGCGCCTTCACACCCGAGACGAGCGCCTTGCCGTCGAACAGCTTGCGGATCGTGACGGCCGCATCGAGCGCGCCGGTGTCGCCTTGACCCCAGACTCGTCCGCAAAGATCGGCGTTGACATTGGCAGTCGCCGAGATGCAACCAGCGAAAACGCCGGACCGCGCCTCGATCAGGCATGCTTCGGTTGACGGGAATACGGAGAAATTTTTGGAGATCGCCGCGGCCGAGCGGGCATAGGCCATGTCGCCGGAAGAGTCCTTGAGACCCACAATGCGAGATGGATAAGCGTCGAGTAACCGACGGATCAAGGCCACGTGCCAGGGCAGCCCCGACATCGCCGGGAAATGATAGAGATAGATCGGGATCGGCTTTCTTTCCGTCGCGTTCACCAGCGTGTCGACATAGGCAATCAAGCCGTCGTCGGGCACTCCCTTGTAGTAGAAGGGCGGGAGCACAAGCGCCCCTCCGAAGCCGAGCTCGGCCGCGTGGCGCGTCAACGCAACTGCATCCGATACCGCAGCGGCACCAGTCCCAACCATCAGGCGGTGCAAGGGCAGGCCGTTGGCCTTGTAGGCGTCCATGACGGCCTTGCGCTCGTCGAGCGAGAATGAGGTCGCTTCGCCGGTCGTGCCGAGAACGTTGAGGCCATCGCAGCCATTGTCGAGAAGATAACGCGCAAGGTTCACGGCGCGTTTGAGGTCGGGAGATCCGGTCTCGTCGATTGGGGTGGCGACGGCGGCGATGACGCCTGAAAGTCTTGCTGCAGACATATGTTACCTCAGGTACAGCGTCATGGCCGGGACTGGCCGGGCCAGGCCGGGCATGACGATCAACGACTTAGCCACTAACATTGTAGGCGGCAAGCGCTGCCATGTTGACCAGCTGGTTGTCTTTGGCCCCGAGCTGGACGATTTGCACGGGCCGATCGAGCCCGACCAACAGCGGGCCAATGACAGTGGCACCGCCGAGCTCCTGCAACATCTTGGTTGAGATAGACGCCGAATGAAACGCCGGCATCACCAGGACGTTTGCCGGGCCCGAAAGGCGGCAGAACGGATAGGCCGCGGCCAATTCCGGATTGAGCGCAATGTCGGCCGCCATTTCGCCGTCGTATTCAAAATCGACCCGCTTGCCGTCAAGTATCTTCACGGCCTCGATGACGCGCGTCGAACGCTCGCCTTCGGGATGTCCGAACGTGGAGAAGGCGAGAAGCGCCAGCCGGGGTTCATAGCCAAGCCGGCGCGCGACACCGGCGGCTTCGACAGCGATGTCGGCAATCTCCTGTGCATCCGGCATTTCGGTCACGGCCGTGTCGGCGACCAGCACCGTTCGGCCGCGGGCCACGACGACCGATACACCGATCACGCGGTGTCCTGGCTTGGGATCGATGACGTGCCGGATGTCTTCGAGCGCGACCGAGAAATTGCGTGTCACGCCGGTGACTAGCGCATCGGCGTCGCCGAGCGCCACCATACACGCAGCAAAATGATTGCGGTCCTGATTGACCAGCCGCTGGCAATCGCGCACCAGATAGCCGCGCCGCTGCAGGCGCTCGTACAGGTAATTGATGTAAGCGACGTTGCGGGTTGAAAGCCGCGCATTGACGATCTCGATGCCCTCGCCGAGTTCGACCCCGCTCTCGAGCGCGGACTGACGTACGCGATCTTCGCGCCCGACCAGAAGCGCGGTGCCGAGCCCCTGGTGCACGAAGCTCGCAGCTGCGCGGATCACCTGCTCCTCTTCGCCTTCGGCAAAGACCACGCGTTTGGGCTGCCGTCGCAGCCGGTCAAATACGTGCACCAGCGTTCCCGCGATCGGGTCCCGTCGCGCATTCAGCTGGTGGCGGTAGGCATCCATGTCGACGATGGGCTTGCGTGCGACGCCTGTATCCATGGCGGCCTGTGCGACCGCGGGTGGCACGTAGGAGATCAGCCGCGGATCGAACGGCACCGGAATGATGTAGTCGGACCCGAATTTTGGCCGCGCGCCATAGGCGCTCGTCACTTCGTCCGGCACGTCCTCGCGGGCGAGCGCTGCGAGCGCGCGCGCAGCAGCGATTTTCATTTCCATGTTGATGGCAGAGGCGCGCACGTCGAGCGCGCCCCGGAAGATGTACGGGAAGCCGAGCACATTGTTGATCTGGTTTGGATAGTCCGATCGCCCCGTTGCCATGATGGCATCGTCGCGCACCGCGGCCACCTCCTCCGGAGATATTTCGGCGTCGGGATTGGCCATGGCAAAAATGATCGGCTTGGCCGCCATCGACTTGATCATGGCCGGGGTGAAAGCGCCTTTGACCGAGAGCCCAAAGGCCACGTCAGCGTCCTCGAACGCCTCGGCCAGCGTTCGCTTCGAGGTTTTGATGGCGTAGCCTGACTTCCACTGGTTCATGCCGTCCTTGCGGCCCTGGTAAATCACGCCTTTGGTGTCGCAGAGGATCAGGTTGTCCGGCTTGAAGCCGATCGATTTGAGCAATTCGAGGCAGGCGATGCCGGCTGCGCCCGCGCCATTGCACACCAACTTGGTGGTCGCGATCTCGCGACCGGTCAGATCGAGCGCGTTGAGCAGCCCGGCGGCGGCAATGATGGCGGTGCCATGCTGGTCGTCATGGAAGACCGGAATGTCCATCAGCTCGCGCAGGCGCTGTTCGATCACGAAGCATTCCGGCGCCTTGATGTCTTCGAGATTGATACCACCCCAGCCCTTGCCCAGCAGCTTGACGCAATTGACGATCTCGTCGGGGTCCTCGGAATCGACCTCGAGATCGATCGAGTCGATATCGGCAAACCGCTTGAACAGGACGGCCTTGCCCTCCATCACAGGTTTTGCCGCCAGCGCGCCGCGGTTGCCAAGGCCAAGGATAGCGGTTCCGTTGGTGATGACGGCGACAAAATTGCCCTTGGTGGTGTAGTCGTAGGCGCGGCTTTCATCCTCCGCGATCGCGAGGACCGGCACGGCGACGCCCGGGGAATAGGCAAGCGAAAGGTCGCGCTGGGTCGCCATTGGCTTGGTGGCGATCACCTCCAGTTTCCCTGGGCGGCCAACGCTGTGAAATTGCAGGGCTTCCTGGTCGGTAAAGGTCGGCCGGCTGCGGCCGGCTGGGGGCTTGGCGGGCATTGTTACTCCATGAACGCAACCGGTACGCCCCGGCGTTGGCGACGTTAGCGGATGCAACCGTAATGACTCAAGGGAAGGGAGTTATTCCGAATGGTACAGTTGAATGAAGGAAGAGCACGGGTTAATCGATGCCCACCCAAGCGATTCTTCTTATGATTGGCGACCATGATCCGATTCTTCCTCCGCTTCGTCGGTCTGATCTGCCTGGCAGCGGGTTTTATCCTGCTGATCTATGACGGCACGAAGTCGATCGCCGGCAACAGGCTCTTTCTGACCAGCGTGCGGACGCTGTGGGAGCTGGTCAACGCCGGCAGCCTCGCAAAGCTTGAGCCGGCAATTCGGCCCTATGCCGGCGGTTATCTCTGGGACCCGACCCTGGTTACGGTCCTGGCGGCACCGAGCTGGGGCTTGCTCGGCTTTTTCGGCATCCTTTTCCTCGTGCTCGGTCGCAAGAGGAAGCCGTTGATAGGCTATGCGCGGCCCTGACTGACAACTGAGTGGCTCGCGCGAAAGCGATGCGCTGAGGCGCTGGCAAAGATGTGATCGTCCTGGCTCGCCTTGGATCGCCCTGGATCGTCCTTTGGGCATTTCGGGCGGGCTTCACCCGACATATATTGCAGGCAACAATTGCAGGAGAACCAAGCATGTTTGGCTTCAAGAAAGTTGCCATGCCCAAGCCCGGCGAGGCGCTGCCGGGCCGCACCACTCCGATCCGCACGGCGTCCGCGCATTTCCTCAATCACCGTGCTCTGAAGGGGCCTTACCCGGAAGGCTTCGAAAAGGCGATGTTCGGCCTCGGCTGTTTCTGGGGTGCCGAGCGCAAATTCTGGGAATTGGGCGATGGCATCCATGTCACTGCCGTCGGCTATGCCGGCGGGACGACGCCCAATCCGACCTACGAAGAAGTCTGCTCGGGCCGCACCGGTCACAACGAGGTGGTGCTCGTGGTCTATGACCCGAAAAAGATTTCCTACGACGCGCTGCTCAAGACCTTCTGGGAAAGCCACGATCCGACGCAAGGGATGCGCCAGGGCAACGACGTCGGTACCCAGTACCGCTCCGGTATCTACACGTTCAACGCTGCGCAACGGCAAGCGGCCGAGGCCTCGAAGGCGATGTACGAGCAGGAGCTGAACAAGAAACGCTACGGCGCGATCACCACCGAGGTCATCGACGCTCCGGAGTTCTATTTCGCCGAGGACTATCACCAGCAATATCTGGCGAAAAATCCGTCCGGCTATTGCGGCCTCGGCGGCACCGGCGTGTCTTGTCCGATCGGCACTGGTGCAAAGCTCGCACAGGGCGCAACAGCGTGAGGTCGTCGCCTACCTCGCGCTCTGGTCACTCGTCATGGCCGGACATAGCCGTCCAAAGCAGCGTGCTTTCGCCCGCCTATGTTCCGGCCATCCACGTCTTTGGTGTTGCAACGTGGCGAAGGCGTGGATGCCCGGCATAAAGCCGGGCATGACTGTGGTGAGCGCTTCTACTTCTTCATGTGCTTCGTCAGAAATTCCTGCGTGCGCTTCCACGCAAGATCGCCGGCCTCCTTGCGGTAGCTCGCGCGCTCGTCGCAATAGAAGCCGTGCGGCGCATCCGGGTAGGTGTAGATCTCGGCCTGTGGCTGTTTCTTCTTGATGCTCTCCACCACGTCCATCGGAATGCCGTCGTCCTTCTCGCCGAAATGCATTTGCATCGGACATTTCGGTTTTTCGTCGGCAAACTTCCCGATCATGCCGCCATAGAATGCAACCGCTGCCGAGAATCCGGGGATACGGCAGGCCGCCAGAAACGACGCCGTGCCCCCCATGCAAAAGCCGACGACGCCGAGCGGGCCGACACCCTTGATATCGCCCTGCGCCGCGGCGATATCGGCTACCATGTGATCCCAATTGAGATTGCCGAGATAGCTGCGGGCATGTGCGATTTCGTCAGGCGTGTAACCGCTTTCGAAATTACGCACGAAACGATCGAACACTGCGGGCGCGACCGCAACGTAGCCGAGCGCAGCGAGCCGGTCGCAGACCGCACGAATGTGATGATTGACCCCGAAGATCTCCTGCACCACCACCATGCCGCCCTTGGGCGTGCCGGACGGATCGGCGCGGTAAGCGCCGAGCGAGTGTTTGTCGGCTGCGGTCAAAGTGAACTGTTTACCCAAAGATACCTCCCTAATTTTTTAAGACGAAAACCCGGGCGGGCTTTTAGCATGCATCCGGTGCGTCGTCATTCCGGGCCCGCGCCGCGGAACGGCGATCACGCAAACGCCTTTGCCAGCAACTCGTATGAGCGCTTCCGCGCGGTGTGGTCGAACAACATGGTTGTCACCATCAGCTCGTCGGCGCTGGTCGCTTCGAGCAACGGCAAGAGCCTCGCCTTCACCGTATCAGGCGAACCGACCGCAAGCCGGGTGCGGTTTTGTGCCATGCGTGCCCGGTCGACGGGCGTGTAGTCGTAGTTTGCCGCGTCTTCCGGCGAGGCCAGCGGCTGAAATTCACCCTTGGCGCGACGCACGATGTTGAGATCGACTGTCGCCGCCAGTTTTTCGGCCTCCTGGTCTGTGTCGGCGCAGACAACATGCGTTGCCAGAATTGCATAGGGCCTGTCGTGCGATGGCGATGGCTTGAAATTGTCGCGGTAGAGCCGCATCGCCTCCGCCGCATCGAAATTGGCGAAGTGATGCGCGAAGGAAAACGCCGCGCCAATTTGCCCGGCGAGCTGCGCGCTGTAGTCCGACGAGCCAAGCAGATAAATCGGCGGCAGCGGCACGTCGGATGGCATCGCACGCACATTGTGAAACGGATGGCCGGCCGGAAAGCCGCGCGTTTCCAGCAACATCAATTCGTTGAAGCGATCGAGAAAATCGTCCTCCTCGCTGATGCCCTGCCGGCGCCGAAGCGCATAGGACGTCGCGGGGTCGGTGCCGGGCGCGCGGCCAAGGCCAAGATCAATACGGCCGGGGTAGAGCGCCTCCAGCACCTTGAACCGTTCGGCCACCATCAACGGGGCGTGGTTCGGCAGCATGACGCCCCCTGAGCCGATGCGCATGGACCGGGTCACCGCCGCGATCTGGCCGATCATGATGTCGGGCGCCGAGCTCGCGATCGCAGGCAAATTATGATGTTCGGCCACCCAATAGCGCTTAAAACCGAGGTCATCGGCGTGCCGCGCCAAATCAAGCGAGTTTCGCAAGGCCTGCGCGGCCGTGGAGCCGGCGGAAACCGGGGAGAGATCGAGGATGGATAGCGGGATCATGGCGCGGATGTTTGCGGTAACTGGCAGGTAACTCACACTAACATGTGAGCGCCGTCTTTTCGCCCGCATGTTCCGGCGTATGATAGGTGAGTGCCCGTGAGGAGGGCGTCAATGGCGTCGTTGGTCGAATGGAAAGTGCCGCAGGCCGTGCAGCCGCGGGCAGAGGATTATTCCTACGATCTTGAGCGTACGCTGTCCTCGGTCGTCGGCCTGCATTCGATCGTCCCGCCGGACGCCTTTACAGCCGACACGCTCGGTGTGGAGCGCGCTGGCAACGGCGTTCTGATCGAAGACGGCCTCGTGCTCACCGTTGGCTATCTGATCACCGAGGCTGAAACGGTGTGGCTGCATCTCGGCGACGGTCACGTAATGCAGGGTCATGCGCTCGGTCTGGATCAGGAGACCGGTTTCGGTCTTGTACAGGCACTCGGCAAAATCGATCTCCCGGCGCTCGAGATCGGGTTTTCGAAATCGGCAGACGTCGGCGAACGTGTGGTTGTCGGTGGCGCCGGTGGCCGCACACGCTCGCTCGCCGGCCGCATCGCGGCCAGGCAGGAATTTGCCGGCTATTGGGAATATGTGCTCGACGAGGCGATCTTCACTTATCCCGCGCATCCCAACTGGGGCGGCACCGCGCTGATCTCGGGCGCAGGAAAGCTGATCGGCATCGGCTCGCTGCAGCTTGAGCGGGCACGCGGCGGCAAGAACGAGCATCTCAATATGGTCGTGCCGATCGATCTGTTGAATCCAATCCTCGACGATCTGCGCAAATTCGGCCGCGTCAATCGACCGGTGCGGCCGTGGCTCGGGGTTTATTCAACCGAGATCGAAGACAAGGTTGTGGTCGTCGGCATCGCTCCCAAGGGACCAGCCGCGCGCGCGGAGATCAAAACGGGTGACGTCGTCGTGGCGGTCAATGGTGATCGGATTTCCACGCTCGCCGCCATGTATCGAAAGGTCTGGATGCTGGGGCAGGCCGGCGTGGAAGTCCCGCTGACCCTTTATCGCGACGGTGTTACCTTCGACGTTCGCGTGAATTCGTCCGACCGCGCGAAATTCCTCAAAGGCCCGCGATTGCATTGATCGTCACGCTTCAGGTTTCCTCGATCGCGTCCACCCGGTCCGGATAAAAAGCCAGATATTCCTTGATCTCGCCAACGGCCGGAAACGGCTGTTCGTAACTCCACACCGCGTTCTCGGCGCTGCGGCCATCGGCGACGACGCTAAAATAGCTGGCGTCGCCCTTATAAGGGCAATGCGTTTGATGGTCGGTGCGCTTGAGCAAGCCCATGTCGGCATCGCTGCGCGGAATGTAAAATACCGGTTTGTAGCTTGCTTCCCTGAGCGTCAACGCGCGCCGCGTATCGGCGATGGCCTGGCCGGCAAAGGTCACGCGCACGCGTTTGTCATTTTTAGCAATTGTAATGGGGTGGTCAGGGCCGGGAATTTTCATGGTACCTCGCTCCGGTCGCATAGATAATGGTCCGTTAACGCGACTGCCAAGTCCAGCTAGGAACCCTGTTTCGGCCCCGCTAGCGCTGATTGCGAAAAATTGAACGATCGCCCTCAACAAAACTACAGACCCTGCGGGCTAGATTGTGTGCGATTTCACGCAATGTCCCGCGGGTTTTATGGCCAACAAGCGCATCGAAAAGATGATCCAGGGTCTCAATATCCTGATCGTCGATGACAATGCTTACATGCGCCGGCTCACGCGCATGATGCTGACCAATCTCGGCGCGAAGGCGGTGCTGGAGGCCAATGATGGCCTCGCTGCGCTAGAAGCCATCCGCAGCTCAGATCCCGACGTCATGCTGCTCGACTGGGACATGCCGGTGCTCAACGGCATCGAAGTGTTGCGCATCGTCCGCTCGCCCGGCGTGTTTCCGCGCCCGAATATTCCGGTCATCATGCTCACGACGCGTGCGCAACGTTCCTACGTGCACGAAGCGTTGCGCGCAGGGGCTAATGAATTCCTGCTCAAGCCGACGTCGCCCAAGGCGTTGTGCGACCGCCTGACCTCCATCGTGTTCAAGCCGCGGCCAATGATGAAGCTCGGCAATGATTATGTGCCGGAGCCGCGGCGAATATCGACGCCCCGCGATACAGCGATGGCCGACTAGTGCGGGCAAAGCTCGCATCCCCGGGCTTCGATACGATCGACAGCACCGCAAATTCGCGAAGTGGCGCGCCCGAGACGATTCGAACGTCCGACCTTTGCCTTCGGAGGGCAACGCTCTATCCAGCTGAGCTACGGGCGCGCGTAAACCCTCAATAGACGAAACCCCACCAAGCGGCAACGGCCGGAATTTGCGGCACTTTTGACCGCGCAGCGGCCAGCTTTCTGTGGTTAAGCCCGCGGTTCGGGCCGCTCGCAGCTATGCGCCTTTGAGCGAATCCCCTAGTGCTGTGGGGGTTCGCGCATTATGCGCGCTCCCAAGGAGTTTCTCTATGACAGCAGCCGCTCCATCCAAGCCGAAGGCTGGCAAGCCGGTCACCACCAAGCATCTGGCCGCCGCCCTCGCTGAGCAACATCAGCTCACCAAGAAGCAGGGTCTCGAAATGATGGAAGACCTGATCGGCATGATCACCAAGCACCTGAAAAAAGGCGAGCGGGTGAAGATCGCGGGCCTCGGTATCCTGATCGTGCGCAAGCGCGCCGCCCGCATGGGCCGCAACCCGATGACCGGGGAAGCGATCAAGATTAAGGCCAGCAAGAAAGTGGCGTTCCGCGCCGCCAAAGACTTGAAGATGGCGATCTAGCCTCACGTTTTCGAAAGCTTGCAAAGCCCCGCCGCTCGTCGGCGGGGTTTTTATTTTGCAGGCGCCGATGGCG
>DATAPP010000118.1:0-2312 GCA_036265125.1 Pseudolabrys sp. | reverse complement strand
CCGGCGCCTTCGTCGGTCACCAGAAGCTGATGTTCATCCGAGGTAACGAACTGCAACCAGAACCCCCAGCGACACCGATCGGAATGGGCAAGGCCACCCGCGGCGTCGAGCTGACCTCCATGGACGAGCTCGACGAAGACCAGGTGCTTTCGTGGATGGCTCAGGCCGCCGAGAAACCGTTCGTCGGGGGGAAGAAGAAGAAATAGGCCTCCTGGCGGCTGCCGCTTCTGGCCCAGGCTGTGTAAAAAAACTGGTATCAGCACCGCGCTCAGACCGCACCGCCGGCAACTTGCCCGGCTGAACACATTCTTCCTGGAAGCCATCTCCGGGCGCGCGTGGCGCTCCCTAGGCCGTCTGTTGGCGTCCATTTGAATGCGCAAGTCCCTGGCTCAAGTAGCCAAGGCCTCCAGCAGCCCAGCCACGCCGATGATCGCCATCACGCGCTTTATGTTGTAGGCGAGCACATTGAGCGCCATCTCAGTTGCCACCTTCGGCAGTCGTTTCGTGAGAAAGTGCGTTGCTCCCATCCAGCCCTTGATTGTGCCGAACGGATGTTCCGCTGTCGAACGACGCACTGTCATTTTCTCTGGATGGTGATCGAGGCGCGCCTGCACCGTCTCAAGCACGGCCTCGTGTTCCCATCGGGAGATCCGTCGCTCCTTGCCAGTGGTGCAGCTATGCTTGATAGCGCAACCCTGACAGGCGTTGGTCCGGTAGCGACGTAACAGCAAACCTTTGTCCGCGGTCGTAAAGAAGTAGGTAAGCTTTTGTCCGGCAGGACAAATGTACACGTCTTCCGCCGCCACGTACCGGAAGTCCTGCTTGCCGAAACGCCCTGCCGCCTTCGCGTTCGAGGTCATAGGCTTTGGTAGCGTGACGGCGATGCCTGCCTCTTCGCAGGCACGAATCTCTTCGCTCGCGTAGTAGCCGCGATCCGCCACAGCATCGAGCGTCTCAACGCCCATCTCGGTTCGCGCCTGCTCCGCCATATTCGACAGTTGATGGCGATCCGTGCCAACGTTCGTCACCTCGTGGGCCACAATCAGATGGTTCTTGGTATCGACTGCGGCTTGCACGTTGTAGCCGACGATCCCGGTGTCCTTGCCGCTCGTTGCCATCGAACGCGCATCAGGATCGGTCAGCGAGATTTGCTTGCCTTTACTCTTCACCATCTCGGCATTGATTACACTGAGCCGCGCGATCTCCTCGTTCAGTTTCGCGATTTTGTCCTTGAACCGCGCAACCTTTGCCTCCGGCATCGCATCACCGCGGCGATCGGCGGTCTCCAGCTGCGCTATGTAGCGCGCGATGCTCTCCTCAATCCGCTCCAAACGCCGTTTCATCTTGGCTTCGGTGAAGTTCTTATCGCGCGCATTGACGGCCTTGAATTTGGATCCGTCAATGGCGACGCTCGCCTCGCTCAGCAAATCAAGCTCGCGGCACAGTGCCACGAAGGCACGGCAAACCTCACGAATGGCCTTGCCATTGTCCTTACGGAAATCCGCGATGGTCTTGAAGTCCGGTGCCAGATGCCCCGTCAACCAGATTAGCTCGATGTTGCGCTGGCACTCGCGCTCTAAGCGACGGCTCGATGGGACGCGATTGAGATAGCCATAAATGTATATCTTGAGCAGCGTCGCTGGATGATAACAGGGCCGCCCTCTTTCCAGCGGGACAAACCGACCAAAGCCGAGCTTGCCAAGATCAAGACCCTCAACGAAAGCGTCAACCGCGCGAACCAGATTATCCTCGGCTACATAGTCCTCAAGTGCCGCTGGGAACAAACTGCTTTGGCTCCGATCAATCCCCTCCACGAAGCCTGACATCCAGCGCTCCCGATCACCGATTCACGCGCAGAATCATAGCATCGGTTGGACTTTTCACACAGCCTGGGCCCTTCGCGACAGATTGGAGCGGCTTGGGTATGTCCGGTGATAGGGCTAATCCGGAATTCCTCAGCCTACGCAAAAATCGGCGCGGCTGACCCACTGCGGACCGTCGCGCCCCCGCTCAGGCGGAGCGGATCGCTCGACCGCTCGACGCATGAGAGCAGTCCAGTCGATCCGCCCGCCGTCAACGGCCCCTGTTCACAGAAAAAGATTTGCGGGCACCCGCCTCAAGTGTCAGCTATATTCCGTTCTCGATAGAGGCAGCTTTCGCCTCTCGACAATTTCGGCCAAATTTAGCGATGAATCTCTTTCGCTTGTTTCGGAACATTCCCCAACAGACGGCGGCGCGAGTACGCGATGGTAGCGCTGCGCGTAGCAAGGCTATCGCCATCGAGACACTCCGACGATTTCAGGACGGCAAAC
>DATAPP010000117.1:0-32096 GCA_036265125.1 Pseudolabrys sp. | reverse complement strand
CGGTCTCCACCATCTCGACCATGAAAGTCGAGCGACCGCGCGCGAGGTCGTCGGCGGCGCCCACGCGCGAGAAAAGCCGGTCGACGACACCGATATGCGCGTGCTTGGCCGGAACGAAACTGCCCATCTGCGCGAGGATCGCGATCAGGGCGTTCTGCCGGAGAAATGTGGACTTGCCGGCCATGTTGGGCCCGGTGATCAGCCAGATGCGGCCGGCGCCCGTATTCTGCGGTGGCGAGAGATCGCAGTCGTTGGCCACGAACGGGGCGCCATCGCGCGACAACGCCTGTTCGACCACCGGATGACGTCCGCCTTCGACGATGAAGACATGACTGTCGTCGACATGCGGTCGCGCGTAGCCACGCTCGGTCGCAAGTTGCGCCAGCGCGCTCGCCACATCGAGACGGGACAGTGCCTCGGCGCAATCCTTGATGTTGGCGCTCTCTGCGATCACGCGCGACGCGAGCCGCTCGAAAATCTCCAGCTCCAGCCCGAGCGCGCGCTCGGCGGCGCTGGCGATCTTCGCTTCCAGCTCGCCCAGCTCGGTGGTGGTGAAACGCACCTGGCCGGCGAGCGTCTGGCGGTGAATAAAGACGCCGTTGAACGGCGCCGACATCAGCCGCTCGCCGTGCTGCGCGGTGACCTCGACGAAATAGCCGAGCACATTGTTGTGCTTGATCTTGAGGATGCGGACGCCCGTTTCTTCGATGTAGCGCGCCTGCAATGCGGCGATGACGCGGCGGGATTCGTCGCGTAGCGCGCGCGCCTCGTCGAGTGATGATTCATATCCCTCGCGCACGAAGCCGCCGTCGCGCTTGAACGCGGGCAGCTCCGCCGCCAGCGCGGCGGCAAGTTCGGCGGCCAGCATGCCGTCGGGGCGGCGGCACATCTGCACGGCTTCGGCGATTTCCGCCGGCGCCTCCTTGAATGAACCGAGCGAGCGGGCGAGGTCGGCCGCCGCCAGGACGCCATCGCGGATGGCGGCAAGATCGCGCGGGCCGCCACGGCCAACCGCCAGCCGCGACAGCGCGCGGGCGAGATCGGGCGCTGCCTGCAGGCGCGAACGGGCTTCCGCGCGCGCCGCCGTGTCGGCGGCAAAGGCCGCGACCGCATCGAGCCTTTTGGCAATCTGCGCGGGATCGGTCAGCGGCGCCGACAGGCGCTGCGCCATCATGCGCGAGCCGGCGGCGGTCACCGTGCGGTCGATCGAATCGAGCAATGAGCCGCGCCGGTCGCCGCCAAGCGTGCGCATCAGTTCGAGATTGGCGCGCGTCGCCTGGTCGATCGCCATGCTGGCGGAGGCCGCTTCGCGCAAGGGCGGCGACAGCGGCGGGTGCTTGCCGAGCTGCGTGCGCTCGACATAAGTGACGCAGGCCGCGGCGGCGGTGAGTTCCAGGCGCGACAGCGCTCCGAAGGCCTCGCTGGTCGCGACCGCGAAGAATGACGAGAGCCGGCGCTCGGCGGTGGCGCTGTCGAACACATCGCGCCCGAGCGGCATGACCACGGGAAGCGAGCGCCAGTAGCCGGCGAGGTCGGCTTCGCTGAACAGCGCGTCGGAGACGATGATCTCGCTTGGCTCGAGCCGCGCGATTTCGGCGGACAGCGATGCGCGCTCGCATTCGGTCACGCGGAATTCGCCGGTCGAGATATCGATCCAGGCCAGCGCGAACTGGGTATTGTCGTCGGAGGAGGATCGCGCACGTGCCACCGCGAGCAGATAGTTGTTGCGGCCGGCATCGAGCAGCGTGTCTTCGGTGAGCGTGCCCGGGGTCACCAGCCGGATGACGTCGCGCCGCACCACGCTCTTGGCGCCGCGCTTGCGCGCCTCGGCCGGGTCCTCAAGCTGCTCGCACACCGCGACGCGGTGGCCGAGCGCGATCAGTCGGTGCAGATATTCGTCGGCGCGGACAACGGGAACGCCGCACAGCGGAACGTCCTTGCCGAGATATTTTCCGCGTTTGGTGAGCACGATGCCGAGCGCGCGCGAGGCGACCTCGGCGTCCTCGAAGAACATCTCGTAGAAATCGCCCATCCGGTAGAACAGCAGGCAGTCGGGATTGGCGGCCTTGATCTCGACGAACTGCGCCATCGCCGGCGTGACGCGGCCCTCGTCGGCCGGCGTCGTGCCATTGGTGTCGTTCTCGGTCGGGCCGATGGGTTGCGTCAGCGCCATGGGCGCGGAGGTTAGCAGATGGCTGCCGGGCTTCTACCGAGGGCGGCCTGCTTTGGGCTTCCATGCCCGCCTTTATGCCGGGCATCCACGACTTTATTTGCCGGCAGACAGCCTTGATTGCATTTCTGCCGCTCGTCCCCGCGAAAGCGGGGACCCAAGGACCCAAAGGACCCAAGGCCCGACGAAGGCCACTACGCATTGCTCTGGATTCCCGCTTGCGCGGGAATGAGCGGAGATGGGACCGCGCAAAAACAAAACCCGTTCATCCCCACGAAAGCGGGGATCCAGAGAAGAATGTCCACCCCCGCGGCCCGTGGATTCCCGCTTGCGCGGGAATAAGCGGATGAGAGTCTGATCGCCTTATCCAAACGGATGACGTGCGTTTGATCTCTCGCAAATTTGTATCGGCACTGTCGCAATTTTGCATCGCCTGCGCGCCGAAGTTCATTTTTTCGTTTGTGTCCAAATGGCGATCGTGCGCGCCCAAGTTTTCATGCGCAGCGCTCCTTAAGCATTGAACCGCGCCAAACCAGCGAAGGCGCCATGCCGGGCGGATCACCCACCACCGGCATGGGCCGAACGCGTCGCGCTGGGAACAACAATTGTGTGAGCCGCGAAGGCTCGATTTGGGAGCTGGGGATGAAGTCCGTTGAATCGAGAAATAGTGTGTGCCGCGCCGTACGCAGCGCTGTCCGTGCGCGTCTGCTGAGTGGCGCGTCGAGCCTGGCGCTTCCAGTGGCCTCGATGATTGTGACGCTCGGTGTTTGTGTGCCGCGCGATGCGCAGGCGCAGACCACGGTCAATCCCGATCAGACCACGAGCTTTTTACTTAACCCTCTCCAGACCCCGATCATTTTCGGTGCCGGGACGAACATCGATACGACAGCGACCGCTGGAGTTGATGCGGTCTTTGGCGGCATCAGCACGATATGGGCCGTCACGAACCAGGGCACAATCCAGGGCAGCCTCCGCGGAGTTTTTCTCGCCGGGCCTGGAAGCAGTCTCATCAATAGCGGCACGATCTCCCAAACGGGTAACCTTGGTAATAGCGCGGGCGTCCGTCTCGACAACGGCGGGACCGTCACCAACCAGGTGAATGCGACGATCAGCGGTGGAGTAGAAATCGATGGGGCTCTGGGTACGGTCACGAACGCCGGCACCATTACAGCACCAAACTCCACCGGCGTCTTCCTGACCCAAGGTGGCACCGTCACCAACCAGGCGGGTGGGACCATTGACGGAAAATTTTTCGGCATTCTCTACTCGGGATTGTCTGCAGGCACGGTCGTCAATGCCGGCAACATCACAACGACGGGCACGACAGGCACCGGCGTCTCCAGTAGCACCGGCGTTGCCATCTCGGTGACCAACCAGACAGGCGGGACGATCAGCGGTACCGCGAACGGAATCAGCAGCAACGGGACGGTGACGGCGGTCAACGATGGCACCATCACGGGGGATGGAAGCGGCATCATCGGCAGTACCGTCAACGTCAACAGCAATGCCGGCAAGATCGAAGCCAAGGGCACGACCAGCTTCCTCACCCAGGTCGCTGCCATCAGGGCGCTCTTCGGCGCCGACATCCACAATACAAACGGCCTTATTCAGGCGATCACCCCAGGTGGCGCCGGCGCCGGCATCCTTGCCGGCAGCACCGCCATCGTCGACAATATTGGCAACGGTACGACCACTGGACTCATCGCGGGCGACGCCTTCGGCATCAGCGCCACGACTGTCCATGTCACCGGCAACACCAGCGTGATCGAAGCCACGGGTGTGAACGGCATTGCCATCAAGGG
This sequence comes from Pseudolabrys sp., assembly GCA_036265125.1. Taxonomy (GTDB): domain Bacteria; phylum Pseudomonadota; class Alphaproteobacteria; order Rhizobiales; family Xanthobacteraceae; genus Pseudolabrys. The sequence goes on along the minus strand of DATAPP010000117.1, from coordinate 28,124 downwards.
CAACGACGTCATCGTCGACAGCAACAGCGGGTCCATTCGGGCGAGCAACAATGCCGGGGGCAGCGCCATCTCCGGCAAAAACGTAACCGTCACCGGTAATACCGGCAGGATCGAGGCGGCGGGCGTGAACGGCGCTGGCATCCAGGCATCGACCACCCTCACCGTGAATAATTTGAACGGCGGCATCATCTCGGGCGGCGGTTTCGGTATTTTTACCAATACGGCGTCCACGGTCGTCGTGACGAATGCCGCCGGCGGGACGATTAGCAGTGGTGGCGTTGGTCTCGAGATTCTGGGCTCCGGCACGGTGACGAACGCGGGCACGATTAGCGGCGCAACGAACTCGGTGGATTTTAACTCCGTGGGCAGCACCAATACGCTGATCTTGCAGACCGGTTCGGTGTTGATCGGCGATGCGGTGGGCAACGCTACAAGCGCCAATAAACTCATCTTGCAGGGCAGCGGCACCGCCAACAATAATTTTGTGGGCTTCAACTCGTTGGACGTGCAAGCTAACGCCAGGTGGACTCTGAACGGTCACTCCACCGTCGGAGCCGTCACGGTCCAAATCGACGCCTTGCTGGTGGTTGGCAGCTCCGGCCACCAAGATGCGGTGCTCACTGGTGACGTAACGGTGAACTCTAAAGCCACGCTGTCCGGCATCGGTACCATCGGGGGCAATATCAATGTCATGAGCGGTGGCACGTTAGTGCCAGGGTTTGCCACCGGCATTTTAAACGCGACCGGCAATGTCGCATTCACGCCGGCCTCGAACTTCGTTGTCACTGCAATTCCCACGCAGGCCAGCAAGCTTGTTGTCGGCGGAACAGCCACCTTGACCGGTGGCGCGGTCCGGGTGTCGGCAGCCGGCGCTTTCGCGCCCTCGACCCAGTACACGATTTTGACCGCAGCGGGTGGCTTGGGCGGCACCACGTTCGGAAGTGTTAGGATTGATCCCGCCTTCCTCACGCCGTCACTCAGCTACGACCCCAACAATGTCTTCCTGACGCTCGCCTGCAATAATCCAACGGCCTGTAGCGACGGTGGCACGACAGGCGGTGATACGACAGGCGGCGGCACGACAGGCGCCGGCACGGCCAGCACCGGCTTCGGCTTTGCCAGCGTGGCGCAGACACGGAATCAGCGGGCGGTGGCGACGGCGCTCGATGGCGGCGCGGTCACCAATCCGCTGGTGATTGCTCTGCTCAACCAGACCGCCGGCGGCGCGCGGCAGGCGTTCGACGCGCTCTCCGGCGAAGTGTTCGGCAGTGTGCACAACACGCAAGGCCAGGAAGCGCAGTTCGCGCGCAGCGCGATGCTCGGCCGCATGCGGCAGGCGTCCTATGCGGGCGCTCCCGGCGAACTGGGTGCGCTTGGCTTTGCCGGGCCGCAACTCGCCTACGCCTCGGCCGATGCCAGTGGCTTCCCGGTGAAGGCCGCGCCTGGCGCACAAGGTCCCTCACGCGATCTGACCTTCTGGGCGCAGGGTCTCGGCGGCTGGGGCAAAGCCGATAGTGATGGCAATGCGGCATCGTTGAAGAGCCGGTTCGGCGGCTTCCTCTCCGGCGTCGATGCGCGCTTCGGCGAGACTTGGCGGGCCGGCTTTGTGGCGGGCTACATGCGCTCCGATCTCAATGTCGATGCGCGCGCGAGCAGCGCCGGCATCGACAGCGTGCAGCTCGGCGGCTACGCGGCGGGCCGGCTCGGCGCCTTCAACGTGCGCGGCGGCGCCTCGTATTCGCTCGACAGCATCGATACCAGCCGCGCCATCTTTTTCCCCGGCTTCGCCGACAAGGCCAGCGCACGCTTCCATGGCAATGTCGGCCAGGTGTTTGGCGAAGTCGGCTACGGCATGGCCTTCGGTCAGGTCGCGGTGGAACCGCTCGCCGGGCTGGCTTACGTGCACGTGCGCGATGGTTCGTTCCTCGAGAGCGGCGGCGTCGCGGCGCTGTCGGGTGCAAGCGCCAATGAGAACACCGGCTATTCCTTCGTCGGCGTGCGGGTTGCGACTGCAATGCCGCTGGCCAACGGCACAGTGCTGGTGCCGCGCGGGATGCTGCAATGGCAGCACGCCTTCGGCGATGTGACGCCGGCCACGGCATTGGCGTTCCAGGGCACCGGAACGGGGTTCTCGATCGCGGGCATTCCGATCGCGCGCGATACCGCGCTGGTGGAAGGCGGGTTCGACTGGCGCTTCAGTCCGCAGGCCAAGCTCGGTGTGTTCTATCAGGGCGAGCTCGCCGCGCACGCACAGACCCACGCGGTCAAAGGTGGTTTCACCTGGGACTTCTGACGGGTTTGCGCGCCGTCTCTCTACGTCATGCCCGCGCTTGTCGCGGGCATCCACGTCTTAACGACCTCGCATCACCAAGACGTGGATGGCACCGCAAGTCGGGCGTGCCCGACTTGCGAAATGATGAGGCACAAGTCGGGTAAACCCGACTTGTGCGACAAGTCCGGCCATGACGCTGTGCTGAGTTGCCGACGCAGGATGCCGTGCGTGTACTTCGAATGGATGAGGCGCTGAGTTTGCGCCCTGCCTCTCCACCGTCATGCCCGCAACGAACCTGTCACCCGTCATGCCCGGCTTTATGCCGGGCATCCACGTCTTACCAGCCTTGCAACACCAAAGACGTGGATGGCACCGGCCATGACGCTGCGCTGAATTGCCGACGCAAGCCGTCGCGTGCGTGTAGTTCGAATGGACGATAGACGAGCATCGTTGTCTGACTGACGCGGGCCTCACTGTCGCAATTTTGCATCGCCTGCGCGCCGAATTTCAATTTTTCGTTTTTGCCCAAGTGGTCGTCGTGCATGCCCAAGTTTTCGGGCGCAGCGCCGCTTAATCATTTTAACCGCGCAAAACCAGCGCCGGTCAGTCGCGCGGCGTCTTGCCACGCGACCGGCGCAGGACAGTGCGCAACGCGCTGGAGAAAGAACGGCCGCATGAGCCGCAAGGAATTGAATTTGGGAGTTGGGGGATGAAGCGCGTCGGTTCGAGGAATTTTCTGGGCCGGGTTGCGGGGACGGTGACGCTTCTGGCCGCGCCGCTCGGAGTGATTGATCGCGCTCACGGAGCTTGCGACCAGACGGCACCGGTCAACAACACCACCGTCACCTGCAGTGGCACAACGACGAATGCGAATCCCCCCAACGGCTGGGGGACGGGTGTCGAAACCGGCGACACCATCATTGTTGAGACGGGCGCGTCGGTATCCACGACGACGGCTAGCGGTTCCGGAATATTATTGTTCAATGGGACCGTAAATAACTTGGGCACTGTCACGGGCGGCGTGGCTGGACTAGCTGCACTCGACCTCATCAATGGGCTCACCGTCCATAATTCCGGTACCATCGGGGGCGATAGGGGCATCTTCGGCAAAAATTCCGTCAATGTGGTCAACGACGCCGCAGCCTTTATTTTGGGTACTTCATTTGGCATCGTTGCCCAGGCAACGAGCATCGACGCACTTAACGTCACCAACTCCGGCAAGATCGAAGCCACGGGTCCAGCCGGCACTGCCATCGCCACTGACGGCACTGCCACGGTAAACAATTTAAGTGGCGGCATTATCGCGGCGAATGGCCAGAACGGCACCGCCATCCAGGGCCCGACCGTCATCGTCACCGGCAACGCGGGCACGATAGAGGCAGGCATCGGTGCGGGAATAACCGGCGGCGTCGCGATCAAAGCCGACGTTGCCGGCGGCACTGCCGACGTCACCAATTCCGGCGCCATTCAGGCGAGCAGCATCGCGATCGCGACTGATGGCCAGCTCACCGTGAACAATTTGCAGGCGGGCACGATCGTCAGCGGAGGCAACGTATTACAGTCCCAAAACGGTGCCGTTAACGTCACCAATTCCGGCCTGATAAACACCACAGGTGCGGCAGGAACAGCGGTTTTTGCCGCTACCGATCTTACCGTGAACAACTCGAGCACCGGTCTCATAACGTCCTTGCATCGTGCCCTGTCGGGCAGCAACACCAACGTCGTCAATGCCGGTGTGATCGAAGCAACCGGGACGGACACGTCAGCCACCGCCATCATTGGCGCGAATAGCATTACCATAGACAACTCCGGTACCATTCGCGTGACTGGCGTGGGCGCCGTCGGCGCCATCGAAGGGGTTTTCAACACCGCCACAGTCAAAAACTCCGGCACGATTGTTTCGAACGTCGACAATACTTTCGCGATCAAGTCTGATTCTGGCGCGCTCGACGTCAACAATCTGTCCGGCGGTTTGATTCAGGCAAATGGCGCGGGTGGTTTTGCCGTGAACGCGGCAACCAGCGCCACCGTAGCCAACGCCGGCACGATTGAGGCGTCGGGTGCGGGCGGCATCGCCATCATGGGCACAATCAGCGCGAACGTCGCCAATGCCGGCATCGTCCAGGCAATGGGCAATAGCGGCATCGCCATCTCCGGCACAAACGTGAACGTCGACAACACCGGCATTGTCCAGGCAATGGGCAGTAACGGCAGCGCCATACAGGCCATCAACGGCACCGCGACGGTGAACAATAGCGGCGACGGCATCAGCACGGGCATCATCACGGCCAACAACAACGCCATCTTTGCCACCAATGCGGTCAACGTAACCAACACCGGGCTGATTCAAGCAAGCGCCAACGGCGGCGAGACAATCAGATCGCTGGGCGATGTTACCGTGAATAATTTCGGCCTCATTGAGAACTTCGGCGGCACCGGCATCCACGCCGTCAACGGGACCGCGGACGTCACCAACACCGGCACGATTCGGTCTGCAGGCCTGAATGGCTCCGCCATCGTCACCCATGGCACCGCCACCATCAACAATACCGGCGATGGCATCACGACGGGGGTCATCTCGGCTGGATCTTTCGCCATCGCTTCGAGCGGAGACGTCAAAGTCACCGCCAACACCGGCCTGATCGAGGCCAGGGACGACGGCCGCGATGCCATCTTCGCCGCAGGCACCGCGGACATCACCAATGCCGGCAAGATCCAAACAAAGGGCGTCTCGGGTGGCACCGCCATTTTTGCTAGGACCGTTATCGTCGACAATCGCATTGGCGGCACCATCTCGGGTGGGTTTGGTGGCATCTTCGCCAACGGAAACATCGATGTCACCGCCAATGCCGGCATAATCGAATCCACGGGCGCGATCGCGGAAGCAATCAACACCAGTGGCACCGCCAAAGTGAACAATACCAGCACCGGTAAAATACGGTCGAATGCGGCGCAGACCATTTCCGCGTCCGTCGTGGACGTCACGAACGCCGGCACGATCGAAGCCACCGGCACGGGCAGCCAAGCCATCTTCGGCGGCAACGCCATTGTGAACAATGTGAGTGGCGGCACGATCTCGGGTGTCGCGTCGGGCATCAGGGCGGCAGTTACGGCCGACGTGACGAATGCCACGGGAGCAACGATCAGCGGCGGCATCAACGGCATCGATGTCGTCAACGGTGCCGGCACCGTAATAAATGCCGGTACGATCAGCGGTGGAACGAACTCGGTGAGATTTACCGGAACTGACACCCATACGCTGATTTTGCAAACCGGGTCTGTGCTGATCGGCGATGCGGTGGGCAGCACCGCTGCCGGCGCGACCAATAACCTCATTCTGCAGGGCAGCGGCACCGTCGACAATCATTTCACGGGCTTCAACACGCTCGATGTCAACGCGAGCGGCGCGTGGGTATGGAACAGCAACTCCGCCGTCGATGCGACCACGGTGAACAGCGGAACCCTGGTCGTCGATAACGTGCTCGCCAGTCCGGTCACCGTGAATTCCGGCGGCACGTTGGCTGGTCAAGGCCTCATCAGCGGCGATATTTCCGTGGCGAGCGGCGCCATCGTGGCGCCCGGCGCGGCAGTTCCGTTCACCACCTTGAACGTCAGCGGCAATGTCAGTTTCCAGCCCGGCTCGATCTTCCGGGTCAACGCCGATGCCACGGGAAAGAACGACAAGCTCGCCGTCACCGGCAGCGCGACATTGACCGGCGGCACGGTGAATGTGCTGGCCGGCGGCAGCTTCGCGCCTTCGTCCCTGGCCACGTACAAGATATTGACCACGACCAACGTCAATGGTCTGAGCGGCACCACATTCAGCAGTGTCACCACCAATCTGGCCTTTCTCACGCCGTCGCTCAGCTATACCGCGAACGATGTAACCCTGACGCTGGCAACGGCAACGGGCGGCACCGGTGACCCGGGCGGCGGTAGTACGGGTGGCGGCACGACCGGTGGCGGCACGGCCAGCACCGGCTTCGGCTTTGCCAGCGTGGCGCAGACACGGAATCAGCGGGCGGTGGCGACGGCGCTCGACAGGGGCCCGGTCTCCAATCCGCTTATCATTGCAGTGCTCAACCAGACCGTCGCCGGCGCCCGGCAGGCGTTCGATGCGCTCTCCGGCGAAGTGTTCGGCAGCGTGCACAACGCGCAAGGCCAGGAAGCGCAGTTCGCCCGCAGCGCAATGCTCGGCCGCATGCGGCAGAGTTCGTATGCCGGCATTCCCGGCGATCTCGGCGCGCTCGGCTTCGGCGGTCCTGCCTTGGCCTACGCGGCGGGTGATACCGGTTCAACGGACAGTGCCAGCGCCGCTTACGCAACCAAGGCGGCGCCCGGCGCACGAGGTCCCTCGCGCGATCTGACCTTCTGGGCGCAGGGTCTTGGCGGCTGGGGCCATGCCGACAGCGACGGCAATGCCGCATCATTGCGCAGCAGGTTCGGCGGCTTCCTCTCCGGTGTCGATGCGCGCGTCGGCGAGACCTGGCGGGCCGGCTTTGTGGCAGGCTACATGCGCTCCGATCTCAACGTGAATGCCCGCGCCAGCAGCGCCGGCATCGACAGCGTGCAGCTCGGCGGCTATGCGGCGGGCCGGCTCGGTGTCTTCAACGTGCGCGGCGGCGGCTCTTATTCGCTCGACAGCATCGATACCAGCCGCGCCATCTTTTTCCCCGGCTTCTCCGACAAAGCCAGTGCGCGCTTTCACGGCAATGTCGGACAGGTGTTCGGCGAAGTCGGCTATGGCATGGCGTTCGGCAGTGTCGCGATGGAACCGCTCGCCGGGCTCGCTTACGTGCACGTGCGCGATGGTTCGTTTCTCGAGAGCGGCGGCGTTGCGGCGCTGTCGGGTGCCAGCGCGAGTGAGAACTTCGGATACTCCTCGCTCGGTGTGCGCGCGGCCACCGCAGTTCCGCTGGCCGACGGTACAATGCTGGTCCCGCGCGCCACGCTGCAATGGCAGCACGCCTTCGGAGATGTCGTTCCGGCTTCTGCCCTGGCGTTCCAGGGTACGGGGGCGGCGTTCTCGGTTGCCGGCCTGCCGATCGCACGCAACACCGCGCTGGTGGAAGGCGGCTTCGACTGGCGCTTTGCCCCGCAGGCCAAGCTCGGCGCGTTCTATCAGGGCGAACTCGCCGCGCACGCGCAGACCCACGCAGTCAAAGGTGCATTCACCTGGGATTTCTGATCGCTGACGTTTTCGATTGTGGTCAATAATCACGGTCGTCGTCCCCGCGAAAGCGGGGACCTATACCCCGTGCCGCCTCGATTGGCTGCGGCGTATCGGTCCCGGACCTCGCTGCCGCTCGTCCGGGACGACAGCAAGTCATTTCGAGATGGTGCTCGGTCAAAAATCCGCTGTCGCATTTCTGCATCAGCTGCAGAAAACCAAACGCATTTTCGTTTCTGTCCAATAAGGCAGCCGCTGCTGTCCGAGTTTCTCTTTGCTGCGGCCTCTAGGGTTCGGCGCACACACGTTGTGAATCGATCCGAGGCATAAAACATGGCGTCCAGGTTTCTGACATCCGCACCGCGCAGCGTCGCGCTTGCGGCAATGCTCGCTGCAATCAGCCCGGCCATCGCTTTCGCCACGGATCTCCCGTTGCCGCCGATGGCCACAAAGGCTCCGCCGTTGCCCGCAATTGTCGCGCCCTACAATTGGTCCGGCCTCTATGCCGGCGGGCATCTCGGCCATTTGTGGGGCCGCACGCATGTCGAGGACAATGGCGAGATTGCCGAGCGCAACGCGCGGACGGACGGCATCGTTGGCGGTGTGATGCTCGGCAACAACTGGCAGATCCAGCGCCTGGTGTTCGGGCTCGAGGGTGATTTCGGCTGGACGAACGCGCATGGCGTCGGTACCGAACCTGAACCTCCGCCCCCGCCGCCTCCAGCAGTTCCGCCTCCACCTCCACCTGCGGTTCTAGTTCCGCCGCCGCCTGCGTTGATCCCTGTCACCACACACGGGCCCAACAGCTACGACGTGCGCTGGACGAGCCATGTGCGCGGCCGTCTTGGCTATGCCGTCGACAATTGGCTCTTTTTCGTTGCCGGCGGTTTCGCCGCGGTCGATCTGAGTTTCCACGAAGGCACCATCACCACCACCTTCGTGACGGACACCAGCGGCGGCAAATATTATGGCTGGTCGGTCGGCGGCGGCGTCGAATGGGCCTTCTCACGCAACCTCTTTGCCCGCGTCGAGTATTTCTACGACGACTTCGGCCACAAGGATTATGTGGGCACGCTTGGCGACCGCTATCGCGTCTCATTGACCGGCCAAACCGTGCGCGGTGCGCTGGGATGGAAATTTGATCCGTTCGGGCAGTGACGCGGTTTGTTGCGCTAACTCGGGTTTGTCAGACTTGTGCGGTGTTCGTACCAATTTCAGCCGTCGTCCCCGCGAAGGCGGGGACCCATACTCCGTGCCGCCTGGATTGGCTGCGGCGTATGGGTCCCGGGCCTCGCGTTTCACGCTCGCCCGGGACGACCGTCTGTGCCGAGCACGGTAAAGCATCATCCCGCTCATTCCCGCGAAAGCGGGAATCCAGCTAAACGCTTAGCTGGGTCCCCGCCTTCGCGGGGACGAGCGGATGGAGGAGACGGTTCCGCCGATTTCCCGCCCCACTAACTCTTGAACTTCACGCCGGTGATTGCCTCGAGATTGCCGTGCCAGATCTTTTCCTTGTCGGCCTTCGGCATATCGATGCCATCGATGATGCGCAGCGTTTCGCGCGTGTACATCGTGCCTTTTTCGGGATCGAACGGGCAGTCGGAGGCGAACACGATCTTGTCGGGATCGTAGAAGGCAAACCCGGCGTGGGTCGCCGGCTCGCCGCCGAACACCGCGGTGTCCGCGTAGAATGAATGCTTGAAATAATCGAGCGGACGCTTCTTCAGCTTTTTCAGAATGACGCTGAGATCTTCGTCCGAGGTGCGCGCGCCGAGTTGATCCCAGCCCGGACCAATGCGCCCTTCCAGCATCGGCACGATGCCGCCGAAATGGTGGGTGATGATCTTCAGGTTCGGGTATTTGTCCATGATGCCCGAGAACACCAGCCGCGCCATGGCCGCGGCGGTTTCGTAGGACCAGCCGAAGGTCCACCAGATTTCGTATTTCGATTTCTTCTCGGACAAATAGTCCGGGAAATTCGCGGCGCGTGCCGGATGCATCCAGATCGGCTTGTTGAGCCGGTTCATCGCCGCGAAAAACGGCTCGAACGCCGGATCGTCGAGCGGTTTGCCGGCGATGTTGGTGTAGATCTGCACCCCCAATGCGCCGTTCTTCAGCGCGCGCTCGGCCTCGCGCACGCCGCCGTCCGGCGCGATCAGCGCCGCCTGCGCGACCCAGCCGGGAAATTGATCGGGATATTTCGCGCAAATCTCGGCGAAGCCGTCATTGACGAGCTGGGTGTATTCCTCGGTCAGCTTGCCGTCGCCCTTGGTCATCACCTCCAGCGGGGGCATCGGGTAGGAAATGATCTGGGCGTAGTCCTTGAAACTGTCGACGATCTTGCGGCGGATATCGAGGTCGTGAATGCAGGGAATTTCGCGCACGCGCTTGCCGATGTCGGCGTGGCCGCTCTCGACGATCTTGTTGAAGTATTTTTCCGGAATGAAGTGGGTGTAGGCGTCGATACGCATGAATTCCTCCGTCACTCTCGATTGGTCTGGGGCGGGTTACCGGTTCAGTAGGGCGTAATTACGTTGAGCAGCGCCTGCTTTCGTTCGTTGACGACAACGGCGCTGGCGCGCGCCAGCGCATCAGGCAGGTCGGCGGGTTTTTCCACGCGCTCGGCATGGGCGCCTTGCGCCCGCGCCATCTCCTCGAACGGCGGCGACGGGTCGAGATCGGCGAGCATGCGGCCATCGTCCTCGCCCGCGGCGCCATCCTTGAACATCGACATCGTGGCGTTCCGCACGGCGCCGTAACGGCTATTATTGAACAGGATGGTGAGGATCGGCAGGTTGTGTGTCGCCGACACCCAATGTGCAACCGTCGGATTGGCAAACATGTACGCGCCGTCGCCGAGCGTCGCGACGATGAATTTTTCCGGAGCGGCGAGCTTGGCGCCGAGCGCGGCGCCAAAGCCCCAGCCGAGCCCGCCGGCCGGACCGAGAGCAAACAGCGTGTCGGGCTTGTCGCGCTGGATTTGCGCGGCGCGCAGCGAATATTCGTTGAAGATCACCGCGTCGGGGCCAACGGCTTCGCCGATGCATCGCGACAGATATTCCGGCGAGATCGTCTGCCCGGCGGCGGAGTCCTTCGCCAGCTGCGCGCGCCGTGTGCGCATCCGCTCGGTCAGGCGTGCGCGACGGGCCGCGATGCGCGCCTCCGCCATCTGCAGTCGCGATCCAATCGCACTGGTAAGCGCAGTCAGTGTATTGACGGTGCCGGCCTGGATCGCCAGATCGCTCGGGAAACTGCGCATCGGGTAGCGCACGAAGAACGGCTCCTCGCCGATGTGGGCGACGTGGCATCCCGCCGGCGGATTCTGCAGGCTCGGGATCCAGGGCGCATCGGCGTCGATGACGATGACAAGGTCGGCGTCGGCCAGCAACGCGCCCGGCTCGAAGCCGAAATGCATCGGGTGGCTTGACGGCAGACACACCGTGCGCGGGTTACTGACGACGACCGGAATGGCCGCGCGCTCGGCCAGCTGGCCTAGCACCGCAGGCGCACTGGCGGGCAACGTGGAGACAATGACGAGCGGCCGCTCGGCGGCCGCGATCCAGTCGGCGAGCTGCGCCACCGAACGCGGATCGGCGTGAGGAGCCGCCGCTTGCGGCCGCGGCTTCAGCGGACCGATCGGCTCCGGGACCGGCGCCGACAATGGCTCGCGCGGCAGGACGAGGTAAACCGGTCCGCGTGGACCCGCCATTGCGACTTCGACCGCGCGCGATACAACGTCACCCACTTGGCCCGGAACGCGCAGCTCGTAGTCCCACTTCACCAGTTCGCGCACCATGCCAGCCTGGTCGAACATTTCCTGCGCCCAGTGAATCGGGCGCGTGCGCGAGCCGAAGCTTCCTTTTTCGGTGATCGGCGTGCGGCCCGCAGCCAGGATGAGCGGCACGCGGTCGCGCGAAAGGTTCGTGAGATTGTTGATGGTGTTGGCGGTGCCGACATTGACATGCACCATGACGGCCTGAGGCCGGCCATTCATCAAGTAGGCGCCATGCGCCATGGCGACCGCGAGGTTCTCGTGCGGCACCAGAACAGGCTTTGGCACCTTGGCGTTCGTTTTCTTGGCGCGGCTGAAGGCTTCCACGATCGGCGGAAAGTCCGTGCCGGGGTTGGCGAAGAAATAGTCGACGCCGTGGTCGGCAAGCGCGCGCAGAAAGGCCTCAGCGGCGATCGTTGGCCGTTGTCCTGTCGGTGCCGCCGCCATGGCGTTTCGTCCCCCGGGTATCCCTTGAACGTCTTTTGATCGTCCGCCTGGATGAGAAGCGGACGCTGTTTTATTGGCGCGCAGTCATAACCGACGAGGCCGGGGGTGACAACGGTTGGGGTGAGGGGGTTCAGGACTCTCGATAGGCCGTAACCCCTCACCCGGCGCGCGGTAGCGCGCCGACCTCTCCCTACGGGAGAGGTGAAGCGAGAGTGGGCTACGCAACGGGAAAAATCGGCGGCCGATAGAAGAAAGAATTATTCCGCCGCCACGCGGAGCGCCGTCTGACCGCCGATTTCGGCGAGGCACCGGGCGAGGCCTTCGCCTTCCGGATCGAGAAGGGCGGCCGTGCGTGCATTGGCCACGGCGTCGGCCGCCTGCGCCGCCGGGATCTGGCCCGCGAGGGCAGGGCGGATGACGCGGTCCTCGATCGTGCGGTAGTTGGCGAGGCCGCGCGCATGCGTGTCGCCGTAGCCTTTGATCAATCGCGCGCAGTCGGCGATCTCGAGGGCAAGCTCGGCCGAATGCCGCGCACCTTCGCGCACCAGCGCGAGCCAGCTGTCGATCTGCTGCTGTTCCTGTTTAAAGCGGTGGCCATAGGGGCGCAGCCGCCGCAATTTGGCGAGCAGCAGAAACCGCAAATAGCCGCTGATCGAGGTGGAGTTGATCTCCATGGCGAAATAGACGCGGCCGAGCCAGCCCTTGCGCTCGGCCAGCCGCAAGATCCGCCGCGCCATGAATGGCGGCAGCAGCTGGCACAGCTCTTCGATGCCGGGCTTGAGGAAATCGTGCACCGAGAACGGCTCGCCGTTCACGCGCAACTCCTCCTGCGCGATGCGTTGCATGCGCGCGGGCGCGATCTTGGCCTGCGCGACGCGCACGACATCCTCGTAGGACATCCGCACGGCGAGGTGACGAGCGACTTCTTTCAGAAGCTTGCCCTGGGCGCCCATGAGCTGGTCGGCCTCGATCATCGGCCGCAGGCGGCTGAGATAAAGCCAGGCATAGGGAACGCTCTGGTAGTGGATCAGGCGCCGCACGCCCTCGAGCCCGTTGACCTGCGCGATCGCAGGAAAGGTGCGTGCCACTTCGTGCTCGACCAAGGCTGGTGTCGGTGCGGCTTTCTTCCTTTTTTCGATGTGGCGTGCCGCCTGCAGCTTGGCGTGCGCCGCGTCATATCCGGCACGAAAGCCGCGCAGGTTGTTGTCGACCGATTTTCCGTCGTCGCGGATTGCGGCCTCGTACTGTTCGCGCTTGAGCGGCAGCCGCCCGCAACCGGCGATGGCGCCAAGCATCACCGCGTTGATGATCGAGCCGCTTTGCCTGGCGAGCGCATCCATGTCGATGAGCAGCGTGTCTTTCGCATTGTCCTTGATGATCCTGGTCAGCTTGTCCTGATCGAAACGCCCGTCACCCATGGCGATCTTTTCATCCATGGCATAGAAGCGGCCGAGCGATCCGATCACATGCGTTCGCTCGCGCGTGACGAAGCCGGTTGCCACCGTGCGTCCGGCTTCGAGCAATTCGCTGGCCACCGCGATATCGATATCGCCGACGCCGGGCGTCAACGCCAACACGGGACGCCGGCCGCCAAGCTCGCGTGACGGCACGGGCAGGATTTCAATGTAATAAGTGGTCGCGCCGGTGCGTTGCGCCACGCCGGGAATCGACGTGCTCTGCACCGGAAAACCGGCCTTTGCCGCCGCCGACACGATCCATTGCGTCAGCACGCCGCCGCCTTCGCCGCCGAGGGCGGCGATCAGGATGGTGATCGGGCGCGGCGTGCTCATGCGTGCACCTTTGCGGCCACCTTGCCGGAATAGCCGCCGAGCCAGCCGATGATTTTCTGGCGCAGCCGGTGTGCCAGGCGGTCGCGCCATGTCGGGTTGCGTACGATTTCGGCCCGGTAGAATGACGGACACAGGACCGCCGCGTGTGCGACCTCGCCGCAAAGTCCGCAGCCGACGCAAGATTCAATGACGGTCGCGACGGGATCGGTGCGAAGCGGATCGGGCGAAGGCTTCACCGTCAGCGACGGGCATCCGGACAGCCGGATGCAGGAATGGTCGCCGGTGCAGATTTCGTCATCCACCCCGTAACGGGTGCGCGTCACGCGCTCGCCGCGCTTGAGCTTGTCGGCGTCTTCGGCGCGCACGCGGCGCTGCCGCGCCAGCTGGCATTCACCATCCGCGATGATGACTTTCAGCCCGCGCTCGGCGGTTTTCATCGCCTCCTTCAGCGTATCGACCATCACGGTGACGCTGTAGGTGCGCACCGTGCGCAACCATTTCACGCCCATCGAGCGCAGCGTCTGCTCGATGCCGACGCCGGGCGTAGGTCCGGTGCGGCTCATGGTGCTGGACGGAATGTATTGCTGGCCGGTGGCGGAGGCGTAACCGTTCTGCATGACGATCAGCACGCCGTCGCCTTTGTTGAACAGGTTGGAAGCGACGCCGGTGATCAACCCGTTATGCCAGAAGCCGCCGTCGCCCATGATCGCGATCGGACGTTTCTGCATGTTCGGTGTCACTGCCGCGGCGCTCGCAAGCGACATGCCGTAGCCGAGGATGGAATTGCCCAGCGAGAAAGGCGCGAAAGTCGCAAACGAATGGCAGCCGATGTCGGTGCTGATATGGGTCGGGCCCAGTTCCCGCTGCATCAGCTTGATTGCGGAGAAAACCGGCCGTTCCGGGCAGCCGGTGCAGAACGCCGGTGGGCGCGGCGGCAAGGGGCCCAGAGCGGCGGCGGCCTTTGCCTTGTGCGCGATGAGCCCGCGCGCCTTTTCCGCGATGGTGTCGGCGTCGATTCCCTTCGGTCCGGCCTCCTGCAGGAACCCGGCCAAACCTTCCAGCAGGACATCGGACGCATATTCGCCCGCCTGCGGCAGCAGGCCCTTGCCGAGCACGCGCGTATTGATGTCGGCACGGCGCAATTCGACGTTCACCGCCTGCTCGATGTAGTCGGGATTACCCTCTTCGACGACCAGCACCGCGCGCTTGGATGCACAGAACGTGCGCAGCTCCTCCGGCACCAACGGGTAGACCACATTGAGAACCAGAATCGGGATGCGCGAGGCGCCGAACACGTCGGCAAGCCCCATGCGCTCCAGTGCGCGCAGAACGCTGTTGGTCAGACCGCCCATCACGATGATGCCGACGTCATTCACGTCGCCGTCGATCATCTCGTTGAGCTTTTGCTCACGAATGAAGGCACGCGCGGCCGGCAGCCGCTCTTCGACCTTCAGGCGCTCCTGGGTGAAGATGACGGGTGGGTGCGCCAGCCGTCCATATTCGAAACGGGGTGGTCCGGCGAGCTTGTCGAGGCCGGAGACGACACCCTTGCGATTGTTCTTTGCAGCGAATTCGCCGGTCGCATGGCAGGCGCGTATGCGCAATTCCAGCATCACCGGGGCGTGGCTCGCCTCGGACAGCTCGAAGCCTTTTTCCACCATGCGCACGATCGACGGCAGATCGGGGCGCGGGTCGAGCAGCCACATCGAGGACTTGAGCGCGTAAGCATAGGAGCGTTCCTGGATGACGCTTGCGCCCTCGCCATAGTCCTCACCGAGGATGATCATGGCGCCGCCAACGACGCCGGGAGATGAAAGGTTGGACAGCGCATCGGCAGCGACATTGGTGCCGACGATCGATTTCCATGTAACCGCGCCACGCAGCGGATAATTGATGGAGGCGCCAAGCATGGCGGCGGCCGACGCTTCGTTCGAGCAGGTTTCCAGATGCACGCCGAGCTCGGACATGATGTCTTCGGCGTCGACCAGCACGTCGAGCAGATGCGAGACCGGCGCACCCTGATATCCGCCGACATAGGACACACCCGACTGCAGCAGCGCCTTGGTGACCGCGAGGATGCCTTCGCCGTGGAAGGTGTCGCCGTCGCCCAGTTTCAGCGCCTGCACTTCTTTCTTGAACGAGCGTTCCATTGTCAGGCCTTCGGCCGATAGTTGGGACCCAAACTATATAGCACAAAACTCACTGCATTTGCGAGGGCAGCCAGAGCGCAAGGATCGGGAAGGCGATCAGAATAACCAGCCGGATCAGATCGGTCACGATGAAAGGGATGACGCCTTTGAAAATTGTGGCAAAGCTCACGTCCTTGATGACGCTTTTTATCACAAACACGTTCATTCCCACCGGCGGATGGATCAACCCAAGTTCGACTGTCATCACGATGATGACACCGAACCAGATGGGATCGAAGCCGAGATGGGTGATGACCGGAAAAATGATGGGGATGGTCAGGATGATCATGGCCATCGCGTCCATCAGACAGCCAAGCACCAGGTACATCAGCATGATCAGCGCCAGCACGCCGTAGCGGCCGAGCCCGAGGGCGGTGAGGAATTCGGTTACCTTCTGCGGCGTCTGCGTGATGGTAAGAAAGTAGCCGAACAACAACGCGCCAATCAGCACCGTGAATACGGCCGCCGCAGTGCGCGTCGCCTGCAACAGCGAACTCAGGATCCCGTTTTTGTCGAGACGCCCGCTCAGCACGCCAATGATGAAAGCGCCGCTGGCGCCGACGCCGCCGGCCTCCGTCGGGGTGAAGCGCGGCAGAAATGGCAGCCCATACAAACCGCCGATCACAAACACAAACAGCAGCAGCGGTGCCCAGATGTCCTTGAGCCCGGTGATGCGCTCCCGCCAGCTGCTGCGCGGACCGGTCGGCAGAAATTTGGGCCGGATCCAGCCGATGATCGCGATCGTCGCCATATACATGCAGATCGCCAGCAAGCCCGGAATGATGCCGGCGATGAACAGCTTGCCGATGTCCTGCTCGGTGATGATGCCGTACACCGCAAGCACCGTTGACGGCGGCAGCATCGCGCCAAGTGTGCCGCCGGCGGCGATCACGCCGGTGGCAAAACTCTGCGGATAGCCGAAACGGCGCATCTCGGGGTAGGCGACGGTTGAAAAGGTTGCGGCGGTGGCAACCGAAGAACCGCAGATGGCGGCAAAGCCGCCACAGGCCGCGACGGTTGCAATGCCGAGCCCGCCACGCAGATGGCCGACGAAAGTATTGGCGGCGCGAAACAGCTCGCGGCTCATGCCCGAGTTGGTGACAAACGCGCCCATCAGCAGGAACATCGGGATGACGCCGAAGGTGTAGTCGGTGACCGTGCGCATCGATGTCTGGCCGACCAGCTTGAGCGCCGGCGCGCCGCCATTGAGGTAAGCGAAGCCCGATACGCCGACGAGGCCCATCGCCATGCCGACCGGCACGCGCAGCAGCATCAGCACAAACAGTGCGAGGAAGCCGAGAATGGCGACGGCATCAGTGCTCATGCTGTCATTCGACCGGCTTGATTTCTTTTTGCACTGCCGGATCCACCATGTAGTCCGGATGGAAAACCAGCCGGTAGGTGCGAACCGCGATCAGCAGCACCGCCGAAACGTCGCCGAGCCAGGCGACCATGAAGAATGGCCAGGTCGGCAGCCGCAGATCGAAGGTGAGAACGTTGTCGGCGCGGGTCGTCATCACCTTGTCGAACAACGTGTAGGTCTGCACCGTGACAACGAACAACAACACGAGCGTCGCAAACACATCGATCATGCGCTGATAGCGCGGGCCGACATTGCCCCAGACGAGATCGACCGTGATGTGGGTCCCGCGATAGGAGGTGGCGGCGATTCCCCAGAAAATGAGGATGCCGAGCATCAGCCGGCCGATGTCGTAGGAATCGGGAATTGAATAAGCAAAGAGATTGCGTAGGAGCACCGCGATGAAAATGTTGGCGGCGACGATCCCGACGAATGCGGCGGCCACCCATTCGATCGTATCGATGAAACGATCCATATAGACGCGTTTCATGCGCCTTGTCCCCTCAGGCCCCTTTTAGCGGGAACGGCGATGAGGTTGCCGCCGCCGTCATTCCGCCGGACAAAGCGCGGCTAGCGCCCGTCGTTCCCTCAGTAGCCTGCGCCTTCTTTCGAAAGCTGTGCCTTAAGCTCTTTCATCACGGTGGCCGGGTCGACGCCGGTTTTCTTGACGTTCTCGGCCCACTTTTCCTCGAGTGGTTGCGCGGCCTTCTTCCATTCGGCGACTTGCGCGGGCGTCGGCTCATAGATCTCTTGCCCGGCCTCCGCCCTGATCTTGGCGATTCCCGCGTGTTCGAAGTCGGCCCAGGGTGCTGCGACCTTCAGCGCCCACTCGGGCGTGCAGTGACTGTCGATCACTTTCTTCTGCGAAGCAGACATTTCGTCGTACTTGGCCTTGTTGAAGACGAAGGCGAAGGTCGTCACGTAGAGCGGCATGTCGAGGTGATACTTCGTCACCTTGTCGATGCCGAACAAGGGAACCGAGCCCCACGGGAAGGTCACGGCATCGGCGACGCCCTTTTCGAGAATGTCGCGCACTTCCGGCGCCGAGGCTTGCACATTGGTGCCGCCGAGCATGGTCACGAAGGTCGCCATGGTCGCGTGCGCGGGCCGGATCTTCATGCCCTTGATGTCTTCAGGCACCACAATCTTTTTCGCGCGCGAGTGAAACGCACCCGGATCGTGCACGAAGGCGAGGCAGAACTTGACGTCCTTCATTTCCTGCGCCGCGTATTTGCGATACCAGGCGTCGAGCGCCTGCGTTCCGCCCTTGGCATTGGTCATCAGGAACGGCAGCTCGCCGGCGCCGATGATCGGGAAACGGCCGGGCTGATAACCGGGATTGATGTAAGTGAGATCGGCGATGCCATCGCGCGCCATATCGTAGTGGTCGAAGGCTTTTCCGAGTTGCTGGGCGGGATAGACTTTGTATTTGATGGTGCCGCCGGAATCCTTCTCAACCGACGCACCCCATTCCTCCAGGGCCTTTTGCAGCGGGTGCGATGGCGGTACCCAGTGCGACAGCTTGAGCTCGAATGTCTTGTCCTGCGCGAGCGCGGCGGTCGCTCCGCTGATCAACAAAGCGGTAGCGCAAACACATCCGGCGAAACGGAGTTTCATGGGTTCCTCCCTCGAGGGTGGAGTTGGTCTGGCCGCCAACTTTTGCGATATTCAGCCGAATATGGGCTAAGTTGTAAAGCGTATAGTTTGGTATCAAACTAAGTGTTGGATTCGGATGGGGCGCGCTTTGCGGTAGGAGTCGCAGGTGCACGGGACAAACGGGACAGGCAGTCGTCGTCGCTTCAGGAATGGCGAATCCGTCGCCGTGCCGGTCAATTTCGGACCGCTCGCCCATTGGGTCGGTTTTAACCTACGCATGGCGCAGGAAGCCGCATTTGAGGCGTTCTCGCGCCGTTCGCAGGATATTGGCGAAAGCCCCGGGCGTTTCGCGACTTTAACGCTCATCGCGCGCAATCCGGGCATCAGCCAGACGGAGTTGTCGCAAGCCAATGGCCGCGACAAGTCCAGCCTTACGCCTGTCGTCGAAGACCTGGTGCGGCGCGGGCTGGTCGAACGCAAACGCATGGATAGCGACCGGCGCGCCTACAGCCTGAACGTGACGCCTGCCGGAAAGAAAGTTCTCACGATGATGACCCGTTGCGCCCGCCGGCACGAACGCAACCTTGATCACGTCATCGGTGAGCGCGACCGCAAGCGTTTCATCCAGATCCTCAAGAGAATTGCCGCGGAGATCGAGTAGACGTGCGTTTCAACGTCATGGCCGGGCATAACACCACGTTTTTTTCGTCATGGCCGGGCTTGTCCCGGCCATCCACGTCTTGCTTGCTGAATGGCGGGAGAAGACGTGGATGCCCGGCACAAGGCCGGGCATGACGGTGGAGAGGCAATGCGTTCGGTCGTCATCCCCGGCACATAGGTGTGCGAAAGCACGCCGTCCTTCGGACGGCTTTGGCCGGGCATGACGGAAGTGGTGCGCAAACTACTTCTGAAACTTGCTCAGCACCGTCCCGGGAACGGGATGCGATTTGAGCCGGCCGTTCGCGTCGCGGGTCACCCAGACCCTTTTCTCCGAGCACTCCACGCAGGTTTCGCCCTTGAGACCCAACCGGTGCTCGACGTCAAAGCTGGATCGCCCGAAAGCGATCGTGCTGTCGACCGTCACGTCATCGCCGAACCGTGTCGGCCTGAGAAAACGCGCCCGTGTGCGCACGAGCGGAAAGCCGCTGAATTCGAAATTGCTGAACATCTGACGCTTCGTCATTCCAAGCGCGCGCTCGAACAGCATGGCGGTCGAGGCATCGAATATCTCGAAGTAACGAGGATAGAAAATAATGCCGGCGGGATCGCAATCGCCCCATTCGATCCGCACCTTGCGGGTGTTGCTGAATGTCGTCATGCGGCCTCGTATCAGCGGGGTGCCATGCGCAAGGCGCCGTCGAGACGAATGACCTCGCCGTTGAGATAGGCATTATGGACGCAATGGAGCACAAGCGCTGCAAATTCGCTCGGCTCACCCAGGCGTTTGGGAAACGGCACCGAGGCGCCGAGTGAGTCCTGTGTTTCCTGCGGCAGCGCGCGCAGCATCGGCGTAGCAAAAATTCCAGGTGCGATCGCCAGTACGCGAATGCCGAACGGCGCAAATTCGCGCGCGGCCGGCAATGTGAGCGCAGCAACGCCTCCTTTGGAGGAGGAGTAAGCGGCCTGTCCGATCTGGCCTTCGAATGCGGCGACAGACGCGGTCGATACGATCACGCCGCGTTCGCCGCCGGCCAGCGGCTCTGCCGCCTGCAGCGCGCCTGCTACCAATCGCATCATGTTGAAAGTGCCGATCAGGTTGATCCGAATGACGCGCTCATAGTCGGCGAGCGGCATGGGGCCTTCGCGGCCGACGATCCGTTTGGCGGGGCCAACGCCGGCGCAATTGACCAGGATTCGCGCGGGCCCATGCGCGGCTGCGGCTTTTTTCACCGCGGCTTCGCCGCTCGCGCTGTCGGCGACGTCGCAAGCGATGGCGATGCCCTTGATGCTGTCCGCGACTTCGGCAGCGGCCTTTTCGTTGACATCGATGATGGCAACCTTTGCACCTGCCGCAGCGAGAGCGCGCGCACACGCAGCTCCGAGCCCCGATGCGCCTCCGGTGACAATGGCGGCCTGGCCTTTGGTTTCCATCAACGCGTTCCTTCCGCTGCGATGACCCACGAAGATAGAGGCACTGAGTAGAGTTCGTCCACCAGCGCGTCACGGTTCTTCAGAACCGCGCGCTGGTTGATCGAGCCCTTGTCGGTCATCTCGCCTTTGTCCATGGAAGGCGGCTCTGCCATCATGACAGCGCGCGCGACGCGCGTCGAAGACCCCGGGCTGGCGGCAGCAAGTTTTGTAAGCAGTTCGGCAAATTTCGTGCGCACGGCTGGCGCCTGGACGATCGCTGACAGCGGCGCGTCGGGGCCCAGGCCACCGAGCTTCCGGCAGGCTTCGATGTCGGGAAATATCAGTGCCGCGATATCGTCGCGATCCGTGCCGGCAAAGACTACGTCGCGGACGTAGGGCGCAAAATGATCGACAAAGCGCGCGCGCAAGGGCCCCACACTGACCCATGTGCCGGTGGAAAGCTTGAAGTCCTCGGCAATCCGCCCATCGAACAAAAGTCCCCGGCCCGGATCATTCGGGTCGACGAATTTCAGCGCGTCGCCGATCTTGTAGAACCCTTCCGCATCGAAGGCCTCGCGCGTGAGCTTCTCCTGCCGCCAGTAGCCGGGCGTAATGTGGGGTCCGCGCAAACGCGCTTCGAGCTTGCCTTCATTCGGCACCAGCTTGAGTTCGACCCCGGGCGCCGGCAGGCCGATATTGCCCGGCCGGTCGAAATCCCATGAGCACGCCAGCGCCAGCGGTGATGTCTCGGTCGAACCGAGCGATGACAGGAAAATAATGCGCTCGCCGGTGGTCTCGATCGCGAGCCGGGTGAGTTCGTCCCAGGTCGTCTGATTCAATCCGGCACCAGCGTAGAACAGAACCTTCAACCGGCTGAAGAAATTACGGCGCAGGACCTCGTCGGCGCGGAAGTGTGCGATCAGCGCTTCATAGCCCTTGGGAACATTGAAATAGATGGTCGGCGCGATCTCGCGCAGGTTTCTCGCGGTCTTCGGCACCCCCGGCGGCGTCGGATTGCCGTCATCGATGTAAAGCGAGCCGCCGTTGGTGAGCACCATATTGAAATTGTGATTGCTGCCGAAGGTATGGCTCCACGGCAGCCAATCGACCACGACGGGAGGCTCGTCGGCGACGAAGGCAAAACCGGAGGCCAGCATCGCCTGGTTCGAGCACAACATGCGATGGGTGTTGATCACGGCCTTCGGATTTCCCGTTGAGCCGGAGGTGAACAGGAATTTGGCGATTGTGTCGGGCGCCACTTTTGCATGCGCGGCAGCGACGCCAGCCGCGTCTTCCGTGCCAAGGAGATCGGCGAACAGCGTGGTTTTGCGGTCGCCCAGCGGATTGCGCGCGACAACCAGTTCGATGTCGTCTGGCACCGTTTCATAGAGCGCGCGTGCGAAGGGACCGCCATCGTTGACGAACACCATGCCAGGCGTGAGCAGTTCGATGATCGCGCGCAGCTTGCCGAAGTCGCTCGACATCAGTGAGTAAGCCGGCGAGATCGGCGCATAGGGAATTCCGACATACATCGCCGCAAGAGCGAGCATGGCCTGCTCAATGTCGTTGCCCGACAACACCACGATCGGCTTTTCAGCGGAGAGCCCGCGCCGCAGCAGTGCCGCGCCGATTCGCCTGACATCGGAAAGCGCCTGCGCGTAACTGAGCTTGCGCCATTCGTCTCGTGCATCGCGCTGCGCCAGGAACAAACGGTCGGGCGCAACCTTGGCCCAGTGCTCGAGCGGCTGGCTGAGCTTGTCGTGATAGCGGGCAAGTTCCTCCGCGGCGCGGATATGGATGACGCCGCCGGCGCGCTGCTCGATCACCGGATTGATTTTGCCCAGCCGGACGGGGCGCAGCGGTGCCGCAGCCTGATCCTTGCGATCCCCGGCTGGGCCTGCCATTGGCGTCCGGCTCTCTCTGCTCAATTGCGCGTCGTCTTCGGCGCGCGCTTCTCGAGGAAGTCCTTCAGACGAGCTTTTGCGTCCGGATCGGCCTGCGCGATCGCCGCCATCAGCGCTTCAACCGCGTAGCCGCTACCCGGATCCATTTCGGCGATGCGCGGCAAGGCGTGCATGACCGCGAAATTTGTCAGCGGTGCATTTCCAGCGATGCGTTGCGCCAGTTCGAGACCTTTGGCGAA
The DNA here is from genome assembly GCA_036265125.1 of Pseudolabrys sp. Classification (GTDB taxonomy): domain Bacteria; phylum Pseudomonadota; class Alphaproteobacteria; order Rhizobiales; family Xanthobacteraceae; genus Pseudolabrys. The sequence continues at coordinate 5,315 of DATAPP010000117.1, read as the reverse complement.
TCCCTTGCCGGGCTCGACAAGATATGTTGTCAGACCGATGGCCTGTCCTTCCTCAGCAGAATAGGTGCGCCCGGTGAGCATCATATCCATCATGCGCGCCACACCGATCAGGCGTGGCAAACGGACCGAGCCGCCTCCACCGACATAGATACCGCGGCTGCCCTCCGGCAATGCGTAATATGCCGATCGCTCGACAACGCGGACATGTGCTGCGGCAGCTAGCTCAAGGCCGCCACCGACCACCGCGCCATGCAGCACCGCGACCACCGGCACCTTGCCGAATTGAATTGTGTCGAAGGCACGATGCCATAGCTTGGAGTGGGCAATGCCCTGTGTGACGTCGCGTTCGGTCAGTTCAGACAGGTCGAGGCCAGCAGAAAAATGCTCGCCTTCGCCTGCGAGCAACACCGCACCGATGCTGTCCGGCAACGATGTGAAGAACTGCTCGATGCCGATGATCGTCTCGTCATCGAGCGCGTTGCGTTTGTCCGGCCGGTTGAGCTTCAGCACGGCAACACTGCCGTGCAGCTTCGCGGCAAGCGAGGCAGGCAACCGTGCGGCAAAAACCTCGGACGACATTTCCCTTTTGCTCATATCGCGCTCAACTCATCATCATGTCGTGATGAACCTGCTTGTGCAACGCTCAGTTCTTGACCAGGGGACAGCCGCCTTCATTCAGCGGTCGGAACGCCTTGTCGGCAGGGATTGTCCCCACGACCCTGAAGACATCCCACTCGCTCCTCGATTCGGCCGGCGTTTTCACCTGCAGCAGGTACATTGGGTGAACCTTGCGTCCGTCGGCACGGATGACACCATTGCCGAACAACGGGTCGTCTGTCGGCATCGCCTTCATGGCCGCGACAACCGCGCCGCCGTCCGCCGGCGAGCCGACTTTGTCGACGGCCTTGAGATAGTGCAGTACCGCGGCGTATACGCCGGCGTGCATATGATTCGGCATCATTTTCTTCGGGTGCCGGTCCTGAAAGCGTTTTGACCAAGCGCGGGTCTGATCGTTCATATCCCAGTAGAACGCGTTGATGCCCACCAGACCCTGCGCGGCATTCAGCCCGAGGGCGGGAACACTTTGCAGGTCGAAAATGAGCGAGACGATCTTCTGCTTTGCACCGATTTTGAATTCGGCTGCCTGCTTCACGCTGTTGGTTGTGTCGCCACCGGCATTTGCCAGCGCAACAACTTCCGCGCCAGAGGCTTGCGCCTGCAACAAGTAGGACGAGAAATCCGAGGCGCCCAGCGGATGGCGCACGACACCGATGATCTTGCCGCCGCTTGCCACCACTTCTTCGCTCGCCTGCTTTTCGAGATCGTGTCCGAATGCATAGTCGGCGGTGATGAAGAACCAGGTCTTGGCGCCGGACGCGAGCACGCCACGTGCCAGCGCGTGACCATTGGCCCAAGTGTCGTAGGTCCAGTGCACGAAATTAGGCGAGCACTTTGCACCCGTGAGCAGCGCGGTGCCGGCGCCCGAACCAATCGCGACCTTGTTCTTTTCACGCACGATGTCGCCGACCGCCAGCGCAACCGCCGAGTTGGGCATGTCGATGATCATGTCGACACCTTCGACATCGAGCCAGCGTCGCGCGATGCCGGCGCCGATGTCGGGCTTGTTCTGGTGATCACCCGAAGTCACCTCCACTTTGCGGTTCGACTGTTTCGCAAAGTCCTCGACCGCCATCTGCGCGGCGACCACCGAACCGGGCCCCTGGAAGTCGGCATAGACGCTGGACATGTCGTTGAGAACACCGATCAGCAGCGTGCCATTTTTTTCGGCGAGAGCAGGCATCGCAAGCAGGGCGACCAGAACCGCGGCTAATTTGACGGCTTTCAGCATAAGGGACCTCCCTTGGTCAGCGGCGTTTCTCAGGCGTCGTTTGAAAGAATGTTGTCATCGACAACAATATAGGTCAAGCGAGCGCCGCCGCCCGCGGATACTTGCGAGGTGGCCGCCAAAAGCTCAAGCAGGTCAGCGCGACGGCTGAAGAACCGGGCCTTCAGGTCAAAAAGCTCTATGCCGAGTCACTGTCGCCCAGCGATTCTCGGTCGAACCGTGAAGCCTGCCGTATCACCCGGAAAGGGATCTAACCCGAAGCGAAGACCGCCAGGAGACGTAGCAGCTGCTGGCGGTTTTTGCGTCCGACTCTCTCAGCGAGGTGCTGTTCGTGTTCTTGCGCGAGTGCCTTGATGGCAGTAAGGGCGGTGCCTCCCCTGGCCGTAAGGTGCAAGGCGTGCGAACGCCGATCGCTTGCTGACGGCCGGCGTTCCACGAATCTCCGCGCCTCAAGCCCGTCCAGCAGATGAACGAGACGCGCCCGTTCAATGCCAAGAGCTTTGGAGAGTGACATCTGGGTCAAGCCGGGATTGGCATCAATTACCGTCAAAACCGAATATTGGGCCGGGCGGATATTGACGGTCGCCAACGTGCGGATGAAGTCCTGAAAAATCCAGATTTGTGCGCGCCGTATCAGGTAGCCGAGATGCGCGGTCAATCCGTCCAGATCGGCCAGTTGGGAGGCCTTGGATGTCGTCGAGTTGTTATGCGGGAGGCGTTGCCGTCGTCGAGTCGGGCGCGGGTGGGACTGAGTCTCGAGGCGGTCGTGATTGGTCATACATTGCTCCTGATGAGCAAGGATGCAGCGCCAAACAAAAAGCGAGGCCCTGCCGCCCTGCCAACGCGCCTTTTCAATGCCCCGTCAATGCGTTGTGTGTCTATAGGTAAAATGCACACGCAGATACCAGAACCGTGACGAGGGCGTCGCCTGCATCGCGTCCGCGAGGAGTCGGCTCGTTGTTTCGAAGCTAATTCTTGGCGACGTGGCGCGTTTCTGCGCATGGAACGGAGTCGATGGCAATTGTTGTTATAAACAACAAAATGTCTTGACCCGTGCTTTCCACAGTGATCCATTTTGAGGAAACAGCGGACAGCGCTTGGAGGAGTTGAGCCAGCGAGTAACCACCAGGAAATCGAGCCAGCGAGCAAAAGCCGCGGCATTTAGGGAGGTGCGTCATGACGTGCGCCAGAACTGCGATCTTGCGAGGGACAGTCTCGATTGCCACGCTAACCGTAAGCGGCTTTGTTTGCGCCCAGAGCGCCTCAGCAACAAGCCCAGGTCTCTCTCCGAAAATGGCGTGCGCGAGCGTGGCCGGCCTGACGCTACCGAAAACTCAAATCCTGAGCGCCACGCAAAAGACGGGCTACTGCAACGTTATTGGCGTCATCAACAAGCGCGTGAGTGCCCAAGATCCAGACCACTTCACTTATGGGATCGGTTTTGCACTCAATCTTCCTAACAGTTGGTTCGGCCGCTTTGAAATGATGGGTGGCGGCGGGACCGATGGCTCGCTCAATGCAGATCCGCAGGGCTCTGCAGGTGTTGAACTAACCAGTGGATGGGCCGTCGCCGCCGACGATGGTGGTCACGAAGACAGCCCAAACAATGCAGTTGGTGGATATCAGGACGACGACCCGAACGCGGGTGGTGCACAACACTTCGGCGTGGACCACCAAGCTCGCATCGACTATGGCTACAATGGAATCGAGAAGACCACGAGAATCTCGAAACAGATTATTGCCGAGTACTATGGGCGTGCGGCCGACTTCTCTTACATTATGGGTTGCTCGAACGGAGGCCGTGATGGGATGGTGGCCTCGCAGAAATTCCCAGAACTTTTCGACGGCGTTATCTCGCAAAATCCTGGCTTCAACTTGCCACAGGCCGCCGTAGCTGAAGCTTGGAATGAGCAAGCGCTTGCCCCGTTAGCTACACAGACCGATGTTAACGGCCAGCCTTACATCCCCGACACCTTCCCGCCGCAGGACCTAGAAGTTGCCTCGGCAGCAATCTTGAGCGCCTGCGACGCTCTCGATGGCTTGGTCGATGGTATCATTGATGACTTCCACGCCTGCACAAAAGAAAAAGTATTCCCCGCGTTGGACGCATACACCTGCGGCAAAGGTCAGCATGGCAACACTCCGCACGGAGGGGCATGCCTCACCAGTGCGCAGGTCGGCGCACTCAAGAAGATTTATGCGGGACCAAAAAATTCACAAGGCAAGAAGCTTTACTCGAACTGGTTCTGGGATGCGGGTATTTGGGATCCGCCGACCGCTGGCGGCGCTGGCTTTGCCGCGTGGAATGTCGCTTTCTTCGGACCACCGAATGCCAACACCGCCCTCAATTTAACCCTTGGAGCGGGGGCACTTCCGATGGTCTTTGTTACTCCCCCGGTTGTCACGCCCGTCGCGGGCCCGACAGGCCAAGAAGCCTATATGTTCAAGTTCAACTTCGACAACGACGCGCCCAAAATCTTCGCGAAGACCAAGGACTACCCACAGACCTCGATGGATTTCATGACGGGGGTTTCACTTGATCTGCGACCGTTCCAAAAGAACGGTGGAAAGCTGATCATCTCCTCGTCCGTCAACGACGGAATCTTTTCGGGGGCATCAATCGCGCGCTGGTACCGCCAGATGAACAAACACATGGGCGGAAAAGCCCATACGTTTGCCAGGCTGTTCATGGTCCCCAACATGGCCCACTGCGGCGGCGGTCCGGCGACCAACGACTTTGCTGTCAACGAGCTCAATGCCATCACGGCATGGGTAGAAAACGGAGTGGCGCCGGATCAGATCATCGCAGCTAATCACAATACGAGCTCCCCGTTTCCCAGCACCGCACCGTTCGATCCGCGCGTTGCGTCGAATTTCCCAACTGGAGGCACGCGGCCACTGTGCCCGTATCCCCAAACCACTAAATATAAAGGGTCGGGCTTGACGAACAACGCCGCCAATTTCGTATGCGTACGACATGACGAGCGGCTTGACGCTGATGCTGACGACGACGATGAAAAGGATCAGCACGGTCACGATCGTCATTAATCGCTGAACGATCGGGTCAGGTGATTGACCTTGGAAGGTGCAAGACCGGCGTAACTGCCGGTCGAGCATCCACCGAGGTCATTTTGTCATCAAACATAACCTTCTTCGGCGGGCGCTTGGCGAAATCCTTCACGCGCGCTTTTTGCATCCGGATCGGACTGCGCAGTCGCGGACATCAGTGCTTCACCGCGTGGTCGCGCGCCGGATCGATCACCGATGCCCAGCAACGCGTGCATGAGCGCATTGCCATCATTCCACCTCGTAGACATCGAGCCGCACAGCGTTCGGCTCCCTTTGACCCTTCGCGACGGCAAGGATCCGGTTGAGCCAATCGACCGCGGGGGCCGCGGTCTCGAACCGCATCACGGTGCGGAAATAGTAGTGGCGGGGATCGACAATGTCGCCTCGCGCCAGTTTTTCC
>DATAPP010000116.1:0-16671 GCA_036265125.1 Pseudolabrys sp. | reverse complement strand
AGGCAAATCGCAAAATTGCCATTGGGATTGTTCGGAAACTCCCGTTCATTGATGTTGGCAAGCGTCTCGTCCCAGCCATTGAGGAACTGAACGGTGTAATACCGTCCTGTGATCTTGGGTACGGTGACAATCGTGCAACTGCTCTCGTCGACTGCAACCCACGCCTCGGAATAAGCAACGTCGAGATTGGGATTTGGCCAATCGACGGCACCCGGCTTGCGATGGACAAGCTCGTTCCATTTGAAGCCTTCCTGGAAGTCTAGCTGTTGCTGTCGAAGAACCAGCAAGCGCGTGTAAAGGTATATCCAGGCATCGCTGACATCCTGATCGGACATTTGCGCGGGTTGCGCACGTGTTGTTTGCGGCAGTGCGATGCATAGCGCAAAGAGGGCGATCAAGATCGAGCGGACCATCCTCTCCTCCCGGTTATTTATTCTGTTCCATCCTGATAAGGATCAAAGCTACGCCGTAGCAGGAATTGCGTTCAGTTCGTGCCGCACGATGTTGAACATCAGTACCGCGCCGACAAAGTAGATGCCGATAAAGAGGGCCTGCGACAGCAACCAGATGTTCTTCCCCGCGGCCACCGGCGAGTAGTAGTAGCTTGGCCAGATTGCGTCGAACACAAAGTAGCCGGGGTAGCCCACGGCGAAAACGCCGAGAAGCCCGACAATACACAACGTCAGCGCTGACGTATTCGCCTCACCTCCCGCCGGTCGCGTCGATGCACGTCTCGCGGCAATGTGCGCCAGACCCAGCGCCACCATGCCGAGGCCCCCCGCCTGCACGGCGGCAACCGATAGTGTCCACGGGCAAGCCCACCACAGCGTGATGTTCTGCATGAACAATGTGCCATTGGGCCACCGCGAACCAACGCAATAGTGCGCGATGGCGCCGAAGGTGAGAAACACGCCGAAGATGAAGAGCCCAAGGCCCCACTTTGCAAATCGTGCGCCCATTGCCATGGGTTGTCTCCTTTACTGCGCCGCGACGACCACCGCTGAAATTGTAAGAGCGGTCTTTCTCATAGCCGTCCTCCCATCGCCACTGCCCGGAAATCTCTCCTCGTCGGAGTGTTGTCAGCGCCCGCCTGTCGTGCCGCCACCGTCTGCTCGCGTCACGGCGGGCGGGTTCCAACTTCCGTCGAGAATTTCGGGCTTTGGCCAGTAAGCGCGGATGTACAGAGAAAACTCATCCTTCGGAGCTGGCACCCAATTCGACTCTTTGTCAGCACCGGGAGATTCGTTTTGGTAGTAGAGCGTGAGTGAGCCGTCCGGATTGTACTTGAGCGACTTGCTTTTGGTGCCAAGTGAGAAGCGATTGAGCCTGTTGGGTTCAAACAGGTGCTCTTTGTTGTAAAGTGTGAGCGACCAGAAGCCATCGACTGGCGGAAGTTGGCCCTTCGCAAAAGTAACGGTGTAGCGATTGGCCCCCGTCAAGCGTTGCCCGGCGGAGTCAAAATCAGTGTAGATGTAGCGCGTCTCCTCGGGCGCATTGTCGTACATGTTGGAGCGCGCGGTCGCAGCGCGAGAGAGATAGTCCGTCCCCCACCGCGCGCCATTCGGCGGTGAGGTCCAGCCATTTCCCACCGGACGGCCATTGTTGTGGAATTGCAATAGCGGCTTGATAAGTTCGTCCTCAGCGGCGACCGCCGTCTGAGTCAGCGTGGCCTTGATCTCCGGGTTGTTCGCAGCGGCGTCGAGCACCGACTGGATCATTTTGTAAAGCGCCTCTTCCCCCGGGAGTGGAGGAACGTCTTTCATCACTTGCGGCAGTTGGTCGAAGAACTTTTCCGGATCCACCCACTTGGTCTCACCACTTCCACCGGCTGGGGCGGGGAATTCCGGAGTTTTCTTCCAGTCCTTCGTCTTCATCGTGCCATCGTATTCACTCAGCGGGTACACCATCACCTGGCTCACGACCCGCTGGACGGCCGCCTTGTCCTCTGGCGTGTCGTCCTGGAAAATCCGGGGCAAGACGGCTGCGAGGTCTGTTGGCGAGCGGAAGACGGCGTTGATGCCTTTTGGGACATCGCCGTTCCAATGTGGTCCAACCAGCAAATAATGTCCGGGCTTGGTGCCGTACTGCTTGCCGATGGAGGCAAACGAGTCTGTGCGGGCGTCGGTCAATTGGTACACGAAGAAGCGGTCGCCGAAGTCCGGAACTTGTACAACAACAGGCTTGCTGTCGAGGCGCTGAAATCCGGCACCATAGACAGTGTCCTGGTTCGGGCACGTCACGAAGCGCTCTCCGGCGTCGATGTAATCCGTAAGCATCGAAACGTAGCCAGGTGGTGACACTGGCACGATGCCACCCAAGCGGCCGGGTTCCGGCAGGTTCGCGATAGCAAGGGCGCGGTTGAGATTGTTGACCAATGGCCAGCCCCAGACGTATGCGAGCCGCCCGACCATCGCGACGTAATCCTTCGCCATGATTGTGCCCGGAGGCGTTCCGGCAATTTCCGAAGCCGATTTAGGCGCAACCACCTGTTGCGCCACTCCAAGCGAAGCAAAACTCACGGACGCCATCAGAACGGCAACCGCGGTGGTGATGTGACGGGTCATAGTGTCCTCGCAGAAATACGGGAACTTTGCCTGCCCCTAGTCTGGGCTGACAACGATCGATCTGCGATTGGACCAAGGGCCACCACAATGTCCGTCGGCAGCTGCGCTTGTGTGGTCACCACCGCGTCGCGGTAGCGGGGCCACGATGCGGCGACCGTGATGCCCCGGAGCGTTTTGTGAACCCGCGGTCGGCTTTGGTCGGCCTCACGTTCCTCTCACCTGCCCACACGACTGCCTCGGCCTTTGACCCGAAGTTGCGTGAGGTTGGCCTTCGGCCCTTACGCCTTACTTGAACTTGCCACCGCCGTCCCCGCTTCCGAACTGACGCCAAAGCTCAACCTCGCTGTGCCATTTTTATGCCGGCAGCGACCTGTTGATGTTCTTGCGGAAGTTCAGGAAGTTCACTAACCGCTTGAACTTCTTAATGAAGCTACTGGTGGCCCTCATCCCAGTGGCATCATCTTGGACCAACGATGCCGCCATCCAGACGCAGCGAACGATCTCAGTCCGGACCATGTCCGCTTTGAACTTTTGACGAGGCATTTATGGGGCACTTATAGAGGCGGCCTCCCACCCGCATCGCATCTTTATGCCGCGGCAATTATTTTAGAACCTGGCTGGAATTGGAGTGTGTGCCATGCCGGTTTCACCATGGGATTTCGACTTAGATAACGATGCACGCAACATTCTGCGAGCAAAATCACCCGAGGAATTGGCAGATCAGTTCGGGACCAGGACTGCATTACTCGTGTTGTGCATAGCGTTTTTTATTGCGGCGATATGGTTTGTGACCAGCCCAAGTTTTGAGAAATGCAGCGCGGTGGCGAACCTATCGGACCGTCATGCTTGCTATGACGTGCTCAGACAAGAATTACTGAAACCTCCGGCAAAAGGCGCGGATGTTCCCAAAAGCTGAATTCCTGCCAACGGGAAACACCTTTGCGCCCAAGACCAATGTCTGCTTTGGGTCACAACCAGACAATTGTCCGCTTTGGTCCAAAAGCAGACAAACGCGGGCACGGCGTTAAGCGCTACACCTGTCTTCGACGGGCGCGAGATGGCCGAGGTGGCAGGTGCCGTCCGCTGGTGGACGTCTCACCAGGCAGAGCGGTGTCGGCTTCACAACCAATAAGAATCTCGTCAAGAAACTGAGTGCCAATTATCGGACGGAATGTGCAAGGGCAACGCGTCCGTTAAATTCGCATAAAGAAGTTAGCGAACGAACGCGCTGTGAGCCCTTTACGATTGACAGATCACAACAGACGGGCGTATCGGCGAGAGCGTTCGCAGGAATCTTTCGGGCAGATCAAATCAGGACAAGATGGATAGCTACCCTAGTCGCGCCACGGTGGTCGGCATGCCGACTTGCCGGGCGCTCAACCGAAGTACACAGGTCGTTCTCGGCGGCCTCCGCCAGGTGAACGAGGACAGAGCCTAGGGATCTGTCACTCACTCACCTCCGGGTCAATCGAGACCGGCACGGAGGTGGGCTATGAAGCTCGCGCGCACAACTTTTTTCGTCATCACAAACGACTTTCGCCGTGCTGTCCGAGCTTATCGGCAGCCGCCTCGGCCCAACCTGGCTCGTACAGTCAACATCCGACGAACGTCAACCCGTCTTACCGCTCGGTGGCATGTTTGCCCTCAGACGCATCGACTCGAATGCACTTGGTCATTAGAGACGGCGCCCTCTGAGGGCCAATCTCGTTACGCAGTGCACAGATGGCGCTCCCGGCCGCCGCGTAGCGTTCTACCGCGCTGGCGGCGACACCGCCCCGCGGGAACCAATCAAATGGCTTCCTTGACGTTTAGTTGACGACAACGAACGCATGATTGAGCCCAGCACACTCGAACAATGATTATCGCGTCATGAATAAAGAGCTCACAAATCGGCCCACGCCCTCGAGCGCGAGCAAGCAGCCTCCTCCACCACTCTCTGAGGTGTGCAGCTGCACGCCCGAAGAAGTTCTTGCGCGACTCGAAGCTACTCGAAGCGGCTTAACGCCCGAACAGGCCGACGCGCGGCTGGAACAATACGGCCTCAATGAAGTCGCCCACGAGAAGCCGCCAACTTGGTACGAGCAGTTATTCCATGCGTTCTTGACGCCGTTCAACGGCGTGCTGTTTACCGTGAGCGTAGTGTCCGTGTTTTCAGATGTGATCTTTGCATCGCCCGAGGACCGCTCGTTCAGAACGATCATCGTCCTCTTGACCATGGTGTTACTCAGCACGCTGCTCCGGTTCTGGCAGGAGTTTCGCTCAAACAAGGCCGCTCAAGAATTAAAAGCGATGGTGACTTCGACCGCGGCCGTGCTGCGTACGGGTATGGACCGGCCGCAGGAAGTGCCGATAGCCACTCTAGTTCCGGGCGACATTGTTTACTTGTCGGCAGGCGACATGGTCCCGGCTGACGTGCGGCTCGTCGCAGCAAAGGACCTGTTCGTCAGCCAGGCAATGCTGACGGGCGAATCGCTTCCGCTCGAAAAATATGCCGTACCGCCGACAAAGGCGGCTAAGCCGGCCGATGCCACCCGAAATGTTCTGGAGCAGGAAACAATCTGTTTCATGGGCACCAACGTTGTGAGCGGCACGGCTGTTGCTGTTGTCGTAGCCACAGGCAATGCCACTTACTTCGGTGCGATGGCCAGAGACATCGTCGGTGCGCGCCCGCTCACCAGTTTTGACAAGGGCATCAGCAAAGTCAGCTGGATGCTGATCCGTTTTCTCATGGTGATGACACCGCTGGTATTTTTCATCAACGGGATCGACAAGGGCGATTGGCTGCAGTCGTTACTGTTCGCGGTTTCAGTCGCGGTAGGGCTGACACCTGAAATGCTGCCGATGATCGTCACCACCAACCTCGCTAAAGGCGCGGTCGCGATGGCTCGGCGCAAAACCATCGTGAAACGGCTCAATGCCATTCAGAACTTTGGCGCAATGGATATTCTCTGCACCGACAAGACCGGGACGCTAACCCAGAACAAGGTCATTCTCGAACGGCACCTCGATATTCATGGGCACGACGATCTACGGGTGCTCGAGTATGCATGGCTTAACAGCTTCAATCAGACTGGCTTAAAGAACCTGCTTGACGTTGCGGTTCTCGACTACGCACAACAACACGAGCTCGTCGACAAGCTCAAGCACTATCGGAAGATCGACGAAATACCATTCGACTTCGTTCGTCGCCGCATGTCCGTCGTCGTGCGCAATGGCGACAATCGCAACCTCCTCGTTTGCAAAGGTGCGATTGAGGAAGCATTGCCGCTATGCGTGTCTGCACACGATGAAAATGCGGAGGCGACAGGTGGCGTAGCACCCTTCACGCCCGAGATGCGGAAGGAAGTGCGTCGCATCACCCGCAAATTAAATCAGGATGGGCTGCGCGCATTGGCCGTGGCCTATAAGTGGCTGCCTGCCGAAGACCGGACTTACACGGTCGAAGACGAGAAGGAACTGGTTCTGTCCGGTTATGTTGCCTTCCTTGATCCGCCCAAGGACACGGCACGCCAAGCCATCGCGGCGCTGAGGGAGCATGGCGTCGCTGTAAAGATCGTCACCGGTGACAACGAAGTGGTTACTCGGAAAATTTGCAAGGAAGTGGGCCTTCCTATCGAACATGCGATTTTGGGCAAGGACGTAGAAAAACTATCTGACACTCAGCTTGAGGAAACGGCGGAACGCACCACGATATTCGCAAAAATGTCGCCCGTGCAGAAATCACGCGTTATCCGCGCCCTTCAACGTAACGGACACACAGTCGGCTACCTCGGAGACGGCATCAACGATGCAGCATCGCTCAAAGACGCCGATGTGGGCATCTCGGTAGATACTGCCGTCGACATCGCGAAGGAGTCGGCCGACATCATTTTGCTGGAGAAAAGTCTGCTGGTTCTTGAAGAAGCCGTCGTCGAGGGCCGCAAGACCTTCGCCAATATCATCAAATATATCAAAATGACGGCAAGCTCGAATTTCGGCAATGTGTTTAGCGTGTTGATCGCCAGCATCTTTCTCCCGTTTTTGCCGATGCTGCCTATTCAGTTGCTCGTCCAGAATTTGCTCTACGATGTTTCGCAAGTATCGATCCCATGGGACGACGTGGACACGGATTACCTTAAGCAGCCCCGGAAATGGGATGCGAGCGGCATTGCGCGCTTCATGGTGTGTATTGGCCCAATCAGCTCCATTTTCGATGTCGTGACATTTCTTGTGATGTGGAATGTGTTCCACGCGAACACTGTGGAGAGGCAGTCATTATTCCAGTCTGGTTGGTTTGTAGTTGGACTGCTGACGCAGACATTGATCGTGCATATGATCCGCACGCGGCATATTCCGTTCATTCAGAGCCGAGCCGCCACGCCCGTCATAGTATTAACCGCAAGCATCATGGCGTTCGGCATTTACCTGCCATTCTCATCGCTGGGTGCGCATTTGGGGATGGTGCCATTGCCGTTATCGTATTTTGGTTGGCTGGCCGCAATTCTGCTTAGCTACTGCGCGCTCACGCAACTGGTCAAAACGATATACATCCGTCGCTTCGGGCAATGGCTGTAGCATGAGAACGGACGCCGACCTGGGCGCCCGTTTTTATCGTAATATTGTGACGGCCCGAGAATGTGCGCTCGTTAATCAGCGAGCCCCTTTTTCAGTACCGCTGCTTTTCGCGCTTGCTCCGCGTCGTCCCGGTCGGCCTTTTTCATTTCCTTCAATTCGATTGTCACCCTGGCGATCTTGCCATCGAACTTGAACGGCACCTTGTAGGTTTCGGTGACCGGTGTGCCCTCATCGGCGCCCACGTCGGCACCTTCGTCCGCGGAGAATACGCAGCACTGGGTACGCTCGATCCGACCCGTGGCGACATTCTTCCCGTTGACGAAAAGCGTGCCGGTGCCACCCTTGCCGACGCCGTCACCATCATACGCAAACTCGAAGCGGATCATTGCCTTGCCAGCAGGCAGCGCTTCCTTGGCGGCCACCGTGTATCGCTGCAGGCCAAGCCAGTTGTAAGTGTATGTCGGCTTGCCGTCTTTCAGATACAAACTCCAGCCGCCAAAACGACCTGCTTGAGCAACGATTGCGCCGTTCGCTCCCGTCTTCGGGATTTCCACTTCGGCGGTGATCGTATGTGAGCGGTTCTTCACGTTGATGAAGGCGTTCTCCGACATTCCGGTCATGCCCTGATGAACCGTCAGCGAAGTGCGGCCGGCCATCAGATCAGGCCGTCCGACCAGGGCCGCGTTCAAACGCTCCAGGGTTCGGTCATCGAGGGGCAACACAGAGTATTTGACAGCTTCTTTCAAAAAGAGGTCCTGCAGTTCCTTCAGCTTGTCGGGGTTCTGCGCGGCCAGGTCATTCGCCAGGCTGAAGTCGGACCGCGTATCGTACAGCTCCCATTTGTCGTTCTCGAGCGTCGAGCGGGGTTTAAACTCCCACGCGGCCCGGTGGACAGTGCCGGCAAGCCAGCCGTCATTAAAGATGGCGCGGTTACCGAAGATCTCGAAATATTGCGTGGAGTGCGTGCTCGGAGCCTTTGGGTCGGCAAACGTGTAAGCCATGCTCACGCCTTCAATCGGTGTTTGAGGCGTTCCGTTCACGCTCTTTGGCTCGGGCAGACTGGCGGCCTGGAGGATTGTCGGCACAATGTCGATGACATGGTGCCACTGCGAGCGCACTTCGCCCTTTGCCGTGATGCCCTTGGGCCAGTGGACCACCATTCCATTGCGTGTGCCGCCGTAACTGGAGGCGACCTGCTTCGTCCACGTGAAGGGCGTGTCCCCCGCGACAGCCCATCCGGCGGCGTAGTGCGGATAAGTCGTCGGACCTCCGAGTTCGTCGTAGTGTTTGAGGACGTCCTGGACGCTCTCGTTCACACCGTTGAAGTAGGTCATCTCGTTGAAGAGCCCGACCATGCCCCCTTCGGCACTCGTCCCATTGTCACCGACGATGTAGAAGACCAGCGTGTTGTCGAGTTGACCGGTGGCCTCAATAGCCCGGATCAGCCGGCCGATCTCCGTGTCAGCGTACTCGCCGAATGCAGCGAACACTTCCATCTGGCGTGCGAATAGCTTCTTCTCATCCGAAGTGAGCGCGGCCCAGTCTTTAATGGCTTCGGGTTTGGGCGCCAGCTTCGTGTCGGCCGGCACCACGCCGAGCCGTTTCTGCCGCGCCAGCGTCTCCTCGCGCACCTTGTCCCAGCCCTGGTCGAACTTGCCATTGTACTTGGCGATCCACTCCTTCGGCACCTGATGCGGTGCATGCGTCGCGCCGGGCGCGAAGTAGATGAAGAACGGCTTATCAGGCGTCAGCGACTTCTGGGACTGCATCCAGCCGATCGCCTGGTTGGTCATGTCGGTCATGAAATGATAGTTCGGGTCGTGCGACGGCTCGACCTGGCTCATTCCGTCGTAGAGCAGCGGCGCCCACTGGTTGGTCTCTCCGCCCATGAAGCCATAGAACTTGTCGAAGCCCTGGCGGGTCGGCCAGCGGTCGGTTGGGCCGGACGGGCTCACCTCCCAAGGCGCGGTCTCGTGGTTCTTGCCGAATTGTGCGGTGCTGTAGCCGTTCAGCCGCAACATCTCAGCCACAGACGCCACGCTGTTGGGTCGCTGCGCGGTCTGCCCGGGGAAAGCGGTGGCAGTCTCTGCAATCGAACCAAAGTTGTTCATGTGGTGGTTGCGGCCGGTGAGCAGGGCCGCGCGCGTTGGCGAGCAGAGCGCCGTCGTATGGAACTCATTATAGCGCAAGCCCTCGTTGGCCAGCTTCTCCACCGTTGGCATATGAACGGGCCCGCCGAACGCGCTCGACTGGCCAAACCCCATGTCATCAATCAATACGATGAGCACGTTCGGTGCGTTCGCTGGCGCCTTGACCTCGAAGCGGGGTGGTGGCGTGGCGTTGCGGACATCAAACACGGTGCTATGCGGGTACTGAGGTTCAGGGAGCGGAAGCACCGTGCGGTCGGTCGGCAGCACAACAGTGGCTGCCTGAGCGGCGGCGGGTGCTGCCGTCAGCGGTGCAAGCATGAGCGCCATAGGCAGGCTCAGGGCAAAGGTCATCGTTGTCCGCGTCATGGCTGTCACTGCTCCTCGATGGGCATCTGCGTGTGCGCGTTTGTGGATTTTTTGATGGTCGTCGAGACTGCGCCGTCAGACAGTCGCAATCGAGTTGGCCCATAGTCCAACGTGACATCACACTTCTGTTTTGGGCACGCGACGGCCACTGACCTGCAACCGCTCTGCGCCACGGTCAGGTTGCTCCTGCTTAGGAATGGCTGCCCGGT
Source organism: Pseudolabrys sp. (assembly GCA_036265125.1). Lineage (GTDB taxonomy): Bacteria > Pseudomonadota > Alphaproteobacteria > Rhizobiales > Xanthobacteraceae > Pseudolabrys. The sequence goes on along the minus strand of DATAPP010000116.1, from coordinate 6,828 downwards.
TGTGAATCATTCTCACTCGCCGCCCGGTCGTAACCTGTTATGCTTGGTACTGCAGAACGCGTGGTCCTGACGGCGGCACATGCAGCGGCGCGATTTTATTAGTCTTCTCGGCAGCGCGGCGGTGGCATCGCCGCTCGCCGCATGGGCACAAGGGTCGCAACAGGTGCGGCGGGTCAGCGTCCTGGTGGGCCTCGCCGAAAAAGACCCCGAAGCGATAGGCCGCATCAAGGCGTTCCGGTTGGGCATGCGCGATTTGGGGTGGATCGAAGGGCGCAACGTTCAGATCGAGTATCGGTTTGCGGGGACCAATCTGGAGCTGATTGATAAGCATGTGGCGGAAGTGGTCAGGCTAGCCCCAGACGTCATCGTCGCGAGTTCAACCCCCGTCATGACTAGGCTTCGATCAGCGACGAGCACCATTCCAATCGTATTTGCGATGCTGAATGATCCGATCGGCCAAGGAATCATTTCGAGTCTTTCGCACCCCGGGGGCAATATCACCGGGTTCTCATTCGTCGAGTCCGAAATAGTCGGTAAGTGGATCAACCTGCTCGGCGACGTTAAGCCCAACCTGTCCCGAGTCGCGTTGATGTTTAACCCGGATTCCGCGCCCAACTTCGACGTCTATCTTCGGTCGTTCAAAGCATTGCCGCAGCAAACGTCGGTCGAGGTCGAGGCAGTGCATGTGCGGAATGTTGCTGAAGTCGAACTAGCGATCGCCAAGTTAGGACGCGAGCCGGGCAGCGGCTTGATCGCTGCGTCGGATATATTCATCCTCGCTGTGCGTGGAGCGATCTTGAAAGCGGTAGATCAGCACCGGGTGCCGCTCGTTTCCCCCTACAGACAATTCGTTACCGAGGGAAGCCTGATGTCTTATGGGCCTGACACTTCAGATATCTTCCGGCGTTCAGCCTCATATGTTGATCGCATTCTCAAAGGCGAACCGACTGGCAACCTGCCAGTGCAGTCGCCAGTCAAGTTTGAGCTCGTCGTCAATCTCAAGACGGCCAAGGCACTCGGCCTCTCGCCTCCCGAGTCGTTCTTGCTACTCGCCGACGAGGTGATCGAATGAATGGCGGAATGTCCGCTAATGACCCAAAGCGGACATTCAAACTATTCAGCTGCTATCTGCCCAGGTGCATTTACGTGCGACGCGACTTTGCGCCGGACGATGTCAATATGACTGCGCAAATTATACAGCTGGTCTGAAAAGGTTAGTGGAAAGCGGATGTGGCTCACGGCTTCCTCAATGCGTTCAATTTCGGCTTGCTTTTGGGCCAAATGCTTGCCGGTTGGGTCGGCGTCGAACGAAGCCTCCAAAGCCTTGAGTTGAGCATACCAATAGAACAAACGTCGACGCGTGAGCCAATTGTAAGCCGCCGGCAGGAAGCGAAACATTGGGAGGCCGAGCGCTATGGCCGCCACCAGCACTGCAATCGCTCTTTGGGCATGGACGGATAGCCATAAAGGCAAATGTCTCTGCAAAAAGGAAGGACCGCTTTTGTAAAAGTCGGTAGCCGCTGGTGCAACGGGATATTCCAGGTCGGTGCCGTTTGGGAATTCGCCAATCCGCTGAAAGATATTTGACCCACCATGTGCTTCCACCATCGTTTGCAACAGAAGCTGGACAATTTCCGGATGAAGATCGCTACGTACCAATACCTTCGTGGTGGATCCAATGAGTTGCACGTCATTGGGCGGGATGTTTCGGAAAATATCAATTACGCCTTGCGGCAATACCATCCGGGCGAGGTCGGGGAAAATACGCGTGAAAGCTTCGGCCGTCGGAAAACTCATAATGCGAAAGTTAGGGTTTTGCAGCAATGATTTAACGGCCGTCGCATCCGGCGCGCCGATGATCCACACAGCATCGACCTTGCCATCATTCATTGCCGCAACTGCAGCTGTTCCTGCAAAAGACAAAAATGTTGCGGTCTCGGAATTCACGCCACCCTTGCCAAGGATTTGCTCGGCGGAAGCTCGAGTGGCGCTTCCTTCTGGCCCTACGGCGATGCGTTTTCCAATGAGCTGCGACAGCCGATCAAACGGTTCATTCGAGGAGTAAAAGATCCAATATGGATTGTTGTATACAGTTCCCAATGACAACAACCCTGGTGCATGTTTTCCGTCCGAGATACCGCTAACCATGAGGGAAAACTGGACGCCCGACCTTGGATCCTGCAGAAGCTTCATGTTTTCCCCTGAACCGCTAGTCGGGCGTAGCTCAAGGTCAACGTTAGAACGTGCGAATATTTCCCGATATCGGCGGCCGTAATATTCGAAAGAAGAGCCATTGAACGCAGTCGCCATTGTAACTTTCGGTGGCGGTGCGGGAATGAAATAGATCAAGATGAGCGAAACACCGCTCACGATAGCGACGGCTGCAGCAAATCCTTTGAACAATTGCCAACGACTGTATCCCAGCATGGATAGCTCCCCAATTTTTCGTTCGTCGTGGGAAAGCGACGGTCACCGGCGCACACGGATTTTATTTCGGATACGAGGGCGACGTTGGGGCAATATCAAGCGTATTTATGGCCGCCGTGTCGAACAACGCTATCCGAAGGCTATTGAGTGCCTGCCGATGGCATCTCTTCGCTCTGGAAGCGGGACTTCGGCACCTTCCCGCCAGCTGATGCGCGCCAAAACTATACCAGTTTCCGGCACACTAAAAAGAGGCGCTCATATCCGCTATTGGCGGGGGAAGACAATGAGAACGCGCGACTTCATCGCGCGGAATTTGACCGCCAGACGCAGCTACCTTGCTGCGAACAAACTTGGCGGTTGCGGTGTCGTTGGGAAAAGTGACTTGTGGTCGACACCATAGAGTAACGCACTTGCGCAAAGAGCGACTGCCGCGGCGATGACTGCGTACCGTGCCGACATAATGTAACGCTACACGAACTGAAGACGCAGTCATTGCGCAGGATTAAGGAGAGCTCGGTTTTTTGGTGGGGTGTGCGTTAGTCGCAACAACTGAGTTTATTAGTTGTTTATGTTTTCACGCAGTCAAAATTGACAGAGATCAGTGAGTACTTGCGCACCACCAGGTGTGCTGATGTCCGCTTTGGGTCATTAGCGGACGTTTCGCGCTGTGGAAGCCATGTCCGCTTTACCCCCCTCCCCCGCGCACTGCTTTCATCAATTCGGACCGCAAGCGACCGTTTTCAGTTCCGTGGTTTGCCACGCTTTCCTTTTTTCTTTTTTCGTAGCCACCCTCCAGTTGCACACTCGCTCTACGGGTCCCTTTCACATCGAGTGTCTGGGAAAACGACCCCCGCACCCGTTTTCAAAAAAACAGAGTAAAGCGGTTGCTCGTGCTGCGCTGAACACGCTCGCGTCTTCTGAGGGACAATGACCGCCTGCGGACGATTGTTCGCAATCAATCATATTCGGCCTTCGACGACGCTTGACGCTTCCCCCACCAACCCTATTATCCAATCAACGTTGATGGGGATGGGGTCCCCCGAGAACCGCCGAAAGGCTGATGGCTCCTACCAGACGCAGGGCGTCGGTAGGGGCTTTTTTTGTTCCCGGCAGCCGCCCGAGAAAGGGCGGACAATGGCTGGGCTTCCTTTTTCCTTAATAGTCGCAATCCGGCTCGTGGTTGCCACGTGGATCGTTGGCGCGGTGGCCTATTGCTTTGGATTTGGCCCTGAACCCGTTTGGTTGGCGCTTTTCCTCGGGACAGGTGTCGCCGTGGTGGAATGGCATCTTTTTCAAAATATGGACGACGCGTGAATGAAGATCGAAACAACCCCGTAAGGTGGCCTCATGCTGAGTGAACCCATACGTGTTGCGAATACGCGCGAACACATGTCTTGGTCACACCGGTTCGCACTATTTTGGCTGGCGTTGTCTCTCGTCATCTTCGGCGGTGCTTATTTGCTCGCCGAAGTTAGCGAGATGTCCGAGACGAACCGCACGCTGATGTTCGTCATGCTCGGCACCATTGTCGTCACCAACGTTATTTGGCAGGCCGCAGGATTGGCCCTCGCGCGGCTTGAAAACGTGATCCTGCCGCGCCGGAAAACACTGGGGAACCATGACTGAAATCTGGACGCTTGCTGCGCTCTGGCTTGGCCTCGCCCTGGTGGCGACATTGCTATCGATCTGGCTCCGCATCGCCACTGCTTTATCGGAAATCGTTGTAGGCACCATCGCCCAACTCGTAATCGGGGCCATCATCGGCGCAGCAATGCTCGGCACTGACCAAACTTGGGTGAAGTTCTTATCGGGAACCGGCGCAATCCTGCTCACGTTTCTGGCCGGAGCCGAACTCGATCCGGCCGTTTTCCGCGAACGCTGGAAGGAAGCAGGCGCGATTGGTGTGATTAGCTTTCTCGTCCCATTCCTCGGATGTGCAGTTGCTGCCCGGTATCTGCTTGGTTGGGATCCGATGGCCAGTTGGCTTGCAGGGGTCGCCATGTCTACGACATCCGTCGCGGTCGTATATGCGGTCATGCTTGAATTTGGGTTCAACGCCACCGACTACGGCAAGGTCGTTCTCGCTGCTTGTTTTGTCACTGATCTCGGGACGGTGCTGATGTTGGGCCTCATCTTCGCGCCATTCACGATGAAAACTTTGATCTTTGTTGGGGTGTGTATCGCAGTGCTGATCTTCTTGCCGTGGATAACTGCGCAATTTTTCCGTCTGTATGGTGGCCGCCCTTCCGAACTCGAAACCAAGTATTTGTTGCTTTTGCTATTCGGGCTGGGCGGGCTAGCTGGCTGGGCCGACAGCGAAGCGGTGCTCCCAGCGTATCTCATTGGGATGATCCTGGCTGGCAGCGTCGGCAAAGATCACATTCTGATCCGAAGACTGCGTACCTTGTGTTTCGGATTTCTCACGCCGTTCTATTTCATCCGTGCCGGGTCCTTTGTGTCCGTACCGGACCTAATTGCCGCACCAGCGGCGTTTCTTGTGATGCTTGCGGTCAAGCTCATCACCAAAATCGTCGGCGTGTATCCGGTCACCCGGGCTTTCGGCTCGCCACATAAAGACGGGATGTACACCACCCTTTTGATGTCCACCGGGCTGACTTTCGGTACCATCTCCTCGTTGTTTGGATTGTCGCACGGCATCATCAATCAGGCGCAGTACTCTGGGCTGGTAGCAGCCGTCATCGGCAGCGCCGTTGTACCCACCTTGATAGCCAATGCGTTCTATCTGCCGCGTCACCATCTAAGCAACTCTGCGAACGGACTGGAGGGCGAAGGTTCGACCGCGTCCCCTGGCGTCCCAGCGCCGCGCAAAGTCTAGGAGGACAAACATGAATGTGCCGAAAGACGCAACGCTCTTGCGCATCTTCTTCGGAGAGGATGACCGATTTGAACATCAACCGCTATATGAAGCGATTGTGCAAAAGGCTCGCGGTATGCATTTGGCAGGCGCAACAGTCCTTCGGGGTCCGATGGGCTTCGGGCACTCCAGCCGACTGCACACCGCTAAAGTGCTCCGGCTGTCGTTCGACCTGCCCATCGTGGTGGAGATCGTGGACACCGAGGCAAAGATCAATGAGTTCTTGCCCGTACTCGATGGCATGATGATCAGTGGTCTCATAACGCTGGAGAAGGTTCAGGTGCTGCAATACGGCAAGGAAGGTCTCAAGGAGCGAGCCGGTCTTGCGTAAGGTCATCAGGGTTCAAGGGCGAGCAAGTCTATGATGAACTATTTTTTGGTGGCGATTGGCGGTGCACTCGGAAGCGTGGCCCGCTTTTGGTGTTCGGGTTTTGTGGCAACTCACTTCGGGGAGTGGTTTCCGTGGGGAACGCTGATCGTAAATGTCACTGGCTCTTTAATCATCGGAGCGTTTGCGGCGCTCAGCGCGACCGAGGGGCCATTTCTGATCCGTCCCGAAATGCGCATCTTTGTCATGGTCGGTCTGTGCGGCGGATACACGACCTTCTCCTCGTTCAGCCTTCAAACGTTTTCTTTGTGGCGCGAGGGGGAGTGGTTCTGGGCCGGCGCTAACTGTGTGCTCTCTTTTGTTTTGTGCCTTTTGGCCGTGTGGGTTGGATACGTTTCTGTGGCGGCCGCTTTCCGTTGACTCTACGAACAGTCGTTACACGGCGCTCAGACCGCATAAGACAGACGTTGCACGAGGGCTGCGGACTTCGATTGGAAGTTACGTCACATTGGCGTCCGGCCCTTAAGCCTCACTTGAACTTGCCACCGCTTCCCCCGCTTTCTGAACGTTGCCACGGCTCAACCTCGCTGTGCCAAATTTGTGCCAGCAAGGCTTTGTTCGTGTTATTGCCGAAGTTGAGGAAGTTCACTAAACGCTTGAACTGCTTAGTGAAGCTAATGGTCGGAGTGGCAGGATTTGCGATTGTTTCTTCGAGCCATTGAAATCTTTAGCGTTTTTCGGCGCGGATTTTGATTTTGTGTACTCACCTTGTGTACTCGTATCAAGGCAGGTGAGCGCCGCTACGCACGGCAACTAACGGTGAGGCAGTCGGGCATAGTTGTGTACTTGCGCAATTGGTAGAAGGACGGCGGGGGCGAGCAAAAACGGGCAACCATTTTTCTGCTGCGCCACTGACGAGCAGGATAAGCAGCAGCTTGCATGGTGGGAAAAGCCGGGCAGTGACGCCTCGGCCGAATTGGCTCGCTAATGTCGATTGGGCTGCTGGGATACTTGCCCGGCGACCTATATTCCGTTCGGGGTACAGGCCATCAGTAACTTGGCAGCCTCAAGAAGAGGCTTCGCAAGATCTGCGCGCTCCTTGTTTGGCAGCACAAAGACGACTCCAGCGTCATCGCCCATTGTATAACCTGTATAGTACTCGGCTTCGGTAATCACGATAGGCTTCATCAAATGAACG
>DATAPP010000115.1:0-1654 GCA_036265125.1 Pseudolabrys sp. | reverse complement strand
GTGCCGCACCTGCTGACCGATCGCGGACGCGGTCACAGCCAATTCTTCGGCCGCTGCAGCAAGCGTTCCATGTCGAGCAACCGCTTCAAAGGCGCGAAGCGAGTTGAGAGAAGGGAGGCGACGCGACATTGTAGATTTTCTCCGATGATAGGGAAGAAATGATTGATTTTATGGACCTCATCGAGAGCATACCTTGAGAAAGCTCGCCCTCATGGGTCGATGAATTCGGGAAGGAAACGAAAATGACCGCACAGCTTCGCCCTCTTGGCGACAGACTTGGCATGGAAGTCCTCGGCATTGACCTTTCGGGACCGCTGAGTGCGTCTACAATGCAGGAGATCGACGCGGCCTTCGCTCAGCATCCGGTGCTCGTCTTTCGCGACCAGCGGCTTGGTGCGGCTGATCTTATGCGCTTCGGCGGCCATTTCGGCGCACCCCAGCCCCACATACTCAAGCACTACCGGCACCCCGAATTTGATGCGGTGTCCTACATCACCAATGTGGGTGCTGACGGCACGATTGATCCGGCCGGCAACGACCGGGCGACAGCGTGGCATGCTGACGAAACCTATAACGAAAAGCTGCCGCGGATGGCGATGTTGCACGCTTTGGAAGTGCCGACAGCCCGTGGCGGGACTATGTTTGCCGATATGCGCGCGGCATTCGATGCCTTGCCCGACACCATGAAAGTGCGGATCGACGGACTTACCGGCACGCATCGCCGGATTGCCGGCCCAGCTCGGGCTTGGGCGCTTTACCGGCAAACTGAAGCCGAGGCCAAGGCGCACCCGGAGCGTTACCACCCGGCGGTGCTGACTCATCCGATCAGCGGCCGAAAGATCCTCTTTGTAAACCCGAGCCATAGCACAGGATTTGTCGGGATAGATCCGGACGAGGGTGAGCGGCTGGTGGGCGAGTTGTGCGATTTCGCCGTGCAGGACCGGTTCACTTATTACCATTCATGGCGGGTCGGCGATTTGCTGATGTGGGACGAGCTGGCAACGATGCATCGCGGCGCCGGCGATGCACCTCCGCAAGATCGCCGCGTCATGCTGCGCACGATCGTCCATCCGAATTAAGCAGCGCTGCGAGCACAAGCACAGCGCGGTCTTTCCAAGAAAGCCGGTAACTGACGGCCACAAGAGCCGGCGGAGGAAGACATGCGTTGGAAGAAGCTTTTTACGGTAGCGGCGATCCTGCTGATATCGGTAACTCTAGCCACCGGTGCGCTGGCACAAAAATCGGGTGGAATACTGCGCGTCTATCATCACGACAGCCCGGCCAGTATGTCGATGCTCGAAGAAGCAACATGGTCGGTCGAAGCGCCGATCATGGCAGTCTTCAACAATCTGGTCGTATACAAACCAGACGAACGGCAAAATCGCCTCGACACGATTGTCCCTGACCTTGCAACCGAATGGTCATGGAACGCCGACAAAACCGCATTGACCTTCAAATTGCGGCAAGGCGATGACTGTGTCATGCCGCCAATTCGCTCAAGAGCCCGCATCGGCGCGAGCATGAGACACTGACGATGAGGACGAGGCAGCCCGTCGCCCCGATCGACGACCCGCAGCGAGCAGCACGATCATCGGCCGCCGCGCGGCCGGGGCGTTCGGCGTGGATGTTGCTGGCGGGCTCCTTTGCCGCCTTC
>DATAPP010000114.1:0-1800 GCA_036265125.1 Pseudolabrys sp. | reverse complement strand
AGACGTTGCAACCTGAGTTTCAGGGTGAATCAGGTTAGGCTGGAGGTGGGCGGAATGTCCGCTTTGGGTCAAAATCGGACATTCTGGCCGTTCATCGCCATGTCCGCTTTACCCCCAAAAGCGGACATTGGAACTCAGTCGCGCGATGTCCGCTTTGTGCCGATTTTGTTGCAGAAGTCACGATTACGGGCGCGTTGCGACTTCGCGAACGTGTTGAAACGATCACCTGCTATCGGCTGATCGGGAGCGAAAGGCTTGTAAGTGCTCTACTTAACTACGCGGTACTTACGCGAAACAGGCCTCTGCGGCTGGTGGTGGTCGGACGACGAACTTGGCGAGCCTGCGGAGGTTCTGCGCGATGGCGGCCAACATAAACTCGAACTGGGCGCCGCATGGCCCGCGCAATCGCAGACGGCCGAGCCGCAGGATACGCTTGAGATGGGCGAACAGCATCTCGACGCGTTTGCGCTCGCGGCGTGATTGCTCGAAAGCCTCGGTCTTGGCCAGCGCCCGGGCTACGTCACGAGCCTCCTCGTAGAGACTGCGCTGGATTCTGCGAAACGGCGTCTTTAGACAGCATCGTGCCTTGAGCAGACAGCTACGACAGTCACGCGTGCGAGAGAGATAAAGAAGGGTCTCCCCGTCGTTGACCAGCTTGCCCGTCGTTGTGAGGGTTTTGCCCGCCGGGCAGATGTAAATGTTACGCTCCTTGTCGAACCTGAAGTCTTCCCGACTGAAGGTCCCATCCTCGCGCTTCGACTTGTCGATCACCGGGATGTGCGGCGCAATATCCTTGTCATTGACGAGCCAGTTGAGGTTCGCTCCCGAACCATAGGCCGTATCACCCGCCAGCCACGCAGGCTTGATATCGAAGCACTGCTCGGTACGCTCGATCATGGTCTGCTCTGCGCCAACCTCGGCCTGGCGGATCGCGCGCGACGCCTCGACGTCCATGATGACGCCAGCCTTCACGTCGATCAAATAGTTGTCGGAGTAGGCGAAGAATGCCGGGCCGCGCTGTGCGCCCGTCCATTGCGCAGCCGGATCGGACCGCGACACAAACTTCGGCGTGACGTCGCTCGCCGCTCCAAAGGCCGTGGCATCAAGCGTTGCCAGGTACTCCTGCACAGCGCGGCTCGCCTTCTCCGGGGCGCCGTTCTTGTCCCAGTCTTTGCCAGAGATCGACCGCTGCTTGTTAGCGTCCGCTGCAATCAGGCTGGCATCCACCGCAAATCCTTCACCGCCGACCAGCCCGGCGGCAATGCAGGCCTCGACAACACGCTCAAATACGCGCCGGAATATGCCGCTGTCGCGAAACCGCTCGTTGCGCGCACGCGAGAACGCCGAATGATCCGGGATCTTGTCTTCAATCGAGAGCCCACAAAACCAGCGATAGGCAAGGTTCACTTGCACATCACGGCACAGCGACCGCTCCGATCTAATCGCAAACACGTAGCCGACGATCAGCATCCGAATCATCAGCACCGGATCGATCGACGGCCGACCAAGCTGAGAATAATACGGCGCCAACTCGGAATGCACCCAACTCAGGTCGAGAACCGCAGCGATCTCGCGAACCGGATGGTCGTTCGGCACCGCTTCATCGAGACGAAATGAATAGAAAAACTGTTCCTGATCGTGATTGAGGCGCCCCATCATGGCCCGCTCCCGTCGCGAATCGCATCACAACGATGGAATCACTGACCCGGCAAGGCTTCAACAGACTTCTGCAACAAAATCGACCCATAGCGGACGTCGGAGTTCTCAGTGCAAAAAAGCGGTTACCAGTGCTTTATGTCG
>DATAPP010000113.1:0-2075 GCA_036265125.1 Pseudolabrys sp. | reverse complement strand
GAGATCGCCTTGCGTCAGCGTAATGTTCGATTCCCAGACGGGTCCCAGCAGCAGCTGCGCCTGGGTTGGCTCACCAAGGAGGCCTGCGAGCAGCAAAGCCATTGGCATTATTCGACTGTACACCGCCGCTCTCCATGACATGCGCGGGTCCCATCCGATGCTTAGATCACGCTCTATTCTTGGCGCCTTGATCGTTGTCAAAGCACGCGAAAAATTCACTAACCGACAGACCTCTGCCCCACCGTCCATGACCCCCACTAGCGCTTGCCGGAGCGATAGTCGGCGAGCTCTTCATGATCACCGCCGCATCCATTCCTGAAAATTCCTGCGATCCTGATGAACGTCAATTCCCCAAGGGGTGAACCACTCTAGTTTGGCCTCGTCGGCCTCAGAACTTGCGAACGGGGTCCCGATACAAAGAGGTGAGCGAATGATTATCAAGACTGCAACGTGCTTGGCTTTTGCGGCTGCCTGCCTGGGCGATGACCGTACCCGCCGGTGCGCAAACCGGCGGCGAAACCGTAGTGGTGACGCCGCCCCCGCGCGTCGACCCCGGCGACTTCAACTGGAATCCGCTGGCCAACCTAAAGGAAGCCCAACAATACGATCGCCTCTTGGGAACCAACCGGGCGTTTCGGATAGCGCGGATTCAGAAAGAATGCGGACCGATCACCGACCCCCAACTTCATGCTGATTGCGTCGCGAGCTTCAATCAATTCGAGCCCATGGTGGCCTCGGCGACGGCTCCTCAGAGGGTTGCGTCGTTGGCTAGCTCCCATCATCATCAAACCCATTACGTCGGCTCTTCGACAGCGCCGCGGCATTACCAAGACCATTACGGTCGGTGAGGCGTTCCCCGGCATCCGGGTTTGCGACGGCGCCGGGCAAAGCCTGGTGCCGTCCTGGGGTGGGCTTGGCCCGTCCCGAAGAACGCACGGCACCGCTCCAGCGCGCAAATTTCTATCTGTCGAAAAGCAATGTAAATGAGCTTTTGGCGGGCTGATAATCTCGCACGATGTTATCAAATTGCATAAACCTGAAGCGTCGGCCGTGAGATATTTTTAAGCCGTCAACGATTTGCTGATTTCTTTTTGCTGTTATTCTGCTGTTATTGGCCGCTGTTTTTCGCTGTTATCTTGCGGCTGGAGGCTTCAAAAAGCCAGAATTTCTGCGGCCTGGCGAGGAACCGCCGCTGTATTTTGCTGGCATTATCACCGGTATCAGCGAATGCGGCGACGCATAGTCCTCAGCCGTAGCAGTCCGCGCTCCGTTCGGTTTCGGAACCTCGACGGTGAGGGCGCGCTCGCACGCCGACCTCGTCGAGATGACGCAACAGATCGGCCGAATCGTCGTAGACGCGGTACGCTCCAGCGCGCTCGATCTCTTCCCTGCCGTAGCCGCCCGAGAGGAGACCTACGCCGAGTTCGCGGGCGCGGCGCGCGGCCAAAAGGTCCCATACGCTGTCCCCGACAACAACCGCGTCGGCCACATCAACGCCGAGTCGATTGCTGCCGGCGATAAAAAGGTCCGGATCGGGCGTAGCATGCTGGACCTGATCTCGCGTGATCACCGACACATGTGCCGGATCGCATTGAAGCCCTGATTTAGCGTCTCCGCGGCCCCCTTCCGATGCCTTCGGGGCAGAGGCGGCGAAAGGTTCTCGCCGTCGCAGGTCTATTTGGCCGGAAGGAAAGCCATGTTGGTAGCCTCAATCTGTCGATTTCTTGGGCCCCGTGAGGGGCAGCATTTTCGACGCTCGCCGGGCATTGGCTCGTATCGCTCAACAACCCTCAAAACCGCGTTCCAATCTCGCAGAATCGCAACGTTCTGCTAGCAGACATGTTTATGAGCTAAGCGAGGTTGGCGATGCGTCCGCAGCTTGCGTTTTGAGCGAGACCCAGTGACTTGCAATACGCGTCGGGCGGTCGCCGAGACAGCAACATGGCTACAACTGAGGACAGTACCGATGATCAAGCTCGGCTATAAACTGATGTCCGAGGAGCACGGCCCGATCGATCTCGTGCGCAATGCCAATCGCGCCGAGCAAGCCGGCTTCGACTTCGCCGCTATCTCCG
>DATAPP010000112.1:0-1823 GCA_036265125.1 Pseudolabrys sp. | reverse complement strand
GCGGATATGGGACATTTCGGCCGGCCTCCAATCCGCCGCGCCTGGCTTTGGTTGGTTTTCCCGTGCTTATTGCTGAACTACTTCGGACAAGGGGCGTTGCTGCTCACCGATCCGGAAACGCTGCAAAATCCGTTTTACCGGCTCGCACCGAATTGGGCGGTGTACCCGCTCGTGATCCTGGCCTCCGCAGCGACGGTGATCGCCTCGCAGGCGGTGATATCGGGCGCCTTTTCATTAACAAACCAAGCGGTACAGCTCGGCTATTTGCCACGAATGCAGGTGCGCCACACTTCTGCGCAGGAGAGGGGCCAAGTGTTCGTTCCTGAGGTGAACACAATCTTGTTTCTGGCCGTGGTTGCCACGGTAGTTGGCTTTCGCTCATCCAGTGCACTCGGCGGGGCGTACGGCGTTGCCGTTACCGGCACGATGGCGGTCGATACAATTCTAGGCTTCACATACTTGGCCTTGGGCGCGAGGTGGCCGATATGGCTCCTGGTTCCGTTGTTCAGCATATTTGCAATTGTCGATTTGTTGTTTTTCAGTGCCAACTTGTTGAAGGTCGTTGAAGGTGGTTGGTTTCCGATTATCGCCGCGACTTTCGCATTCACGGTCATGGGAACATGGTGGCGAGGCAGACGGTTGATTGCGGATATGCGTGCGCGCGATGCATTGCCACTCTCCTCGTTCCTTCAACGCCTCAACCCGCAATCGCTGATGCGGGTGCCGGGGACCGCGATTTTCATGACCCGCGACCTTAGCCAAGTCCCGGTCGTGCTGCTTCATGCCTTGAAACACTACAAGACGCTGCACGAGCGCGTGGTTTTGATGCAGGTCAAAACCGAAGACATCCCGCATGTGCCCGACGAACGGCGCCTTGAAATCGACGAAAGAGGAAAAGGCTTCTATACGATGCTCGTACGTTATGGCTTTATGGATGAGCCAAATATTATGCGCGCGCTTGCGCAATGCCGGCTGGAGCACTTCCATATCAATCTGATGGAGACATCATTTTTTATCGGGCGCGAGAAGCTACGGCTTCGGTCTCGCCGCAGGCTCGCGTTTGGGCATTGGTGGGGGCCCGAACCATTCGTTTTTCTGGCATGGCGGGATCGGTTGTTCATCTTCTTGAGCAACCTCGCCCTGGATGCGACCGAGTTCTTCCGCATTCCCGCGAACCGGGTCGTGGAGCTGGGCGGGCAGATCGAAATTTGAGGCCCCACGAGCGAGTCCGCGGGGAGTGTGACGCCAAAGACGAAGGTCGGGAATCGGCGCCTCTCGTCCATTCCCCTGCTTCCCGGCGAAGGTCCGTTCATCGAACGACCAGCAGACGCTTAGCTTGGCGGGGCGAACCGCAACCGGTGCGATCGGTCAAGACTTGTGGGGAGTCTGCGGGGAATACGCAACGTATTGGGGCAGATCGTCGGTGACCGTGAACCACGGCGCCTTGTCGAAGATAAATGTGTGCGCGTCGGGACGGACGCCGCGATCATCGCCAGGCTCGACGCTGTATTTAGGCGCCGGAAAAAATCCGCTTCACAGGTTAACGTTTAAGCGGGTCGGAATGGACAGCCTTCAGTCGCGCCCTTGGGCGCGCGTTCTAGTCCGGCCGCCATGGACTTGTGCCGGAACCGCGTCGCCAGCCAGAAGCTGCCCGACACAATCGCGCCGAGCGCCAGCGCGAGGCGCAACCCGAGATATTCGCTCAGGGTCCCCATCAGCACCGCGCCGACCGCCGGGCCGGCGCGGAAGATCATGCCGTAAAGCGCCATGACCCGGCCGCTCATGCGGGCATCGACCGCCGCTTGGATCAGCGTCTGGGCGCC
>DATAPP010000111.1:0-1758 GCA_036265125.1 Pseudolabrys sp. | reverse complement strand
GATGAAGATATGGGGGTGGTCGAACGGTGGCCTTTCCCCCACGCACATGAACTCGGTGGCGCCGATCTCGATCACCGGCACGCCGGGCGTGTTGTGGAAATGGGGAATGACATGCTCCGCCATGAAAGACACCACGGCGCCGCTTGGCGCCCCCTGTTATCGCGCCGCACCATAGCGGCCGGAGTGGCCGATTCCTAGGGCCGGGCTCGTGGGACTATTGACCACGCCGCGCGCCGATACATTTACTGATCAGTCAGTTATTTAGGCTACATTCCGCTTGAATTTCTCTGTAATTTGTCGCATGATGCGGGATGAATCGAGATGGGCGGCAGCTAGATCATAAGACGCTGGAGGAAATCCGGCGAATGGCTGTTGAGCGGGTTCGTGAGGGCGAGAGGCCAAGCGCGGTCATTGTCAGCTATGGCTTTTGCCGCACTACGATCTACAAATGGCTGAACACGGCGAAGGGCCGAGGGCACGGTCTTTCTGCTCTGCGTTCGCGCAAGGGGACGGGCCGTCCTCGCAAGCTGACAGCGGGTCAAGAACGGCAGGTCTTTCGTTGGGTCAACGGGAAAGACCCGCGTCAATATGGTTTTGATTTTGGTTTGTGGACGCGTCAGATCGTTGCTGAATTGGTTGCTGACAGGTTTGGAGTCGAGCTGAGCCTCGCCTCGGTGGGCAAATTGCTCGCCGACTTGGGATTGACGCCGCAAAAGCCGTTGATGCGCGCCTATGAGCGTGACCCGGAGGCGATCGAGGCCTGGAAGCGCAACACCTATCCGAGCATTGCGGCACGGGCCAAACGCCTGGGAGCAGAGATTTATTTCTGGGATGAATCCGGCTTTCGTGCTGATGCCGTACAAGGCCGCACCTGGGGGGTCAAGGGCGAGACACCCATTGTTCCGGTGCCTGGCAAGCGACAGTCGGTTTCGGCTGCTTCCGCTGTCAATGCCAAAGGCGCCTTCTGGTTTGCGACATACAAGGGCGGCATGAGCGCTGATTTGTTTGTTGCAATGCTCAAGCAGATCATGCGCCGTCGCCGCAGGCCGGTGTTCTTGGTCCTCGACAGTCTGCCCGCCCACAAGGCAAAGGTAGTGCGCGATTATGTCGACGCGACAGGTGGCAAACTGAGATTGTACTTTCTGCCCGGCTATGCGCCCGAATTGAACCCGGACGAATTGGTTTGGAGCCACATGAAGCGCACCGGCACCTCCAAGCGGCCGCTTGCCTCAAACGAGTTGCTCCAAGAGCGCATCGAGGCCGACCTCACCAACATCAAAAACAACCGGACTCTCGTCCGATCATTCTTCAAGGCTCCGGATGTCGCCTATATTACTGACGGCTGAGTAATACCCTCCGAGCGCCCGTCGGCCGGCGTTTTTGGTCCGAATTGCGGGACTATGGAATGCGGCAAAACCCCCTCCATCAGAACACACTTCGAGGTATCGCTCAGGGGTGGGCGAGCAATTCGAGAGCGCATCCATCGGGGGAACCGTAGGTATCGCGGCGAATAGTCATTGCACACTTCGGAAGTTCCGCGGTCGACAGGAACACCAGACCCTCACCCACATTGCAGAGCGCACCCTAGGACTTGCGGTCTCCGCGGCGTTCAGCGATGGTCCGCCGCCTCAGCGATGGCACGGACTACAGGCTTGCCGGTTGGCGCTCCGCCGATTCCGGAAACGCTCGATCGCCACCGTCCTCATCCCCTCACCAGTAAGCATCGTCACAGCCCGAACACATAAAGTACGAGTGCGT
>DATAPP010000110.1:0-3523 GCA_036265125.1 Pseudolabrys sp. | reverse complement strand
GTTCTTCACCTCGATACAGCGCGCGTGATTTCGCGCAGAGACAGGTCCGCACTCCTCCAGCTACTAACAACTCGACTACTGCTTCTTGAAATCCGCCATCGCCTGTTCGCGTGTCTCCAATAGAAAGAGCCGCAGCGCGTTGTGCTTTTCGCTGCGGCTCCTCCTGCGGTCGTCTCGGAGTAGGGGCATCGGCGACAACCGCGAAGTGATTTTAGTGTGAGAAAGATTTCTGTCAGCGCGAAGCGAACACTGGAACCACGCTTTGGAAAAGAAACGTGACACGTTGCATCCTGACCACACATGTCAAATGACATTTTTCAGAGAGGGGTGCACGCAATAACCGGTATCCACAAAGAAAAGAGGAACACAGAAATCCGCCGCGAATTAACGGTGGCAGGAAAGAAAAACATGATTGATTTGATGGACCAGTTCCGAAAACACGCTGACCGATGCCGTTTGCACGCGGAGATGTCCTCTAAACCCGCAGACCGTGCTTTCTGGCTTTTGCTCGCTCAGAATTGGCAACTGCTTGCCCAGGATATGGAGGCAGAACCGCCCGAGGACCGCCAGGAAGTAGAAGCAAAGCTAGCGGGCTAGCCTAAAATGCGGCCACAAATGATTTGGCTGTCTCCGGATCAGCAAAGCACCAGCGAATTGCGCATCCTTTGTGAAACTCCTCGTTCTCCTCGCAATCGAAAAAGCAGGCAGCACGGTGTACACTCCGATAATGGCGAGAAAATCCTCTACCCTTATGACCGTCCTGCAGGCGAAGGAGCTTCGTAGGCTAGCGCTGGATGCCTACGAGCTTGAGGCCTACAGCCCTAATCTCACCAAAGCGGAAGCAGAGATGCGCATTCGAGTTTTGAGAGCAAAACTCAAGCTCATGAGCGAACCGCCGCATACGCAGTAAATTGCGCCAGCTAGCTAACACATCGCACGCGAAGCGATGGCGGATTTCAGCGCACGCTGGTTGAGCGAATAAAAGCTGGCCGCCGAGATGGTGATAAACGGGAGCCCTTGAAACCCCTGGTGGGAACTCGGGGAAGGGTGCCAGCGGACGCGGTACTAATTCACAGTCTGCCAGCTCGTTCCGGGGGAACATCTCTAATTTTCGCTCTCTATGGGCTTTAGCGCTTGGTATCGGAACCACATGTAACCGCGCCTGGGAGACGTAGCAGAGGGCCCGCAACGCTGGAGGACGTCACGGGCCTCTATTGCCGCAAGCAGATCATCCTTGGTGAGGTACGCGATCTGCCTCACTTCGATAACACGCGATACCGAACTGTTTCATTGGACCATGGAATCTTTTGACATTGCGCCACAAAAGACCGCCCATGCTTGCGGCCATCATAATGATGACAATTGCCCAGGCGATCAGTATGCGGCGCATCGTGGGGTCCATGATCGGTCGCATCCGTCGCGGGCGAAAAAGTGCAGCGGTTCGTTTTTTTCTGATTTTACTTTGAGAAAGATTTCTGTCAGCGCGAAAGCAAATACCAGAACCCCGTTTTGGAAAATGTGGCGCGTTGCATCTTGACCACAGATGTCAAATGACATTTCTCAGAGAGATCACAAAGAAAAGAGGAACACAGAAATCCGACAGGAATTAACGGTGGCAGGAAAGAATAAAGCATGATCGATTTAGATCTTTTCCGAAAACACGTTGACAGATGCCGCTTGCACGCGGAGATGTCGTCAAAAGCGGCAGACCGTGCTTTCTGGCTTCTGCTCGCTCAGAGTTGGCAACTGC
Source organism: Pseudolabrys sp. (assembly GCA_036265125.1). Taxonomy (GTDB): domain Bacteria; phylum Pseudomonadota; class Alphaproteobacteria; order Rhizobiales; family Xanthobacteraceae; genus Pseudolabrys. The sequence goes on along the minus strand of DATAPP010000110.1, from coordinate 1,773 downwards.
TTGCTCAGGATAGGAAGGCAGACGCGCGCGAGAACCGAAAGGAAGAACCAGAAGTCAAGCTAGCGGGTTAGCCCCTGACCGCCTTTAAATTCAACCATAAATAGAAAAGGCCACGCGATCGCCTCACGGGTAACAAACGAAATGTCTCAGTTAACGATTGCGACGGTATTCGAATCTACGTATGCCTTAAGTGGGTATGGGGGTTATGGGGACCCCAATGAAATCTCTAATTGTCAAACGTTCCGTCGTTATCGATGGACACAAGACCAGCGTCTGCCTTGAAGATGCGTTCTGGCGCGACCTGAAAGAAATCGCGCGGACCCAAAGTGTGTCCGTGGCGACGTTGATCAAAGGGATCGACCAGGTTCGTGAAGGAGCCAATCTGTCCTCGGCGATCCGGTTGTTCGTGTTCGACCACGTCCGCACATATGGGGCAAACGGCGCGACGCGTCAGGATAAGGCTCCTGATCTGGCGGCGCAGGAGTTAGCCTAGCCACTGCGCCCTAAATTCCACCATCGCTTGCTCGCGCGTCGCGCAGTAGCCGCGATTGTGAATAGAGGGCGAGTGATCGATTGTGGTGAGGGTCCAGAACCACGGGCATCCTTCCGGCGCCTGCGGGTGAAGCATAATGCGACCAATGATGTGGCGGCCGACTATCTGCATCCGACCACGGCCTGCCGTAGTGATTCGCAGTACTTTTGAGAATTAGCTCTGGCATTTATTGTGGCTCTGGGCGATCACATGAGTGCATCGAGTCCGAGGACCCTTTCGACAAATCCCCGCGCGACTGTGCCAAGGCTGCGCCCCTCTCGTCGCGCGCGGTGGCTCACTTCCCACGCAATGTCCTCGGTTACATCCCGGGACCAACCTTCTGCGGTGTTAAAGGCCACGACGCGCAGTGGGCAGGAGTACTCTCCAACGGTGATCCTGGTGACGATGCTGCTCTCGTCGGCCTTGTTATCATCGGTTTCTACGTAAGCGCGGCCGCGTGGGCCAAAGTCATTGAGAACGATGTGAACCGCTTGATCAAAAGCAAAGTGGTCCGGGACCAGCGCGGCTCGGCTAGGCATGATACGCACTCCACAACGCTGCCGTCTCAATGCGGCAGTTCGATTGCTGTTCCAGAGCGTTATTTTTAGACGCCGGGAACAACTCACTTTGTCCTGAGATTTACGAGATGTCGCCGCTGGCTTAAAATGCTGGGCTGGCGATCAGCAGTGTGCAGTTTCGGTTTAGGGTGATCCTGTGCCGAAGTTCAATTCATTCAAGCCGTCTGGCCAGACCGTTGCCAAAACGCCGGCATGTCCCAACTGCGGTCGAGCGATGCGGCTGTGTGGCGGGCCGGGTCACCTCACATTCAGTTGCTCTGAATGCGCCCAGCACATCACGGCGGTCGTCGAGTATGAAGACGTCGCCCCAAGGAACTGAAGGGCGACGGGCAAATAAATTCTTTCGCGGTGGGGAACAGGAGCTCCATCTAAGACTTTACATAGTGCCAGCCTTCCCGTCCCCCTTACCCCCAAAAGGCTGGCATGCATGAGGGCTGCCGCTTTCCCCGGCAGCCTTTTATTTTGGTGCCGCCGGTCGCAACAAGTTCCATTACTGAGGAATTTCTACAGGTAATCTTTTCTAGGCGGAAAATGGTGGCGAGCGCTAATTGAAGGCTAGGCTGCGGCTTCGCCGGTCAGGAAGATTGACCCGATAAGTAGGGAAGTGATTGGCACAATCAAGCCGATTTGAGTGGGCGCTGTTATCGACGTTGATCGCCCCTG
>DATAPP010000109.1:0-4748 GCA_036265125.1 Pseudolabrys sp. | reverse complement strand
TGCACCGCACATGTCCGCTTTCGGGGGTAAAGCGGACATCGAGATTTGCTTCAATCACCCGTGCCGGGATTCGGCGAGAAATATTGAAGTTTGTCCGGCTTGCCCTCCCACTCCTTAGAGTCAGCCGGGGGAGCCCTTCTGACCGTAATATTCGGCCAAGTTTTCGCATAGTCTGCGTTAAGCTTCAGCCACTTCTCCGCGCCGGGTTCGGTATCCGGCTTGATTGCCTCGACCGGGCATTCTGGCTCGCACACGCCGCAATCGATACATTCGTCCGGATGGATGACGAGCATGTTCTCACCCTCGTAGAAACAATCGACGGGGCAGACCTCCACGCAGTCCATCAGTTTGCACTTGATGCAACTCTCGTTGACGATGAAGGTCAATTAATTGTCCTTCCAGCAGATCGCCGTACTCAAATCATTCACGATGTTCGCCATCACGGTGCTCGCTCTTTTTTGGCCGAAAATGAACGCAGAGAAGACCCGCATCCTCTGGCTGGATCGGAACGCCGAGCAATGCGCATTCACGTGCTGAGGAGTTCGCGGTTGTTAGGCTGCACCAAATCTCTTCACCGAGGTACGTACAGTCCTGGCAAACACCGAAGCACCGATGTGTCACACTCCCAGCTACAGTGGTCAGCACTTGGTGCAGGGCATGGTGCATCGACGCTTGCTCATTGATATCAAGCGCGTCGACGGCGGCCACCAGAGCTTCGAACGGATCACGCGCAACCGCTTTTTTCCCCTTACTCGTCAGTCGCAGGCTGACGCTTCGCCCGTCCATCTTGGATCGCTGGCGGACCAAGTACCCCCTTGCCTCAAGTGCCTTGATGGCCTGCGATGCGGTGCCACGGGTGGTCGCTTGAAACTCGGCGAAAGCCGATGGGTTCCGGGAAAACGGATTGGCGCGGGCGAAGTAGCGGAGCGCCATCCATTGGGCGGGACTGAGTTCGCCGTCATAGCCCTCGGCTTGCACGAGCCGTCCCACCTGCAGCAGAAGCTCTGCCGTTTTGCGTGCTGGCATGGTCACCTCTTAGGTTAATAGCGTTTCGAAAGCAAATTGACAATGGGCTGGAACGCTGATAATTTTGTTTCGAAACTAATTTAAAACTGGCAATGGATGAGAATGATGGGTCGGCTGGCGACCCTTGACTGGAGTGTAACGGCCGGATCCGGCCTCTCCAGTTACCTTTGGCAAATCCGGCGGTTCCCGATGCTGGAGCCCACGAAGAGGACGTGCTGGCTAAGCGCTGGCGCGAGGACGGCGACCACGAGGCGGCGCACAAGCTTGTCAACAGTCATCTACGCCTCGTCGCTAAGATCGCCAGGCGCTATCGCGGCTACGGCCTGCCAATCTCTGATGTCATCTCGGAGGGCAATGTCGGCCTGATGCAGGCGGTCCAACGCTTCAAGCCCGAAAAGGGCTTCCGGTTTGCGACCTACGCCGCGTGGTGGATCAGGGCAGCGATTCAGGAATACATCCTGCACTCGTGGTCGGTGGTGCGCATCGCCACTACGGCGAACCGGAGGAAGCTGTTCTTCAATCTACGCAAGGCCAAGAGCAAGATTTCGGTCATCGACGAGTGCGATATGCGACATGACCAGATCGAAATCATTGCCAAGCGGGTCGGCGTCTCGAAACAGGACGTGATCGACATGAACCGTTGGTTTAGCGGCGACGCCTCGCTCAACTCGCCGATCTGCAACGACAGCCATTCCGGCGAATGGCAGGACTGGCTGGTTGACGAAGCTGCCAGCCAGGAGACTATGCTCGCCACGCGTGACGAATACGACTACCGCCGCAAGACGCTCGCCTCGGCGCTCTGCGTGCTCAACGATCGCGAGCGGCGTATCTTCGAAGCGCGTCGGCTCGCCGAGGATCCGATCACGCTCGCAGACTTGGCCGCCGAATTCCGCGTCTCTCGCGAGCGCGTCCGCCAGATCGACGTGCGTTCGCTCGAGAAAGTGCGGGAAGCGGTGAAGAACCGCGTCGCCACGATCGAAACACTGGCGCTTACAGGGAACTGAGGGCGTGCAGCCCGTTGTAAATTCGGAACAGCGGCGGAAATATTGGAGGTGCGATGGAAATGCCGCAAAATGAAACACGGCAAAAATCTGAGAAGTTCATAACGAAGGTCAGCGATGAGGCGGAGCGCGAACGCGGCGAAAAGGTGCTGGACGAAGCAATAGAAAATACTTTCCCCGCTTCCGATCCAGTTTCTGCTGAGCAGCCCGTCCATGCCGCCCCCAGCGGTCAATGCTCAGGCGACGGTTACGACGTGTCGCCGGCGAGCGGCATATCAGCCGCACCATGTCGCCATCATGGCATCGGCTATCAACGGTCTCACGCCGCAAATCAGGCGCGCTTCTGAATAGTGGCTTTTCACTGGTCAGGTTTTGACCCCTGATGATTTTGTGGCAGCTTGGACTGCTGCCATCGGTCTGACCTTTTGGATAGCGATGTCCCATCTTTGGTAAATGTCCGCTATTGGCCCAAAGCAGACATGAGCTACTCCACTGCACATGTCCGCTTTGGGGGTAAAGCGGACATGGCCTATTGCAGAACAAATGTCCGCTTATGACCCAAAGCGGACATGGGCTGCTGCTTCCAAACTCCCAGCCTAACCCGGTATCATGTTGTTTCTTGAGCCTCGGGGACGACAATGAGGCGGCGCGATTTCATCAGTTTGCTCTGTGGATCTGGGTTCGCTTGGCCGCTCGCGGCGCAAGCTCAGCAATCCGAGCAGACTAGACGGATCGCTGTGCTTATGAACCGGTCAGCAGACAGCCCTGAAGGCCAGGCCCGCGTCGCGGCTTTTCAGCAAACCCTGCAACAATTGGGCTGGACCGATGGCCGCAATATCCGAATGGAAGTCCGTTGGGGTGAGGACGATATTGAACGCGAACGTGCGTACGCGGCTGAATTGCTCGCGACCAAGCCCGATGTTGTCTTCGCTTCTGGTACCCTTAGCGTGGCAGCGTTGCTGCGCCTCAACCGGGCCCTGCCAATCGTTTTCGTCGGCGTGACGGACCCAGTTGCAGCCGGTTTCGTCGATAGCCTCGCCCGGCCCGGCGGCAACGCGACCGGCTTCATGATTTATGAATATAGCTTCGGCGCAAAAAGACTGGAGCTACTTAAACAAATTGCTCCACACGTGATGCGCGCCGCAGTTCTTCGTGACCCCGACAATCCTGCGGCCAACGCCGAATTCGCCGCTATCCAGGCGTCGGCACAGTCACTCAGGATTGAAGTAAGCCCGATGAATAGCCGCCGCGGGACCGATACGATTGAGCAAGCCATCATCACATTTGCTCGGTCACCGAACGGTGGCCTGATCTTGACCCCTGGAGCGTCAGCGACGGTTCGGCTCGATCAACTCATGACGCTCGCGGCGCGCTACAAGCTGCCTACCGTTTATCCCTTTCGGTACATGGTTGCTCGTGGCGCCTTGATTTGCATCGGGCCGGATGTGATCGGCGAATGCCGAAGCGCGGCGGGTTATGTTGATCGCATCCTCAAGGGTGAGAAGCCATCGGACCTGCCAGTACAGGCACCGACAAAATATGATCTCGCGATCAATCTCAAAACGGCGAAAGCGCTTGGCCTTTCGGTGCCACAATCACTACTAGCTAGTGCCGATGAGGTGATCGAATGAGCCGCGGCTCGATGTCCGCTATTGGCCCAAAGCAGACATGAGCTAGTGCACCGCTCATGTCCACTTTTGGGGGTAAAGCGGACATGGCCTATTGCAGTGCCAGTGTCCGCTTTTGACCCAAAGCGGACATTGCGGCCTCGCTTGCCGCAATTTGAGGATGTATCTTACGGCCTCAGAGGTAAGGACGATGGCCGATCGCGTAGCAAGCCATTACAGCGAAGACCTCAAACTGGCCGATGCAATCGCGCAGAAACTGCAGAGCGCTGGCAAAGACCTCAATAAATTGACAACGACCGACCTCGCCGCGGTCGACGAGTTTCATATCCGCGGCCGGAAAGCGACACTGGAATTGGGCGAGAAAATGAATTTGAACGCCCGGTCGCATGTTCTTGACATCGGGAGTGGTTTGGGAGGTCCAGCGCGAACGCTGGCCGAGACACATCACTGCCGAGTCACCGGTATAGATTTGACCCAAGCATTCTGCGACGCGGCAGCTGCAATGTCTGACTGGGTTGGCCTCGGCGGCCGCGTGTCATTCAAGCAAGGCGACGCCACAAGCTTGCCTTTCGAGAAGCAGACGTTCGATGCGGCAATGACAATCCACGTTGCAATGAATATTGCCGCTAAGGACAAGATGTATCTGGAAGCTCGCAGGGTTCTAAAACCCGGCGGAATCTTTGCCGTTTATGACGTGTTGCAAGGCGAAGGCGGTGAAGTTCTTTATCCGGTGCCCTGGGCCCGCGACCCGTCAATTAGCCAGGTCGCGACGCCCGACGAAATGAAAGCTCTTCTGACGGGTGCAGGATTCAAGCTGCTGGATGTTCAGGACTCAACTGAAGAGAGCCAGAGTTTTTTCGAAAAAATGACGGCACAAATGGCAAAAACCGGTACGTCACCCGTTATATGGCAGCTTTTTCTAGGTGATGACTTTCCGGCGATGGCGCGTAATCAGGTCCGCAACGTGACCGAACGGCGGATTAGGACCGTTACCTATATTTGCGCCACGTGAAACCGTTCGCCCCCAATGGCAGAGATCAAAGATACTGAGCGTCCGTATCCACGACCGCTGTCCGGGGCCAAAGTCGAACAC
>DATAPP010000108.1:0-1979 GCA_036265125.1 Pseudolabrys sp. | reverse complement strand
TCAAAGTCGCGGATGTCGCGGCATAGTGCCGTGTGTAAATGATGAAGGATCGACATGTTTAAGAACATCTTGGTAACCGGCGGCGCCGGCTATTGCGGTAGCCTTCTCGTTCCGCAGCTTCTCGCTCAGGGGTACAACGTCACCGTCTACGACCTTATGTATTTTGGTGACTCGTTTTTCCCCAAGAACCATCCACGGCTAGTAGCCATTAATGGCGATATCCGCGACACCGCCAAGCTCGCTGCCGCCATGCAGGGGCAAGATGCAGTTCTCAGCCTGGCTTGCATATCCAACGATGCGAGCTTTGAACTGAACGAGCGGTTGAGTACGACCATAAATCTGGACGCCTTTGAACCGATGGTAATTGCGGCCAAAAAGGCTGGCGTAAAGCGGTTCGCGTACGCCTCGTCCAGCTCTGTTTATGGCGTGTCCGACAAACCGAACGTTACGGAAGATCATCCGCTCGTGCCGCTCACGCTTTATAATAAGTATAAGGGCATGTGCGAGCCGCTGCTCTTGAAGCACACCGATGATAAGTTCGTCGGCGTCATTTTCCGGCCAGCTACCGTGTGCGGTTACGCACCGCGTCTGCGACTCGACCTATCGGTCAATATCCTTACCAATCACGCCATAACCAACAACAAGATCACCGTATTCGGCGGATCACAGCTGCGCCCAAATTTGCACGTTCAGGATTACGCCGATCTCTGCAAGTTGCTGCTGACTGCTCCTTCAGAAAAGATCGCGAACCAGATCTTCAACTGCGGCTATCAAAACATGACCATCATGGAAATTGCCCAAATGGCCAAAAAGGTTGTCGAGCAGGAATTCCCGGAAAAGGCGCCAATCGAGATCGTAACGACGCCTACTGACGACAACCGCTCCTATCACATCAATTCCGACAAGATCAAAAATGTGCTCGGCTTTACGCCGAAACATACCATTGAAGAAGCGGTCCGAGATCTGTGCCGCGCTTTTCGCGAAGGCAAGATTGTCGATTCATTTGCCGACGATCGTTTCTACAACGTCCGCACCCTTAAGAAGCTCAAGGCCGCCTGATCGTGCCATGCGCAGTAGTGACGGGTGGGGCCGGTTTCATCGGCAGCCACATGGTGGACTTGCTGTTGGACCGCGGGTTCGAGATCAGGGTCGTTGACAATCTTGTCGGCGGCCACAAATCGAATCTTGACCACCACAAAGCCAACAAAAAGCTGACCTGTTCCTGGGAGGATATTCGCCACCTACAGCCTTCGTCGCCGATTTTCGATAGGGCTGATTACGTGTTCCACTTCGCGGGAATTGGCGACATCGTTCCGTCCATCGAAGCGCCCTCCGAATACATGGACGTCAATGTGCAAGGGACCGTGCGGGTCTTGGAGTGCGCGCGGCTTGCGAGGGTACGAAAGTTTGTCTATGCGGCTTCGTCTTCCTGCTATGGTTTGGCGTCGACCCCGACCAGCGAAGACCACCCTATCGACCCGCAATATCCGTATGCGCTTTCGAAGTATCAGGGCGAACAGGCAGTCTTTCACTGGTACAAAGTCTACAAGCTGCCGGCCAGTTCAATTTGTATTTTCAACGCCTATGGCACGCGGGTGCGCACAACCGGCGTCTACGGCGCAGTCTTTGGCGTATTTCTGAAGCAGAAACTTGCTGGCAAGCCGTTCACGGTTGTCGGGGACGGTTCGCAAAGTCGCGATTTCATTTATGCATCGGATGTCGCTTCTGCATTTCTCGCCGCTGCCGAATCAAACGTTGTGGGAGAGCGGTTCAATGTCGGCGCCGGAAACCCGCAAACCATCAATTGCCTCGTCGGGTTGCTCGGTGGCGAGGTTGTCTACGTTCCCAAGCGCCCCGGCGAGCCAGATTGCACGTTCGCCGACATCGGTAAAATCCGCAAAACTCTCGGCTGGGAGCCGAAAATCACGTTTGAGGACGGCGTTACCCGTATGTTGGCGGAGATAGATCATTGGCGGGAC
>DATAPP010000107.1:0-4211 GCA_036265125.1 Pseudolabrys sp. | reverse complement strand
CAGCGAATTAACGGGCGACGCATCATCGTGTGGGGTGCGGGGGCGAAGGCGGTAACCTTTCTGAATATCGCCGACCCGGCCGGATCGGCGATTTCGCATGTGGTCGATGTCAATCCTCGAAAAGCGGGTCGCTTTATCGCCGGTTCTGGTCAGGAAATTATCGAGCCGAGTGCTGTGAGAGAGCTTCACCCTGATGTGATCGTGTTGATGAATCCCATTTACCGTGAGGAAATCTGTTCGGCCGTTCGCGCGCTTGGCCTCGATCCCGAATTTTTGGTCGCTTAAAAAACAATCCTGGGAGATCCAGAATGGGTTGCCGATCGCGGCGGCGATGACCTGCGCATTACGGCTCCAAGCTGGGTCGCGAATCCTGATTAGTTAGCAAACGCACAAATGAACCGGTTAGCTCAACGATTCACTAGCGCCGTTCAGTGGAACGTCGCGATTTCCGTCGCTACGGTCGGCGTACAATTTGGGATAACCGCCGTTGTGGCAAGACTCCTCAGACCTTCCGATTTCGGCATTTTCGCAATAGCGAATGTGGTATTTGTGATCGCGGCACAGCTTGGCGCGGTGGGCCTGATCTTAGCGATCGTGCGGGAGCCGGTTCTCGATCAGGAGATCATCGGATCGGCGGTATTGCTTTCGTGTTGCGTCGCCGCGGTATTGGCATCAATTGGGATTTTGGTCGTTGCTCCCCTCGCCGGACTCGCCTCCGGGGTGGCGGAGAGCGGGACGCTGCAGGGTCTCCTCCAACTGATTTCCCTGGCCATCCTCATCTCGGGTATAGGGGTCCCTGCGCAGGCAATAATGCAACGCGAGTTGCGTTTCCGCGAACTCGCCCTCGTGCACTTGGCGGCTCTTGTCTTGGGAATGGGAGCATCAACGGTCGTGCTCTCTCTGTTGGGCCAGGGGCCGTGGAGCCTGGCCTATGGATGCATCGCTTATGTAGCAATCGAATCAGCGGGATGCTGGTGGAGGTTACGCGACCAATGGTCAATCTCGTGGGGCGGGGCTCATATGCTTCGCATCGGCCTGGTCGGCGTGCAGATGTCGCTGCTTCGCACGCTCGATGCTCTTTGGACGCAGATGCCGCTGATTATCGCCAATACGCAGTTATCGCCTATCAATGTGGGCCTATATCAACGCGCTCAATCACTTGTCGACACCGGCATCCAAGCCACTTCCGGCCGAGTGAGCTCCGTAATCTTTCCGGTCATGGCATCGCGGCAAGATGACGATGAGTTTCTGAGAGAGGTGATCCCGCCGCTAATTGGGATATATTCCTTCTTTCTGCTTTCTGTGACGGTTTTTGTTGGCGTTATGGCCTCGGATATCGTCGCGCTTATGCTTGGGCCCGGGTGGCACGACGCCACCAATCCTCTGATCTTCATCATGATCGCATATGCGATCCTTATGATCAGTCAGCCAGCTGGTAGTCAATTGGAAGCGCGGGCGGTGTTTAGAGCGCGTATTTTTGCTGCTGGCGTCGGCGCAGCTAGTGTGGCATTATTAAGCTTAATTCTAGGCGGGAAGTACGGCCTGAATGGAATTGCGGTAGCTGCTGTGATATCAGGAGCCGGCATGGCGGCGATCAACTTTGTTGCCATCGTAGCCCATCTTGGGGTTTCTCCGGGTAAGATAATCACTTGGGTGCTTCCTGCCACAGGCGTCACCGGATTACTTCTAGTCGTATTGATCGTATGCTCTTCATTCATCGGCGATCGAGTCTGGTCTCCTGAACTGCGTCTTGTCATAATGGGATCTATCGCTGTTACGCTTGTCGCTTTAGGGTTTCGACTTTTTATGAGCCGGACCAAACGCCAAATCCTTTCCAACTACGTCTTTCCGGGGATGTCGCGGCCGGCAATTTCTATAGCGAAAATTTTCGGTCTTCTTGCGAATGATGCCTAGGCGAGGTGTTGAGATAAGGCTCGCCGAGATCAGGGCGACCTTACGCATGGCTCGAGCATCCTGCCGCTTCTGCCCCGCTTTGGATCGCTTTGTTGGAGACCGCGTTTGATCGATACACAGCAGTCTACGACGCGCTCGACTTCATGGCTTTTGCTAAGCGTTGCCGGCGCTCCCGAACCCCATACTTCCTTTTTGGGAACCGAGTTGCGGGACCCGGTAAGGCATAGATTGAATGTTCGCGCCAGCCCCGGAAAACCGCCCAATAATGGATGCGCTTATATTCTTATATTATTTTGTATATATGGCGGAGCTGCTCGACTATCTGGCTCCAAGTGAAAAGCTCCAGTGCGCGCGCACGCGCTGCCTGACCCATTCTACGGCGTTGGGCATCATCTTTTAGCAGATCGGCGATCGCGGCGCGTAACCCAGCCGTGTCGCCCGCTTTAACCAAGCGTCCCGTCTCGCCGTCAACGATGACTTCGGGAATGCCGCCTCTGCGCGTCGCCACTGTGGGCAGCCCGCAGCACGCCGCTTCCACGATAGGTATGCCGAACCCTTCCGGTAAGATGGACGGCAGTACCAGCAAGTCCGAGTCGCGGTAATGACGTAATAACTCCCTTCTGGGAACCTCGCCGGTGATTGTCACGCGTTTTGCCGCTGCCGGAGTCAGACGACTGCGAAGGTATCCCTCAAACGGCGCGCCCCCGAATCTCGCCAGTTCTCTCACCATCGCTTCCTTGCTGGTATGCGTGGCGAGTGAGGCTCTCGCGATCGTAGGAATCGATCCCACAATAAACAGTTCGGCGTGTGGAAGCTCCTCGACCAAGCCATTGAAGGCCTCGATCAGGATGTGCAGTCCCTTGTCCGGGACCATGCGCCCCACAAATAATATCCGCCGGGATTCGTCTGACCGGGTGGACTTCTCGCCGATCTCGGTAAACTCTTCTGGAGCTGCGCCGTTGTAGACCACGCGGACCCGGCTCGCGAACTCCGGCCAGGCCGCACGGATACCGTTCGCATAATAACCGCTGCAGCAGATGATGGTGTCGGCAGCCGCGAGGCGCGGCTGCAGCCAGCACCGATCTAGCTCGACCAACCAGTCCGCGTGCATGTGCAAGACAACTTTGGCTCGCGGATTACGCCATTTGATCCAGGGGACGAATTGCGAGAAGTTCTGCACGTGAACGATCTCAGCTCGGACCGATTGTAGATCCATCGCGATGCGCTGACCATAATGACGGAAGTACCAGGAGGAACCGAAGAAACTGCGCTGCCGTGGGAGCAGACCGAACTCATCGAGTGCCCTGCCAGCCCTCAGATACCGATCATATCCCCATCCGATCCGCCTGTACTCGATCCCCTCAAACACCGATGATTTCGCCTGATTGGGGCCGCGGCGCGAATAGCAGACGATGGAATGGTACTTCCGCAGCCGGCGCGCCACCTGATCAGTCCACAGCGCGATGGCGTCGGCCTGAGCGACTGGTGGCACGACGATGTTCTGCGGTTGATGTACGAAAGCGATTCGCAAGACCAAGGATCCGTCAGGAAATTAACCGACATTCCTCGGGTTCGCGGTGGACGTCGCGAGGTGCCGGCGGCCCATGTCGCAGCGCCAGGAAGGAAGCGAATGCCCAAGCTTGCCCGCCGGTCGTTGCTTCGCAACTCTTTCGGAAAACCGCGACTGTATGGTGGGTCCAGGGTTTCGCCGAAGAAGAGGACATGGCGTTCAAAACCATTGTCGGCGACTACGAGAAGGCCAGCGGCAATACGATCGACTATACGCTCATGCCCTTCGCACCACACCGCCAAAAGATCATCTCGGCCTTGACCAGCGGGGTTGTCCCAGACCTGTTCCCGAACAACCCGGTGGAAATCCTCGCGCTGTATGCTTGGGACAACGAGCTGGTCAATGTCAGCGATGTCGTCGAAACGCAGAAATCGCGGTACACCGAAACGGCATTGCTCACCGCCTTCTGCTACAACAGCGTCGAGAAGCGGCGTAGCTACTACGCCGTGCCCTATACCTGCGCGGTGCGGCCGAAGCACGTCTGGCGGCCGCTGATCGAGAAAGCGGGGGACGCCTACCACGACTTTTTTAAAGAGGTGCAAGAAAAGCTGCGCACCCAAGGCATGCGCAATGTCTACGGGATGGGGTTCCAACTGAACACGACCGGGAACGCTTCGAACGCCAAGAGCCGCTCAGGAAGTCAGGTTCGCATCAGACTCTGCGCTGGAGGAAGCCGGATTCGAACCTTCGGTCCCGCGTGACACGACCAACTTTCAAGAGGCCGCTG
>DATAPP010000106.1:0-4054 GCA_036265125.1 Pseudolabrys sp. | reverse complement strand
TCATGTTCCTCTTATGCAAAACATTTCAGGCCTGCGCAGTTGCTACGACAAAGTCGGACGTCTGATCTATTTCGGGCGAATGCTGGATAAGATTCGCCTGCACGCCGCCGGTCAGCTCCCGCCGGATTACGCGGAGAATCTCGGTGAGCACCAGTTCACGCTCGACGGGCGCTGCTGCCGTTTCCTCGGCGTTGCCTATTCGGAGATAAAAAAGCGCACGCTTGCCGGCGAGAGCGACGAAGCCGTCCTGAACTGGGCCCATGCCCACGGCACTCCGCGCACCGACGAAGAGTGCCACGTCTGGAATCGCTTCATCGCCAAGCTCGGCTGGCGCGACGAACGCAGCCACGTCCTGCCGCAGCGCATCCAAGAGAGTGGCCTAACGGGTAAACCGATCGAGACCCTCATCGATCACATCGAATTCGACGAAGGCCGTGACCCCGTTGCCTCGCGGGCTTGGGAAAAGATCTGAAGGCGACTCGCGCGCTTGCCGGCCGCGCCGTGGAGTTGTCGGGGTCTCCGGGCTTGGGAAAGGCATAGAGATCGGTCAAGTCGAGCCGCACGTCCCTGCGCGGGAATCCGATGTCAGGACCCTAGTAATGGTGTGACATCGTCTATCTTCTCCAGTTGTTCTCGTTAGCTACTCGTTAGCTACTAACCGGATATCAGTAAGCATTTAAATCCGCGTCCTATCCGGGCGGAGCGTTAACCATAGGTGAGGTCAGTGCTCTGTCCGACCTCGATAATGTAACCGTCAGGATCGCGGATGTAGCAGCGCGTCTCGCCGTACTTGGGGATCGGCTCCGTGATGAACTCGGCGCCTCGACTTTTCCACAATTCGTAGCACGCTTGAATATCCGCGACGCGGATATTCATAAAGCTGTTGATGTGATTCGGGTCCGGGACGCTGAGCGTTACCTTCGGCTTGTCCGGCGTCGGCCCGCCGCCAACGTTCAGAATCATCCAGATATTTGCAAGCTGAAGGTACGGAGGCGCGTTGCCGTCACCCATGGTCAGAATGCGAGCGCCGAAGACCTTTTCGTAGTAGTGAGCCGATCGCTCGACGTCGGCGACGGTGAGAAAATGCGCGATGCTGATCCCATCGCGCGGGGGCATCTCATAACTCCTCTGCTCGATTCGCACGCTGTTCATTGACGACTCCGATTCCGATCCCGTCATGAGTTTCAGAAGCGCCTGAGCCGTCGAGGTCGACGATGCGGGGTTCTGCCCGGTAACAAGCCGGCCGTCAACGATGGAAAACGGCTGCCAGTTCGCCTTCTTCTCAAAGATGGCCCCGAGCTGTAGCAGTTCATCTTCGACGAGGAACGGAACGACGTGAGTCAGTTGAACAGCTTCTTCTTCTCCATTGGTAAAGCCGGTCACGTGCTTACCCTTCACCAGCGGCTCACCTTTATAGGTGACATGGCGGAGCACACCCGGCGAGTGGCAGACCAGCGCTATTGGTTTGCCGGAGTTATAAAACGATTCGAGCAGAGCAATGGAAACGGGGTCTTCGGCCAGGTCCCACATCGGGCCGTGTCCACCCGGATAGAACACGGTGTCGAAATCTTCCGCCTTCACGCTCGAAAGCTTGACTGTGTTAGCGAGAGCTTCCTGTGCCGGCTTATCGTTTTTGAACCGCGTCATCGCGTCCGTTTGATTTTCCGGCTCGTCGCTCTTGGGATCGATCGGCGGCTGACCGCCTTTCGGAGAAGCGAGTGTCAGTTGAACGCCGGCGTCTCTAAAGACGAAGTAAGGCGCGGCAAATTCTTCCAGCCACAAGCCAGTCTTGCGACCAGTGTTTCCCAGTTGATCATGGGAGGTTAGTACCATCAGTATCTTCATTGTTTGCTCCAGTTGTGCGAGCGGACCCAACGTCGCGGTTTCTCGGCGGCAAGTGGAATCAGGCGGAGCTTTTTTTGTGGAGTCGCCTGACCAACTTGGCGCCGAGAGAAATCTCCAAACTCTGGTATGAAAGTAAAGTTACAACTGTATTACAGGAAGATACGGGCCGGTTCGCCTCCGTTTCGGTCCGAGCGTTCGGGAACGTTTGGGCGAATCGCGGCGCGCGGATCGCTCGAATTCACGCTGCCGAAACGAACCAGGCCGGGTTTAACTCTGCGAGCGGCTCTTTCAGTTTGTCGAGCTCCGCGGCTGGTCCGTGAACCTCGATCCGAACCAACTCCGCCATAGTTAGGGCCTGGGCGAGCATGGCGCTCACATTGTCCAGGTGTGCGAGCAGTGCCCCCGCGTTGACGTAAGCTTCACGGCAAAATACTTCGTCGCCGTTGATCGTGAACTCGTAGAAAAGATTACCCGTTTCGTTTCGCGTCTTTGCCGCAAACTCCGGTAGGATCGCCTTCAAATGCGGCATCTTGTCCGGAGGCACCTTAAAGTAGGGATGCAGACTGACGAATCCCGAAAGCCGATTCATACCCAATCGTAAACCTTTTCGGGATGCGGAGCGAGACCAGACGCGCGTTCAGATAAATGCCTGCCACGAGCGAAGCAGTGTATGAGGCTTGGCCGGCGGGAATTTAACATTCGTTAAAGCGCGCCTGACCAGGTGGAACGCGTTGTCGTCAACGCGTTGGCTAATCTTTGCGGCTTTGCCGCCTGATATTTGCGCCTTCGGCGAATCAACTGACATCGTCTTGCGGACAAGCCGATCCACCTTCGTACCCAGTTTCCGCGGCTTGACGGATGACATGAAAACGATGATAGCCAATCGCTGAAGCGCGCCGAAAAACAATTTCAGATCGCAACCTCAAAGAATTCCTCCGGACAGAGCGGCGTGCTGGTCTTGCTCGGTGTGTTGTTCACGATCATTCTTGCCGGTCTCGACAACACGATCGTCAGCACGGTCATGCCGGTGGCTTTGCCTGAGCTTGGCGGTGCACACCTGTACGCGTGGACGTTCGCGGCTTACATGCTCGCCGCGGCGGTATCGATGCCGATCTGGGGACCGGGGTCGGATCGGTGGGGACGCCGACGCACGTATCTCGTCGGCATCGTCGCGTTCACGGTCGGGAGCGGGCTCTGCGCCATCGCGCGCACGATGATGGAGTTCATCGGCGCTCGCGCCATTCAGGGCATCGGAGCGGGAGCCGTTGCCACTCTGCCGTTTGTTCTGCTTGGAGTTGTATATCCGCCTAACAAACGCGGCAGGGCACTGGGCGCGGCGGCTAGCGCCTGGGCCGTCGCGAGTGTCACCGGACCACTCCTTGGGACGCTCATCGTGACGCACGTTTCATGGCGCTGGGCTTTCCTGATCAACGTACCGATTGCCATTGTGGCTGGGTTCCTCGTCATCGCCGGAATGCACGAGAGCGTTGGGCATAGCGTCGGTCGATTCGATTTTGCCGGCGCGCTTCTGGCCGGCGCAGGCGGCAGTTGCCTGATGTGGGCGTTTGTCGATCTCGGTGAGGGACAAATCGGACTGATGCAGGCCGCGCTCGTTGGTGCCGGAATCGTTCTGCTTGCCACCATTGTCTGGCATGAAGGACGAACGCCGCATCCGATTCTGCCGTTGACTTTCTTTCATCATGCCGGGTACGCGTCCTCCATTTGTTCGTCATTCCTCGCCTTTTTCAGTGGCTTTGGCCTGAGCGCCTATTTACCGCTCGCAACCAACGCCGCTTTCCATGACAACCGCGCGTTCGTAGGCCTGGTGGTTGGCGCGTTCACTATTGGATGGAGCACGTTCGCCTTCACCGCGGGACGATTGGTCCATCGAATCGGCGAACGACTTCCGAGTGTGATTGGAATTGTTGTGCATATTCTGGGACTTCTCTTTTTCATGGTCGCATTCGAACATGGACTCGGATGGGTCATTGCTGCGGCGCTCATCGCAGGCGCCGGAATGGGACTGCTCTCCCCCGCGCTAACTGTCGTGGTGCAGAATAGCGTCCCAGTTGCCCGCATGGGTAGCGCGACCACCAGCCAGCAATTCATCCGGCAGATCGGTGCTGCGCTCGGTGTCAGCGCGTTTGTCCTGGCCGCAACCGTAGGCGGATTTCGGTTAGGTTTACTATTGATGATTGCAGTGAGCGCC
>DATAPP010000105.1:0-12060 GCA_036265125.1 Pseudolabrys sp. | reverse complement strand
CAAGGAATAATACTAAAGTCGTACAATTCAATACGGATGTATGAACAATGATGTATGAACCATCATGACGTTGTGACCGAGAATGTCCGCTTTGGGTCAAAAGCGGACATTCTGTGATGCCCACGTCATGTCCGCTTTACTCCCGAAAGCGGACCGGCAGTGCAGCTGGCATGTCTGCTTTGGACCAATAGCGGACATTCGCGCCAAATTTGCAGGCCCCCCTCGGTCGGTGGGAGTCGTCATCTTGCGGCGATTGGCAGACTTTCGGGGCCAGCAGCTACTGATGCTTGACACATCACAATAGATATATGAAGCTTTACAATACATATTCTGAGCTACAAAATCGATATGATCACGGCGGGGCAGTTACGGGCCGCGCGGGCATTGCTCGGCATAGACCAGCGCGAATTGGCGAAGCGCTGCGGACTGTCATTGCCAACTATTCAACGCATGGAAGCTTCCGACGGCGTGGTGCGCGGCAATGTCGACTCGCTGATGAAGCTGGTTGATGCGCTCGCTGCGGCCGGCATTGAGCTGATTGGTGACGGCGTCACCTCCAGTGGCGGCGGCCGCGGAGTACGGCTCAAATGATGGTGGTCTATTCACTCTACGGCGTGGCGGCGCTATTGGCCGTGGCGCCGATCGCGATTGTGCTCGGCGCGTCGCCGCACCGCAGTGCTGTGGCCACAAGCTTTGTCTATGGCGCCAGCTTGATCGTCACGCTGACGCTCGCCACGATCGCATTGCTCAGTCTGTCCGAATATTCTTCCTCCGCCTCGGTCATCACATTGCCGATCGGCCTGCCTTGGCTTGGCGCGCATTTCCGAATCGATGCGCTCGCGGCCTTCTTCCTGCTCGTCGTCAATCTCGGCGGAGCCGCCGCGAGCCTCTTCGCGCTTGGTTACGGCCGGCACGAGCATTCGCCGCAGCGCGTGCTGCCGTTTTATCCCGTCTATCTCGCCGCCATGAATCTGGTCGTCATGGCGGATGATGCGTTCTCGTTCTTGATCTCATGGGAATTCATGTCGCTCTCCTCCTGGGCGCTCGTGATCGCGCATCATCGCGTGAATGAAAATGTGAAGGCAGGTTACATCTATCTGCTGATGGCCAGCTTTGGCACACTGGCCCTGCTGCTCGGTTTTGGTTTGCTCGCGGGTTCCAATGGCAACTACGCCTTCGACGCCATCCGGGCATCGCATCCATCCGCCGCGCTGGCGGCGCTGGTGCTGATCCTCACGCTGATCGGCGCCGGCTCAAAAGCAGGCGTGGTGCCGCTGCACGCCTGGCTACCGCTCGCACATCCGGCCGCACCGAGCCATGTCTCGGCGCTGATGAGCGGTGTAATGACCAAGGTGGCGGTCTATGGATTTATTCGCATCGTGTTCGACTTGCTCGGCACACCGGATTGGTGGTGGAGCATGGCGGTGCTCTCTATCGGCGGAATCACGGCGGTGATGGGCGTGCTCTATGCACTGATGCAGCACGATCTCAAACGCTTGCTCGCCTATCACACTGTAGAAAACATCGGCATCATCTTCATCGGGCTTGGGCTTTCTCTGGCGTTCAAGGCGCACGACATGCCGGTCGCGGCGGCACTGGCGCTCACCGCCGGTCTGTTTCATGTGTTCAATCATTCCATCTTCAAGAGCCTGTTGTTCTTCGGCGCCGGCGCTGTGCTCAATGCAACCGGCGAACGCGACATGGAACATCTCGGCGGCTTGATCCACCGCATGCCGCAGACCGCGTTCGTATTTCTCGTCGGTTGCGTGGCGATTTCGGCGTTGCCGCCACTGAATGGTTTCGTCTCAGAATGGCTGACTTTTCAGGCGATTTTGCTCAGCCCACAGCTTCCGTCCTGGGGCCTGAAATTTCTAGTACCGGCAGTTGGCGGGCTGCTGGCGCTGTCGGCGGCGCTGGCCGCCGCTTGCTTCGTCAAAGCCTTTGGCGTGAGCTTCCTCGGGCGTCCCCGCACGCCCGCCGCCGCGAAAGCACGAGAGACCGATAGCAATTCGCTCGCGGCAATGTTTTTTCTGGCCGCGCTTTGCCTGGTCGCTGGCGTCCTACCTGGTATTTTCCTCGATGCGCTCGCGCCGGTCAGCAAAGCGCTTGTGGGCATGAGCATGCCGCACCAGGCCGGCCTGCAATGGCTTACCATTGTGCCCGTTGTCGAAAGCCGCAGCTCGTATAACGGGCTTTTGGTTTTTATTTTCGTGGTGCTGTCCGGCTCGATCGCCGCATTCGCCATCCACCGGCTCGCCTCCGACAAGCTGCGCCGGGCTCCGGCGTGGGATTGCGGCTATCCCGAGCCTAGCCCGGCGACGCAATACACAGCATCGAGTTTTGCGCAGCCAATTCGACGGGTTTACGGGACGAGCGTGTTCCGTGCGCGCGAGATCGGCGAAATGCCGCTGCCGGGGGCGACTGCACCCGCGCGCCTCACAGTCCAAATGCACGACCTGATCTGGGACACGCTGTACAAACCGATTGCGGTCGGCATCGGCTATGCCACCGAAAAGCTCAACGTCCTCCAATTCCTGACCATCCGCCGCTATCTCACGCTGGTGTTTACAGCGCTGGTACTGCTGCTCCTGGTGCTCGCGATATGGCCTTGATCCACGATCTCTTATTTCAGGGCGCGCAGATGCTGCTGGTCCTGCTGCTCGCACCTTTGCTTACCGGCTTCGTGCGAAAGGTGAAGGCGCGTCTTTTGCGTCGTCAGGGACCGCCGCTCATCCAGCCCTATCGCGATCTCATCCGCCTGCTGCGCAAGGATGTGGTGCTGGCGGAAAACGCGTCCTGGTTATTTCGAGTCATTCCTTACATTGTCTTTGCCGGAACCTGGGTGGCAGCCTCGCTGGTGCCGACCTTCCGCAGCGGATTGCTGTTTTCCTGGTCGGCAGATCTTATTGCTATCATCGCGCTGCTCGGCAGCGCGCGCTTCTTCCTCGCGCTGGCCGGACTCGACGTTGGCACCAGCTTCGGCGGCATCGGATCGAGCCGCGAAGTGATGATCGCCTCGCTCGCCGAGCCCGCGATGCTGATGATCGTATTCACGCTGGCGCTGGTCGCCGGCTCGACGCAGCTGTCGAGCATGGCCGCCTTCATGGTCTCGGGTGAAGCCGGCTTGCGAGTCTCGCTTGGGCTCGCGCTGCTGGCATTGATCATGGTGGCGATCGCCGAGAACTCGCGCATTCCCATCGACAACCCTGCCACTCATCTGGAACTCACCATGGTGCATGAAGCGATGGTGTTGGAATATTCCGGCCGCCATCTGGCGCTGATCGATCTCGCCTCTGAGCTTAAGCTGCTGCTTTACGTTTCGGTGATTGCCGGCCTGTTTACGCCCTGGGGCATCGCGCCTCCGTCCGCAGGCGCTTCTGCAATCGGCATTGGCGTTGCCTCCTATATCATCAAGCTCGCGGTCGGCGGCACCCTGCTCGCCATATTCGAAACTGCCATCGCCAAAATGCGGGTGTTCCGGGTGCCTGCCTTCCTTGGCGCCGCGCTGATGCTCGGCTTGCTTGGAACACTGCTGCTGTTCGTGTCCGGGAGCCTGTGACGATGCACGGCCTGACCTTCGACATCGCCCATATGCTCGCCGGCTCGCTGGTGCTGGTCAGTTTCATGCAGCTCTATCAGGATCGGCTTTACGCGCTGCTCAATATCTTCGCACTGCACGCGCTGGTGCTGGCCGCTTCAGTCGGTTGGCAGGCTTTCATCCAGGACGCGCCGCATCTTTACGTAACGGCGCTGATCGCATTGGTTTTCAAGGCCATCATTATCCCGATGGTCCTTCACCGGATCGTCGTCAAACTCGGCATTCACCGCGAGATTGAAACGGTCGTTGGTGTCGGCCCGACAATGCTGCTCGGTATGGGGCTGGTGGCGCTCTCGATGGTGGTGATGCTGCGTGTGACCGCGGACGCCGACCCGCTGGCGCGCGAAGACCTCGCCTTCGCACTTGCCGTCGTGCTGCTCGGCCTCTTGATGATGGTGACGCGGCGCAACGCTGTCAGCCAGGTTGTCGGCTTCATGTCATTGGAGAACGGTCTGGTGTTGGCGGCGACGGGCGCCAAGGGCATGCCGTTGGTGGTTGAAATCAGCGTTGCCTTCTCGGTACTGATTGCCTTCATTGTCATCGGCATTTTCCTGTTCCGGATTCGTGAGCGCTTCGACACCGTCGACGTGCAGGCGCTCGATCGTTTCCGCGGAGAGCGGCGATGATCGACGCGCTTTCCGGCGTTCTTATTGTTCCGGCTGTGGCAGCGGCCCTGCTCGCCGCTTTGCCGAATTACCGGGTCGCTGCGCGGCTCAATGTGCTGGCGGCTTTGCTGACTTTCGCAACCGCGGTGTCGCTATTTTTCGTGCAGTCCGAATCGGGGCCCTATCTGCTGGTGGACGACCTCAACAAGGTCTTCATCGTTCTCACCACATTCGTCGGCTTCACCACCAGTGCTTTCAGCGCCAGCTATATCAGCCATGAGATCGAGATCGGCCGGCTGACGCCAACTTACGTGCGTTTTTATCATGCCATGTACCAGGTGCTGATGTTCGCAATGAACCTCGCGCTGGTGGCCAATAACATCGGCCTGATGTGGGTCGCGGTCGAACTTGCGACACTGACCACCGTGCTGATGGTTGGTATCTATCGCACTCACGAGGCGCTGGAAGCGGCCTGGAAATATTTCATCCTCGGCAGCGTGGGCATCGCGCTGGCGTTGTTCGGCACGATCCTGGTCTATATGGCGGCGAGGCCGGTGATCGGCGAAGGCGCTTCGGCCATGGTGTGGTCCGTGCTGATCACGCGCGCGGCGCAATTCGACCCGGCGCTGCTCAATGTCGCTTTCGTATTTCTCCTGCTTGGCTACGGCACCAAAGTGGGCCTCGCACCGCTGCATGCCTGGCTGCCCGACGCCCATGCCGAAGGACCTACGCCGATTTCGGCCGTGCTGTCGGGATTGCTGCTCAATGTCGCGCTCTACGCGCTGCTGCGTTTCAAGATGCTGCTGGCACTCAATCCGGCCGCGCTCGCGCCCGGCCCGCTGATGGTGACCCTGGGTTTGATCTCCTGCGTGTTCGCGGCCTTCATGCTGTACCGGCGCCGCGATATTAAACGCATGTTTGCCTATTCCTCGATCGAGCACATGGGCATCATCGTATTCGCTTTCGGCATGGGCGGCGCGCTCGCCAATTTCGCCGGACTATTGCACATGACCATGCATTCGCTGACCAAGTCGGCAATATTCTTCGCGGTCGGCCATATCGCCCAGGTCAAGGGAACGCAGAAGATCGCTGACATCGGCGGACTGACCGTGACCAATCCTGTTCTCGGCTGGGGCCTCGTGCTGGGAGTCGTCGCTATTGCCGGCCTGCCCCCGCTCGGCATCTTCATGAGCGAGTTTCTGGTGGTGAGCTCGACCTTCGCGCGCGAGCCGTGGCTGGTGATCATTCTGGTGCTTGGAATCCTGGTCGGCCTGGGCGGATTGTTTCTGCGACTCAACACCATTGCATTTGGCGAGCCGCGCGGACCGACCGCGCCAGCGGAAGCATCCTACCTACCGATGTTCGCGCATCTCGCCATCGTGGCCACGGCCGGCATCTACCTGCCGCCGACACTGGTGACCGGCTTCGAAAACGTTGCCCGGCTGTTGGGATAACGCAATGAACCTGCTTAACTCGATAACCCATGGCGGCACGGCCAACCGGCACAATCCGTGGCCGCGCGCGGACGTCGTTGAGGATGGTTGGCAGCAAGCGATCGATTTGCTTACGCAAGGCCACTGCACCCTGCTCGGTCTGTGGGGCGACTCGCCGCTTGTGCACATGGCGCTGCTCGGCGACAACGCCGCCGACATCGCCGTGCTCAGCTACACCTGCAAGGACGGCAAATATCCGAGCGTCGCCGCGCGCCATCCGCCGGCCATCCGGCTCGAACGCGCGATCCGCGATCTATTCGGCCTCGAGGCTGACGGTGCGCCGGATACGCGCACTTGGCTCGATCTCGGCTTTTGGGATGTGCGCTATCCCCTTGGCGAAAGTGCGCCAGCATACAAATCCAAACCTTATGAATTTCTTCCGGCGGAAGGCGAAGGCCTGCATCAGATCCCGGTCGGCCCCGTCCATGCCGGCATCATCGAGCCGGGCCATTTCCGTTTCACCGCCAATGGCGAGTACATGGTGCGGCTGGAGCAGCGGCTCGGCTGGGTGCATAAGGGCATCGAGAAGCTGTTTGAGGGCGCCTCACTAGAGAAGGCCGGGAAGCTCGCCGCCCGCACATCCGGCGATAGCACGGTCGCCTATGCCTTTGCGTTCGCGCAGGCTGCCGAAGCGGCTCTGCAGATCAACCCGCCCCCGCGCGCCGTATATCTGCGTGCGTTGATGGCCGAGATCGAGCGGCTGGCCAATCATTTCGGCGACATCGGAGCAATCTGCAACGACGCCTCGTTTTCGCTGATGCATGCGCAATGCGGAATCTTGCGCGAGCGATGCTTGCGGGCGGCCGGAGCCTGCTTCGGCCACCGGCTGATGATGGACGCGATTGTCCCCGGCGGCGTGGCCAGCGATATCGCGCCCCCGGGTCTTTTGCAGGTGCGGGACTTGCTCGCCGAAGTACGCCGCGTATTTCCGCGCCTGATCGAGCTCTACGACAACACCGCTTCCCTGCAGGATCGCACAGTGACCACCGGCATCGTGAAGCCCGAACTGGCGCGCCAATTCGGAGCCGGCGGCTTTATCGGGCGCGCGTGCGGGCGCAAATTCGATGTACGCCGCACACCCGGCTATGCGCCTTATGACACGCTTCGGTTCGACGTGCCGGTGTTCGAAGCGGGCGACGTCAATGCGCGCGTGTGGATTCGAATTCGCGAAGTCGAGCAGAGTCTGTTCCTGATCGACCAGATTCTCGAAGCGCTCCCTAACGGAAAACTGAAGACCGCGCTCAAACCTAACGGCAGGCCTTGTGAAGGCATGGCGCTCGCCGAGGCCTTCCGCGGCGACGTGCTCGTGTGGCTTCGGCTCGATGACAACGGGCGCGTCACGCGCTGTCATTTGCGCGATGCGTCCTGGTTTCAGTGGCCTCTTTTGGAAGCCGCGATCGAAGGAAACATCGTGGCGGACTTCCCGCTCTGCAATAAATCGTTCAACTGCTCTTACTCGGGGCACGATCTGTAGCCATGCGCAAGACGCTGTTCGAAAGCTTAACCCAGGGCCCTCTCACCGAGCCGCCGCCTGCGCCGGGCAGAGTCGCCCTGTCCGAACTGGCGAGACACGTCAATCGCGCTGCCCGCGCCCGGCTCGGCCGATCGCTGTCGATCCGCCATGTCGATGCCGGCTCCTGCAATGGCTGCGAGTTGGAACTCCATGCTCTCAGCAATGCGTTCTACGATCTCGAGCGCTTCGGATTGCGTTTCGTGGCGTCGCCGCGACATGCCGATGTTCTGACGGTGAGTGGCCCGGTGACCAAGAGTATGCGTGAGGCGCTAATGCGCACCTACAACGCCATGCCAGATCCGAAATGGGTGGTTGCGATCGGCGGTTGCGCCGTCGACGGCGGCATTTTTGCGGGTAGCTATGCGGTGGTCGGCGGCGTCAAGGATGTATTGCCCGTTGATCTCCACGTTCGCGGCTGTCCACCATCACCGACCGAAATTCTAAAGGGGCTAATCGCGCTACTAGAGCACGTGAGCGAGTAAATCAAATGCCCCGAAGGAGCCTGTTGTCAGCATTGCCGTTGTTAAAAGCGGGATTTGTCGCCGCCGCACGCCAGTCAGTGGGGGTTGTAGTTATTACGTCGTTAGTAATACTACTCGCATCACACGGGCTTAATTTTCAGGAAACACCGACGGTCGATGACAATCCCGAAGCCTTTTGGAGATCCATTTCACCGTTTCTTGTTTGGGCATATCTCCTTATAGGCACGGGTGTAGCTTTATCCAGCGGTCGTTCTGTTGACATCACGGCTGTCCGTATCCGCAGTGCATGTCACCTTGTGCGCTTCGTCACACCGCAGCGCGCGTTGAAAACCCTTATCGTTCAACTTAGTCTTTCCGCCATTGTGTTTGCGGTAATTGCACTGCGTACGCCTGAATTCGTAATTGAATTTGGCCAACTTCTTGGCTGTGAGGCCGCTGCAGCGATTATATGGGCTGGCACCATGAGCATTGGTGTAGCGTGTTTTGGCGCCAATGCTTGTGCCGCCCTAAAGGCGTTCGCCGAATTCCACACTTAGCGAGCATCGCTTCGAGCTCTGTGCGCAGCAGCGGCCGCGCCAATGTCCGTTTGGGTCAAAAGCGGAAGTAAAGGGTTCTAGCATTGATGTCCGCTTTACCCCCAATAGCGGACATTGTGTTGCGTGAGTGGCATGTCCGCTTTGGGCCAATAGCGGACATCACCGCCCCTATTCGATCACCTCATCGGCACGAGCGAGCAACGATGGTGGGATTGTAAGTCCGAGCGCCTTCGCAGTCTTGAGGTTGATGACCAACTCGAACCGCGTTGCCTGTCGCAGCGGCAAGTCACTCGGCCGAGCACCATTCAGGATTTGGGCAACCTGCTCAGCCGCGTTTGTGTAAATTTCGGAAGCGGTCGCCCCGTAGGACATGAGGCCGCCAGCGTCTGTGAAAAAACGGAACGCATTTATCATGGGCAGGTGGGCCTTGATGGCGAAGTCGGCCAACTGCTGAGGCCGGGGATAAGAGCTGAGGACGACGTCGGGATACACGAACAATGCGTCAGGATGCTCTTTCTCGACGACCGCGAGCTCCGGCAGTAGTTCATCGGCAGCTCCCACCTTAGCTTGCTGCAATGTGACACCCAGACGCGGGGCAAGCTCCTGGGTCAACTTCCACGCGTTCGGAGCAGCTTCGGGATCATGAAGAAACATTACCCGCGAGATTTTGGGAACTGCCTCTTTGAGGAGTTCGAGACGCTTCGGGCTGAGTTCCGTCGTCATGCACGTAACGCCTGTCAGATTTCCACCGGGCCTGGCGAGCCGTGTGACGTGCTCGAACGGATCGCACGAATACACGACAAGCGGCGTAGTCTTGACGGTTGCGGCGACGATACGCCCCGCCCGCGTGCCCATGGTGAACAGAACATCGACCGGAGCTTGCACGAGTTCGGTGGCTAACCCCGGCATCCGCTCGTATTGGCAACCTGCGAACCGCTGCTCGATAACAAGGTTCTTCCCCTCGACGTAGCCGAGGTCCGCCAGGTGAGCCCGGAAAATATCGAAATGGGGACGCTTGGGACCGGGGGCACAGACCTCCAGCCAGCCGACACGCGCTATCCCGGCAATCTTTTGCGCCTCGAGTGAGCTCGGTATGGCGACCAGACTTGCGGCCAAAGCAAGAAGCGCCACCCCAATTCGCACACCTGTCCCATTCACCTTCATGGCATGGTCCTCCGGCATGTCTCCCAATTCTGGCCAGCCGGCTAGGGATTGGCAATGTCCGCTAACGGCCAATAGCCGACATACCTTCTATTCAATCACCTCGGTGGCGAGGGCGAGGATCGAATCCGGGATCGTCACGCCGATCGCCTTTGCAGTTTTTAGGTTGAGGACCAGGTCGAACTTCGCGGCTTGTTCCACGGGTAGATCAGAGGGCTTTGTGCCTTTGAAAATCTTGTCCACGAAGTATGCCGCGCGACGATACATAGAAGGAAGGTTCTCCCCGTAGGATATCAGACCGCCAGCTACTGCCCACCCTTTCTCTTGAAACATGCTCGGCAGCCGTTTCTGCACCGTGAAGTCGATGATCTCGTTTCGCTGCTGCATCGTCACCGCATCCTGCACGACGAGGAGCGCATCGGGGCGCTCTTCGGCGATCACCGTAAAAGCGGCCGCAAAGTCCTTTGGTCCTTGTACCTCATGGGATTGAAGCGTTATTCCCAGCGCGCGCGCTGCACCTTGCGTCTCTTTCCAGGAAAATACGAGTGCGGGGTTGCCGGGATTCCACAGCCCCGCCACACGCGCCAGCCCCGGCACTACTCTTTTTAGTATTTCCAGGCGTTTTGCGCTGGCTTCGGCGGTCAACTGTGCACCGCCCGTAACATTCCCACCCGGGTGAGAAAGGCTGGCGATCAAACCGGTGTTCAACGGATCGATCGCGTTCGGGTGCACGATGGGGATGGTCTTGGTCGCGTTCATGATGGCAAGGGCCGCAGGCGTCGTGACGACGATGACTGCGTCAACATTTAATCGAACCATCTCGGCCGCAAACTCCCGGAAGCGTGCAGCCTGGCCGTGTGCATACCGGCGCTCGACGACGAGGTTGCGGCCTTCCTCGTACCCGTAGTCACGAAGGCCTTCGAACAATTCGTCGTAAAAGCTTTCATGTCCGTGGGCGATAAATCCCATCCGCCAAACTTTGCCTGACTGCTGCGCGAGCGCATGGAGCGGCCACGCACCTGCCAAGCCGGCAATAACTTTGATGATGTCGCGCCGTCTCATCGCCTTTCCCCAAGGCTCAGGACAGACAGGCATCATCGTACCAATTTACATCAGGGCGAACGCATAAAATTGCCGTTAACTGACCAACACATGTCCGCTTTGGGTCATAAGCGGACATGTGCACTGCAATAGGCCATGTCCGCTTTACCCCCAATAGCGACCGCAAAAGCGGCTCCTTACCCCAGAAGGGCGCTCAACATGCGCGACCAATCACCATCGCTTGTCCCGCGCCGGTCCTCCGCGCAGCGACCACAGCATGGCGCGCAATCGCTTATGCTCTTCGGGAATTGTTGCGCCGTCCGCCGCAAGAGGTGACGGACGGCGCTGTTGTCCGGCGGGAGCCGAACCAGCGGGGCAAGGATCAACCTTGTCCCGCGAAACGTGGCCGGTGCGGGATGAACCCTGAGACATTGATCGTTTTGTCATCACCATCCCGCAGTGATCGGATTTGTTGGGACACATCGTCTAACAAAGCGCGGACATCAGTAGCAACGTCTGCCGAGTATTCGGCCAAAGCGGTTTTCACCACTTCAAGCACAAACGTTTTTGCGTCTTCCAAGCGTTGATCTTCTTTCTGTCGCCGCTGGTCGCGTCACTATCGGAGATGAAGCCGCGCACAATGAGGCATAGCGAGGACAGCGCCATCGTATTCGACTAGCGCAAAGGCTGTCGGGTCACGCGAACGCTGGCGAGCGTCCCACCGGCGTTTCGCTTCGCGGGCGAGGCGTCGCTTCCGTACCTTGCGGCTCTCCGGACGAACCAGCATGGCGCGAGGCTACGCCACTCGAAATCGGGGTATCGAAAACCCCGATTTTTAGGCGGGTTGCCAAGAAACCCGCCTAAGATTAGCTCAACACAGAGGATTCTTTTTAATCCTCGTTCAAAACGGAATACCAGCGTCGAAAGCCTCGGCGTTATACCACCAGAAGGCTCCCCACTTACCATTTTGAATCGGCAGACCGCGCACCGCGCATTCAATCTCTGCTGGAGTTGCGGCGGCCACAAATTTAGGCTGGTCGCCACCGCGCAGTAGCACAACGAACCCTTCCTTGATCCGGTCTTGCTGGAGGGCATTTGTAATGTAGTCGATTCCAGCGCGTCCAATCGCAAAATCCGTTTCCGATTGATAGACAACAAGAGCACCAACTTGCGGGTCTTGTTTCAGCCAGCCTATCCGATTTGGATAGACCTCTCGCGCCTTCGCTTGGGTGGTCGAGCAAATTTCTAGCTCACCGTTTTCGATCAACTTTTTCCAATCCATTTTGTGTTCCTCCTTTTTGGAGGCACCACACTGCGAAGCGAAAAACGAAGTGACAAATTTGAAACTACCGCGAACCCGAAGAAACTCAGAGACATTGAGCAGCAAAGCCGATTTATTCGCTATGCATCTAAGTCGATACTGCTGCTTAAGAATCTCTGCGCGTGAATGGCGCAAGAGAACGTCATTTCCATTCTGCGAGGTTTAGAAGTCACGTCTAAACCTCCGCGCTGGGCGGAGGCGGGATTTATATTTGCTCCGCCGTTTGTTCAGAAAAGGGTCAATTTGCAACAATCTCAAAAGCGCCCTGTAAAATAAGGGCAATTTTGGCGCTCCCTAGGGGACTCGAACC
>DATAPP010000104.1:0-17692 GCA_036265125.1 Pseudolabrys sp. | reverse complement strand
TTCGGCAAGCGCCGTGTCGGTTTCTTGCAACACAACCTCGGTGGCAGCCTTTGCCGCCGCACCGATGGCTTCGCCAGCGACGGCTTTCACGTTCTTTGCCCCTCGCTTTGCTGCATGGACAATCGTCCGCTTGGTTCTGGTTGATACAGTCCCGGCCATCGTTTTGCGCGCCGCACCGATAGCTTCGCCGGCCACGGCCTTTGCGTTCTTTGCACTGCGTTTTGCCGCGGCAATCGCGTGCTTAGTTCTGGTTGATATCCTGACCATCGTTTTATTCCTCTCTGCCACAACAATGCGCAGGGGCAAACCGTGTTCCAAAACGAGTCCGATCGAACCGGCTTGGGCGCCCAGACACGGCTTTTGCGTCTCTTTGCTTCAGGCCACCCCAACGGGCGGTGTCCGCACGCTCAACAGATTGCTTTGGGCGACCAGCTTTCTGCGCTTGGCAATGACTCAACCACCGACTCTCTCAACGTAACCGAGATGCCGACCTAATCGACTTTTCGGGGGGTAAAACGGAAAATTCTCACCGAATGCGCGCAGCGCGGATCTCGACTTTCAGAATCTCTTTGCCATCCTCTTCGCCGGCTTCCAGAATCTGAATCTGGGTCCCGATACGAGTTAAAGATAAATCGCGGATCATTCCCGAAGCCGTCTTCAAACCCTCTTCGACGGCTGCTGAATCATTCTGAAGCTCTAAGACATGGGCTTCTGTAGACCCATCTTTTATAAGAAAAATATATTTCGGCATTTCCGTCACTTAGAACGCAAAGCGGCGTTAGAAGTTTCCTCAATGGAACATCTTGGCACCAGTCCCTCTTGACTCAGAGGTAAGACTTAGAAGGTGCTTAATGGAGATACTGCTCAAAAGGCTGGCGTGGACTGACCGCCTATCTCACGATGAGCAAGATCAGCTCCGTAAGTCCATTTCCCGGATCCAAGCATTTGGCTCGGGCGAAACAATCGTTCCGGCCGAGCAACCGGTTGATTTTAGCTCGGTCATTTTGGAAGGACTAAGCTGCCGGCAAAAAGTTCTCAAAAGTGGCGCTAGGCAAATTACCGCCTTCCATCTCGCGGGCGATTTTTGTGACTTGCATACTTTTATGCTCAAGACTTTGCCGGATAGTGTGGTTGCCATGAGCGCGTGCGAAGTGGCGTTGGTTCCGCACAGCCGACTGGATAAAATATTTCGTGAGTCTAATCATATCGCCCGCTTGTTATGGGCCTCCACCCTCATCGATGCCGCTGTTTTCCGTCAATGGATCATTTCCATCGGGCGGCGGTCCCCCACAGCGCGTCTCGCGCATTTGTTTTGCGAGCTTTACCTGCGGTTTAAAGTGGTGGGACTGTCTAAGGACATGAGTTATCCGCTGCCCGCCACGCAGACTGACCTCAGTGACGTACTGGGTCTTTCGTTGGTGCATACAAATCGTACCTGTGCTGCTTTGCGCAAAGAAGGCCTTGCAACATTCGCCCAACGGACGGTGACAATTCATGATTGGGACAGATTGCAGCGCGTCGCCGAATTCAATCCGGGGTATCTTCACCTGGAATTGAAAGGAGCTATTCAGGCAGATTAGTATTCTCGGCGAATTGGGTCTGCTCGGCTGGCGGGGGCAGCGCAAGGCGATCGTTTAGATAAATTGTTATCGTCGCACGGAGAAGGCCGCCCGGATGACGCGGCCCTTTCTAACCGTCACTGATCGTATTCCTCCAGCACTTAGGCGATACATCTAAGCATCACGGAAATTTCCTGGAGATATTCCGTTAGTTCTTCGTCAGGATGTTCGTGTGCGGCTTTCTT
The DNA here is from genome assembly GCA_036265125.1 of Pseudolabrys sp. Taxonomy (GTDB): domain Bacteria; phylum Pseudomonadota; class Alphaproteobacteria; order Rhizobiales; family Xanthobacteraceae; genus Pseudolabrys. The sequence continues at coordinate 15,888 of DATAPP010000104.1, read as the reverse complement.
GCACTCTTGTGCGGTCGCTCGCGGGTCGCGAATGATGCGGCTGATTTTCAGGGCGCGATTCGCCTCTTTCACTTAAGTATCGTAGCACAACGGCGCGCACCGATGGTGGCGTTTCAGGATTTGCCAAAATGCGCGAGGCTGTCTTAGCGGACAAACGACCGAGCTTGTGTTTGTTCTTGATCCAAGTCGTGCTGCGATGAATGCCGAGCGCTTTCGCCTGTTGATCTAGCGACGTGTATCCCGAGGTGACCAGCGCCTCGCGAATGTTATCCGACATTCTTTCTTGGCCTCGAACTCACTTGAAACCAGATCAGCATTCGCGGGCGAAGGCCGGATAAGAAAAAGAGAAGTCGGCAAAAGGATCATTCGATCCAACACAAGGAACAAATTCGTAGGTGCCGAGTTGTTTAGGGCGAAAATTCCACAGGGAGGAGACCTGATATGAAAGCTCTTATGGCGGGAATACTCGTCGTCGCCTTCGCAATGCCCGCGCTGGCAGCCGACGAATTCTACGTGGTGCAGGACGTAAAGACGAAGAAGTGCACGATTGTTGACAAGAAACCGACCACGACCACTGAGACCACTGTGGTGGGTAATGGCATGTACAAGACTCGCGTAGAGGCCGAGACAGGAATGAAGTCTGTTAAGGTTTGCACGACTAATTAAGATAACTCATGACGACCGAGAATAAGCCGGGTTCAGCAATGTCCGGCTTATTTTTTTGAAAGACGATGGCCGTTAGCAGAAAGTGCGCCCGAAGACTGGCACGCTCGACGTAACCGAGTTGCCAACCTGAGCGTGCAGTTTTCTCGGGGTGGCAAAGGAAGCGGTCCCGGCCGCGCGGGGAGGTTGGTCACGCGACCGAGAGCCGCTCTGACGCTCCCCCGCTGAGGAACGCCGCGCTAGATGCTATTTCGGGCACCATCGCGTCGTTCGGAAATACGAAATTGGCAATCCACATTGAAATCAAAAATGCGAGCACGCCTGCACAGATCGTGTCCGGCCAACCGGCGCTGCCATCAGCGATGGTGCACCGACAATTGCGAAGAAAGCTGAGAAAAGACCGAGCTTATCTGGATTGGAATATTGATCGGCTCAACCCGGCATCACCACAGCCCGTCGGCTCGATCGAAGCCGCGATACGGAGGGCGAGAGCGATACGGGGCGGATGCATAGGACCGCTCTGCAGCGCCGTAAGCGAACCACCCACCGTTGCGGGCCTGTCCCTGCCATTCACGATCCTCCCGCACAGGCGCCCGTGCCATCACCGGTTTGCTGCTGGCGTTGTGGGGCCGCGCGATCGGCGTGTCCGCGATCATGCGCTCGTCGTTGCGCATAAGCTTCAGGGTGGCCGTGTCGAGACCATAAATATCGTGTCGGAAATTCAACTGCCCCTGCTTGTCGACAAAGGCGGTCTGATAAGTGACGTGGACCGGAATTGGCTGCTTCAGGTTGATGGTGCGCTCCTGGTCGCCATAAAGGCTGCGGATGCGGGCGATCGTGAAGTTTTCCTCCGGCTGCGATAGCGACAGCAGGACCTCGGCATATTTCTCCGGATTCTCGACGCGCATGCAGCCGTGGCTGAAGGCGCGACTGTCGCGCGCGAATAGTTTCTTGTCCGGCGTGTCGTGCTGATAGACGAGGAACTGGTTGGGGAAATTGAACCGGATCCGTCCAAGCGCATTGCGCTCGCCCGGCGGCTGATAGACGCGGAGCGACCCATCCGGATTGTTGCTGACCCTCAATCCGATCCGCTCCAATGCGTCCGGATCGCGCTCGAGCGCGGGCAGGTACTCGTTCCGGATGATCGAGGGCGGTACGTTCCAGGTCGGGTTGATGGTGAGATATTTCATCGTCTCGCTGAGCAGCGGCGTCGCCAGGTTGCCAGGCTTTCCCACCACGATCTTGGTGTGCCAGACGGGAGCGCCGGCGTTGTAGACGCCCAACGTGAAGTCGGGGATATTTACGATCACATGGGTTTTGCCGAGATCGCGCGGCAGCCATCGCCAGCGCTCCATATTGGCAATGATCGTATCGGCGGCACTCTTCCGGCTTTGTTCATTTGTCTCCTTGCCGCGCTGCTTTTTTGACGAGTCGCGATCCGAAACCTTGGGTTCTTGCTCAGGGGCGGCGACTTCTTTCGCGAGCGCAGCCTTAAGTGCAACGAAGCCCGGTTGCTGCGGCTCGAAGCTCTGCAGCACGGCGCCGATGTCCTGTGCAGCCGCGACCTTGGTGAGAACCTCCGCCGGATCGGCGGCGTGGTCCGGATAAAGGATCGAGGCGCTGACGCGCGTGTAGCTCACGCGCCCCGAGCTGGCGTGCCTGGCATAGCGCAGGAGCGAGCCGGTAAGCTGCAGCTCGGCTTTCGCCGCCTGCTCCTCGCTTAAATTGGCGGAGAGGTCGGGCGTCGGATAATCGCGCGGCTCGAGTCCCTCGCTCTTGACGTTGCGCAGAAACGCGATGGCGCCTTCAGCGCGTTTCAAAGCCTCAAGGCTGCCGGTCCAGATTGGTTGATAATTCCGCGCCTGGTAGAAGCTCTCGGCGGCCGATTGCTCCGGCTTGCGATCGACGAAGCCGGACAGGTTGCCGGTCACAAGTTCCTGCAGCTTGGAGGTCCGCTGCGGCGCCGTTGAAGGTTCCCCCGTTAACGAACGGGGCGACAGCACAGCTGCTCCGGGATCAGACGGCCCGAGCTGCGCCGAAGCTGGCAACGTCGTCCCGGTCAGCGCCGCAAAGACGAGAATCGCGGTTTTCTGCATTGTATTTTTCCAAATGAAACAAGCTGATAACCGCACGTCGCGTGATTGGTTCAGGCCGCGGTTGCCGAATGAATCGATCAGCCGCTGGAACCAATTCCGCTTTCTCGAAATGGCCCAAGTCGCGCCGCGAATTCGCATAGCATTCAAGGCCGCCAGCCTAGCTCACGGCGGCCGCAAGTGTAGGACCGACCGCGCCGCCCATCGGCGCTTGAATGATCGGCAGTTCAATCCCGAGGCGCTCGCACGGGTTCGGGGTCCGAGCTGGGCTGAGCGGCACTGCTGGCGATGTCATGTCAGGTGCGGGCGCTGGCGTAACCGTGAAACCTTGTATCGCGTCGGAATGCCGGCTCTGTGGCAGACCGATGCGTTCGCTTGTGACTATCGGAGGCGAACCTTTCTGCAGCGTTGCATCCGCAACGAACAGCAGTGCTGTCAGCGCGAAACCTACCGCCGCAAGAAAACCGAGAACTGGCATTGCCACCTCCCGACTGCACGCAACTCCCCGCAAGCTGGGATCTTAAGGGGGCCGTACGCTACCGGGGGCTCGCGAGGCACTGATTACGCATGACGCAACTCCACAGGGCAATATGCGACTTACAATATACTCCCATTGTGGTTTTGACCCTCTAGCTCTTCCGCTTGTTCGGCTTTGCGCTCGTATTCGGATGCGAGGTCGAGCATACGTGTGCGCGCTTTAGGATCACGAAACGTCTGCGCCTTAGAGCGACATGCTTCGGCGCGTGTGCGGTATTGTTGACTCAGAGTGTCGGGCATGACGCGAAATACTAACCGGCTTTGGGTCTATTCAGCTGGCGCAGAAGGAGATGCGAGCGGCGGACTAGAGGTCCGCTGAAGGTCAATGATCTTGGTCACTGCACAACCGCAGGTCTCACATTGGAACTTGCCCACGTAGTGAGACGACCTGCCGGCCGAAAGCCGCTTGAGCGCCATCGGTGCGCGGCATTTGGCACACATTGGACCTATGGGGTTTGTAAAAGATTGCTGAAGGTCTGACATGACGTTCCCCGCGATCGCGCGGTGGTAGGGCGTTCCACGCGACCCAAACAAGAACGCGTTTGGTCTTGAGATGTTCCTGTGTCGGCAACACGACGGAGCGGTCCAAGTAATGCCTCGACGGCTACGAGAGGTATGGAACCCGGCTAAGCGCGCGAATCGCCGAGTGCCATGATTGGGTCGAAGTGCCATCCCGAGACAAGTTTTTTCAGTCAAGCGCGCAACGTACCGGCCAGATCCGCGTTACGTGTGTTGTGGCTGGACGCTCGGGGAAATCACGCAATGACTAGCACGCTAAGCGAGCGCCTGCGGACGCTTCGAGACCTTAATGCGCGCAAAAGCAAAATTCAGGAAATCACCAATGCGCTCATCTCGTCCGGCTACACATCGTTGGATGAACAAGCCAAGGCCCTCGGTCTGCATCGTAACACCGCGTGGACGATCATAAAAAAGAAACACAAAATCGGACGGCTATCTACCAAGACAGTCGAACGCATAATCACAAATCCCGATACGCCTCCTAGTGTTCTGGCGGCGGTCCTAGAATACGTTGCTGCAACGGACGCTCCGCCCTCGGACATTCGTTAGTGCGGGCGCCGCCGATAGCCGATATTCGCTATCGGTCTGCGCAAACAGGCCGAGCGATGAAAATTAGGAGTGTTATCATGGGTATTTCGGGGAGACCGCCGCGAGGCGGTCTTTCTGTTTTGAGTAGATCAATTCACAATGTCCGCTATTGGCCCAAAGCAGACATGCGCTAGTGCACTGCAAATGTCCGCTTTCGGGGGTAAAGCGGACATGGCCTATTGCAGTGCATTTTCGGGGGTAAAGCGGACATGACGATGTCGCGGGCGAGCCCCTTTCAATTGGGTCGTTTCAGCCGCTACGATGCCTTGGTTTTTCAGCCTGGGGGCGGCAATGCGGCGTCGCGATTTCATCAAAGGGCTCGTCGGATCAACCGCGTCATGGCCGCTGGGAGCATACGCACAACAGTCTGCGACGCCAGTCGTTGGATTTCTTCACAGCGGCATCGAGGAGCAAGCAACCCAGTTAACGGGATTTAAGAAGGGACTGAAGGAAAGCGGCTTTGAAGACGGACGCGATGTTTCAATTCAATATCGTTTTGCCGAAGGACACTATGATCGGCTGCCGACCTTGGCTGCCGATCTTGTAAGACATCCGGTGGCGGTGCTTTTCGCGGGGGGCGGCGTCCACACCGCACTTGCGGCTAAGTCCGCCACTACCACAATTCCAATCGTTTTTGCGAACGGCAGCGATCCCGTGCAGTTCGGGTTGGTGGCAAGCCTCAACAATCCTGGCGGCAACATAACAGGCGTAAGTTTCTTTACCGCGACGTTGGAAGAAAAGCGCCTTGGCCTGCTTTCCGAGCTCGTTCCCACGGCTCGCGTCTTCGGAATTCTGATCAACCCAACCAACGACAATGCAGAAAATCAATTGAAAGATGTTGCGCAAGGAATGCTTGCGCTTCATCGACCAGCCGTCACGCTGAAAGCCAGCAAAGACGGCGAAATTGACGCGGCGTTTGATGCGTTCTCGCGGCAGAATGTGAATGCGGTGCTCGTAGCGTCCGATCCTTACTTCAATGGTCGACGGCAAAAAATCGTTAAGCTCGCGGCGCGTTATAATTTGGCCGCCATTTATGAATGGCGTGAGTTTGTACAGGCAGGCGGCCTCGCAAGCTACGGAAGCAATCTGTCGGACAATTATCGGTTGGGGGGAGTATACGTCGGACGTGTCCTAAGAGGAGAAAAGCCAGTTACCCTACCTGTTGTTCAGGCAACCAAGTTCGAATTTGTCATTAATCTAAAAACTGCCAAATCGCTCGGCCTTACGCTTCCTTCCGGCGTGCTCTCAATCGCTGATGCCGTCATTGAGTAAATTGCCATTTCATGTCCGCTTTCAGGGGTAAAGCGGACATTGCTCGGGCATCTCGGAATGTCCGCTTTTGACCCAAAGCGGCCATGTCGCGACCCCCTTTAGACGATTGATGAGCGTTGGTACGATGCGCGTCTAGAGCCTCGGGGCAACAATGAGGCGGCGAGATTTCATCAACGTCATTGCTGGCTCGGCGGCGGCGCGAACTATCGTATTTGTTCTCGTCGCTTCTGTTATGTTGTCATGGGTCGCGCTTTACAACCATACGCCCTTAGTATTCTCAGACACGATTGCCTATGCTACTGCGCCCCTTCGAGGCGAAAATCCTGGATTCGTGAGCCCCTATTATGGGCTGCTCATATTGCCCCTGCATTACGGCATCACGCTTTGGCCAGTCGTATTCGCTCAAGGAGCGATGTTGGGACATCTGCTGCAGCTCGTAATCCGTTGCGTTTCAGACGGCAACATCGAAAATTTTTTTTATAAAAGTTTGCTGGTGATCGCTGGTTTATGCCTGTTCTCAAGCTTGCCGTGGATTACTGGAGAGATTTTACCAGACGTGTTCACGCCGGTTGTAATGCTTGGCATATTCCTTCAAGCGTTCTGCAGTAATCAACTTAAGCGTTGCGAAAGTTGGTACATTGCTATCCTGACCGCCATCGGAATTGCGGTTCATGTAAGCCATATACCGATTGCAGTTGGCCTCATTGTTTTGGTATTCGTCCTGCAGCGGAAGTTTGCGCCGGCGCAAGTTCGTTTTTCTCGACTGCTACTATTGGTCCTCCCTCTCTTCATCGCGGTCGGGTCGATGCTGGCGGTAAATTGGTATCACTCGCGCGCGCTAAGCCTTGCAAAGAACGGTAGCGTTTTTCTCTTGGCAAAATGGATTGATGAAGGCCCTGCTTTGTCATATCTCGAGCAATCGTGTCGAACTGTGAAATATGAGCTGTGCGCCTATCTTGGGGATATGAAGGGTCTGACCCATGATGATCTGAAATGGGGTGAGGGCAGCCCCTTCAGAAACGTTGGTAGGAGTTTCGATGATCTCGAGCCGGAGGCGCGTCGCATTGTATGGGGGACCTTCAAGATGTATCCGGCGGAGATCTTGTATCGATCTCTCCACGATGCCGGGCGCCAAATCCTGCGCTTTCAAACAGGCGATGGATTGACCTCGATATACGCAAGATTGGTTGCGCCAAGTCTCGGCGCGGCCTTCGGCCCCGCGGTCGAAACAGCCGTTTTGGAATCGAGGCAGGGACGAGGGGGGTTACCGATCGCAGAATTTCGGGTTCTTAACACGATGGGCGTTATCTTCGGCCTGGGCTTGTGTCTTTGGTCGTTGTTCGCATGGCGGAAAGAGCAGCCCACACGGCTAATTATTTTGCAGCTATTTGTTGTGGCCGGGGTTGTTTTCAACGCGATAGTAACTGGTGCGCTGTCGGGGCCATACGATCGCTACTTAGCACGGGTCATTTGGCTGATATTGTTCGTCGGCCTTGTGAGCATTTGGTGCATCACGCGAGTCCGTAGCGCAAGGAGGTGTTGAAGAGTCGCAGGGCGCGCTGATGAAGATCGGCCCATCAGTTCATGCTTATTTCCCGCGCAAGGCGCAGGAAAGACGCGGCTACAGTATCTGGGTGGACTATAGTACGGTGGAATCAACAGCGGCGGTGCGAACCGTCATTGTCGGTTCTTTGTAGCTCGCATCGCTCGCCAGTTCTGCTCGACTTTTTATTGCAGTCTCGTGCTCGATGCTTTGCAAGCCAGCTTCAGTAGCCGAACTCGCGTTCGCGAGTGCTATTGCTCGAGCAAGAGCCGTGATTACTTCATGCTGCGATCGCAGCTTCAAATGGAGATTTAACAATACAATTAGACTGATGCAAACCCACAAGTACATAATAAGATCAGCGCCACGCCCTATCCCGATGAATTTTGCAACGTGGGTGCTGTGCAAAGGCATCCAAACGAAATAAAGGCCCGCCAGGCTGGCAATAAATGACGACACTGCGACAGCTGGTGAACGCCGATATTCCACCCATGAGTAAACCAGCACACTACAAAGCAAAAGTGAAAGTATTACCTGAGCAATCATCGGTGTAATTTTCTTGCAAAGAGGTCGAGCAAAATCATCATAAAATCGCCCGTGCGCTGTCCTTTAGCTAGTGAGTAGCAAGTGTAATCGATCGTGACCGGAACTTCAGTATAGCGCAGGCCGCTATTGGCAATGTCGGTAAGAATTTCCGAAGCATGGGCCATACGGTTTTGACGGAGCGACAATGCTGAAGCACCTCGTCGGGTTAAGGCGCGCAAACCGTTATGCGTATCTGTTAGGCATAGACCCGTGGTCGCAACCGTGAACAGTGTTGCGGCGAAGAGAAAAACTCGTCGCTCAAACGGCATGTTGCGGGACTGACCAAGACGACGGCTGCCCAGGGCGAAATCGGCATGCTCTTGTTTGAGGGCACGCACGAGACGTGCGATATTCTCCGCCCGGTGCTGCCCATCGGCGTCAAATGTGACAACAATTTCGGCGCCCTGCGACAGAGCGTAATCAATTCCGGTTTTCAAGGCTGCGCCCTGACCGAGGTTGACCGGGTGTACAACGACAGCGGTTGCCCCCTTTGCGGCTTCATGTCGTGTAGCGTCGGTTGATCCATCGTCAACCACCACGACGTTGTAGCGGCACCGCCGCAAGTCTGCGACGACGTTGGCTATGGTCGCCCCCTCATTAAAGGCGGGACAAATCACCCAGACTGCGGATTTCTGCATGTAAAGCGCTTCTAACCAACTTACGGCCCTCGGCCGACTATTGCCAAAAATATAATGATAGGCAGCAAATACGGTTCCATCAGGCCGATACGAAAAACAGACCGCCGAGTATTAACAACAGCCCTATGATCAGGCGCAGCGAAATCGTTTCGCCAAACAGCGAACCTGCAAGCAAAGGTGTGAGTGCGAACGCCAACGCCACGAATGGATAGGGTCGAGACAAAGGTGTGAAACTAAGAATCCACACCCATACAAGTGCAAAGCCGGCGTACAGTACAAGCGCTGAAAGAAAATAAGATTGCAAAAAAGTGCCAAGAGCCGTTCGCCTGTACCGACATTTTCGGTGCCATAGCTGTTGGCAGCCATTTTGAATAGGAGTTGGCCGGCCGACATTCCACCTGCATACGCCGTCAACAGCAATATTTGTGAAAGGGTCAACCGATCGCCACTCATGATGCGCTCTTACGGAGGACCACGCGCATTGCATCGAACAGATTGAGCGGTATACCGACGCCGCTCGCGACTGTAATCGACGATCCGCGCACACCTAGCATCCGCTGCAATTGAAAAACAATGAGCGACAAGGGAACAAGTTTGGATGGATGATCGAAATGCTCCATCGCTAATCCGAATTGCCTCGAGATTCTTCGCAGGCTTTCCTTGGTAAAGTACCATAGATGCTGCGGTGGCGTCATCAATCGCCAGTTTGCGCCGGTCCAGCGCGCCATCATTGACGCGAAGTCACCGGTGGTGATCACGATAATGCCGCCCGGTTTGAGGTAACGGTAGCAAAGCGCGAGCACTTCCCCGGGCTGTGGAAGATGCTCGATGACATCAAACATCGTGATGACGTCAACCTCACCTATTTGTTTCATATTTGTTTCATTAGCCATCCCTGGTAGCACGTTCAATCCTGCTTCTCGGCAAGACGTGGCTGCGTGCTCGGCTAATTCAATTCCGAAGATTTCAAAGTGGCGGCGGGCTTCCTTAAGGAAAAATCCATAGGCGCAACCCAAATCCAACAAGCGCCCTGAGCTGACAAAACCGCGGACGAAATCGACGCTACGCGCGAATTCACGACGCAGCACAGGCTCGGCGCCAAAATAATCGGAATATCCATCGTCGCGCGAACCGGAAAAATAGTCCGCCGTATAATAACTCTTCGGATCGAAAGTCGACGCTTCCGCGTGTCCTAGTCCGCAACGTTCGCATTGCCAAATTTCGCATCCGTTTGCTTTAAACCGAAATGCATGGGGACTGTTTTTGTCGCAAGCGATACAAAATTGATCAGTCATTGTTGTTTCGCAACGCAAGAAGTTGACCTTTTAGCCTAAGCCATCATCCGGTCAGAAGCTCCGAACATCGCACCGACTAGGTGATTAATTCGTCGGCCGGAGTTAATTCTAACGCGACACCAATTGTTATTCTAATGTCCGCTTTTGGCCCTTAGCGGACATTTGTTTTGCGTCGCAGAATGTCCGCTATTGGGGAAGCGGACATGGCTCGGACGCTTCCCAATGTCCGCTTTTGACCCAAAGCGGACATCAAGCGCTTCAACCGAGGGATCAATTCTGCTTCGGCGCAGCATCCATCACCGGCGTGTTGACGCCGGTCTCAATCTCTTCGGCTTCAGCGTGATAGCGGGCCGCCTCGGCACGCAAATTTTCGCGGGTCGCTTGGTCACTGATCTGGCGAGCCATTTCCAAACAAAACGCCGCTTGAGCGCGTAAGTATCGCGCATCGCGCATCGGAGTACTCCGCCAAATTGTCGCTGTTTAGTGGCCCGGGCGAGCTAATTGCAGCTCAACTACACGTTTTGCGGTGCGGCGCCGGTTATATCGTTCCGGCATCCTTAAGGCGTACATCGAGCGGACGGCAAACCTTGTGTAAGGTTCCGTACATAATGGGTCTTTTGCAAATTAATTGCTAGCCCGAAAGGAGCCGTTGGTACCGAACATCAAGGCCGCCGGCGGCTGATACCCGCGCGCCGTGATACCTAGGGCGGCGATATCCGATTTCGCGCGGCGAGCTGTTCTCAGGAAGGGCTCGCCGCGCGGTGCTTTTGTGGAAGCGTTCGATGTCCGCTTTTGACCCAAAGCGGACATTGGCTGCCGCATAAATTGCTAATGCATTTCTACTTGCACGGTCATTTAGTGGGGTGCAAAATTGCAATGTCCTTATGTTTTATGGGGGCAAACAATGAAGGTAATTAGTGCAGCAATAGTTCTCTTCTTCTCGACTACAATTGCTTTTGCCGGCAACTTCACGCCAGTTCCAAAGAATAAGATCGCCCAAGACACGGGGTGTTTTTTTAACTGCCAGATTGCGTTCAATCTATGCTTACAAGTTTGTGGATTTAATTGTACGTCGTTTAGCAGCAACAAACCGGCGGTAAGCCGCAATTGCGATAATGAACAATCTCTCTGTCTACTAAACTGCAGTGCTCAGCCCAACCGCCCCGTCCCGTTGATCCGCTAGGAAGGTCATCGAATAAGGGCGATGATGATGGCCGCTATTGGCCCAAAGCGGACATCACGCCCTACAGCACCTAGGCAAATCCGGGCAGCGTGCGCCACACGCATCAAGCCTTGTCTGCTTTGTACCAACCTTGGCGTTTAAGTTCCTCGTATTCCCTGAAGGTTGGATTGTTGGGAGGCCATTGACGAAGTGGCGCAGGTACTGACTGTGGCGACTTCATACGATGAGTTGCTCTATCAGATAAAGACCGTTTTTTCGGTGCTGCCATAGCCGTACATGATGCGACTATCAAAGCCACAGCGGCGGCAATAATGCAGAACAGTTTCATCATTGCACCTCGCCTACACTCCACGAAAGCTACGCAATACCATGCAGCCGATATAAGACCAGCGACCCAAAAGAGAAGCGCTGCCTTGGAAAGGTCTTGTGCCCGGTCTGTAAGCGGATATCCCAAGTTGCACCGCACATGTCCGCTTCCGGGGTAACAGCGGACATGCCGTTTTGCACTGCAAATGTCCGCTTTTGACCCAAAGCGGACATGACGGTCGATATCTCACCGAAACGACGGTGCTTGGCGATCTCAAGGGAACGCTTCGAGCTTGAGCCCGTTGTCCAGCGGAATCAGGAGAACGGCCCATGAAACCCCTACTGTTTGGTAGCGTGGCCTTGGTTCTGTTTGCTGTCTCAGCAACGGCACAAAATGCAAATGCGCCAATTGAGCCGAACGAACTCACCACTACCGCTAAGGCCAAGCCGCCATTGCAGCTTAGCGATGAACAGCGCCGCAAAATTCAGGACGCGCTAGTAACTGCGCACAGCGCCCAAAAGACCCCTGACAACTTTGAGGCCAAGATTGGAACCAAGGTCCCCACGAAGCTCAAGCTCGACGCGATGCCTGCGCCGCTCATCAACGAGGAGCCAACCCTCAAGCAGTACGACTTCGTCAAGCTTGAGAACGAACTGTTGGTGGTCGACCCAATGGACAGCAGTGTAGTTGCGGTGATCCCGCGCAAATTCCCGAAGGACCAGGAGCCGCAGGGGAGCGCACCAAGTGGCCAGACGCACGATCCTGCGTCGCAGGGCGATGAAGCTGAAACCAGCAAGAAAAAGTGAATTGGCAAGGATCTTGTGCCGTCCATCGCATATTCCAAGCTGAAGCGTTTTGATTTGCTGCTTGGCAGTAGTGTACTGGCGGTCCTTCTGCTGGTTGCACTTATCGGTGCTCTCATGTGGCTGGAGTTATAATGCTAAAAAAATCGTCTGAGAAACCAGTACGTAACCATATCGATCTGTCTACCAGAGAACTGGCACGTCATTGGTGTAAGCATTTTGGAGTTTCGCAGGAAGATCTGGAATCTGCGATGGCGAAGGTGGGGGACAACGTCGAAACTGTTAGAAAAGAACTAGGCAAGTCAGGGTGCTAGGCTTCAACGCCGATGCAATTAGCAGCCATTTGCTTTTAGACTCCAAATCTCTGATGGTGACCCAAGCGGGCATTGGAACTGCCAATATCTCCAGCTCTTCGGCGCCGACTGATTTTCGGGAACCTCCGCCGCCCTGCTGCATCAAATCTCCCATGACACCGGTACGGCCAACGCGCCCCAAGGAACATGCTCGTTCTGGTTGCGTTGAACTGGGTTCGGGGGCCATCGATGGAGGCCACCATGAGCAATCCGAAAAGTACCGCAAGCATCGCGGGCCATCCTATCCACCCGATGCTCATTCCATTTCCTATAGCGTTTTTCGTTGCGACCTTCGTGTGCGACCTCGCCTATTGGCAGACGGCAAATAGCGCATGGGCCACAGGTGCAATTTGGCTGCTCGGTGCCGGCCTTGTTATGGCCGCGCTTGCGGCAGTTGCGGGTCTTACTGATGTTGTCGGCGAGCCACGCATCCGAGCGCTCAGGGATGTGTGGTGGCACGCAGGTGGAAACGTCCTAGTGGTCCTCATTCAGCTGTATAGCTTTTACGCACGCTATACTGAGGGAACGTCTGCAATCGTGCCGAAAGGCTTAGTCTTGTCGCTCGTCGTCGTCGGCATATTGTTGTTCACGGGTTGGAAGGGTTGGGAGATGGTGTATCGCCACCGCGTCGGGGTTGCGGATACTGTCGAACTGGGTGAGGCTAGAACCGCACCACGGCGCGCGGCCTAATCGCGCTTGATCCGGCGCGACAAAGGAGAAATTCCTTGTCGTTCTATTGATACTGGTTCAGCTAGTTAAATGAGAGTGCCGGGTGCGTTGTTTTGGTTTGTCCCTTTGCAACGCATTCACACGCGAAGCCCTAGCCGCAAGGCTGGGGCTTCTGCCGTTTTCGGTGATCATCGACAATGTCCGCTTTTGGCCCAAAGCGGACATGATACTGCATATCAGCTTTCGGGGGAAAAGCAGACATGACCATTTGCGGCATGTCTGCTTTTGCGGTCGCTATTGGGGGTAAAGCGGACATGGCTAATTTGAGGAATGGAGCGGCCTCAGGTAGTGAGCGACCAAAGGATTATTCGGGTAGCGTTCCCGACGTGCTGCCAATGTGACGGTGTGCCGGTTTTGACGCGCGTAGCGCGGACGCGACAGCGGCAAACCATCGTCGATGTGGCCCCAGTCGCGGAACGAGCCGCCGTCGCGAAGGCCATGGAGTTTGGCTAGCACACTGACGTGGTACATCATCTCCGCCGTCTTTCCCCAGCCACGTTGATCAAAATCACAGGCGTTGCCGCTGTAGTGTCGCGAGCCGTGAACGTGACCGCCGCGCGCGAAGCAATGAATCTGCTTCGGCTTGTAACCGATCTCCATCAGGTCAGCGATGAAGGCTTGCATCTTCGGCGCAATTTTCTCCGATACCCTAATGTCGATGCCTGCAGAAGTCGCCACTGTCACGAGACCACCAGGATTGCCATTAGCATCGAGCGGACGAGCCCTAGGCAGTACGGGTCGCGCAACGCGATGATGAGGCTGTACCGTGCGGCGCTCGATCGCTCTTGGCGTTGTGGACAGATAAGTTGGACAGAGACGGTCACCGCAAAACTGAGTGACCGGGCCGATTGTCGCCTGTGGGGCAGGCCTTGCATTGGATGGAGTCGCGAACACGCAACCGAGCATGAGCGCGACAGCGCACGTGTGCTGTCGTTTCATGTGACTGGCCTTTTTGTTGTTTGTTCATCTGACGCGCCAAAATCGAAGCTGGCGGATCCGCCTCACCCTGCGGATCCGAAGCCGCCGCAGCCTACGGATGGCCACTATGGGAAAGGGGTAGAATGCTACTTGCGAAATCGATTGGGGGCGGGGTGTTGCTGAAAGGAGACTGTCCACCGGAACAGGCGTACAAACCACACCATCCACAGCTTTTAGCCTGTTGTTCCTCTGTCGGAACAGCACGCAACCGTTTCTAATTGGCAACTATCCTTGGGAAAAGAAGTGGTCTTTGTATATGCGGCCGACCGAGCATCGCTAAACAAGCGGCGGATGTCTCTCTAATTAAACTAACGATCGCCATCGCTTATTCGCGAGACGCGAAACATCGACCATGGGGCGACAACGAAATTGCGGAGAATGACTATGGCCGATAGCGTGTGCGGACAGTCTGCTCTTCAGCGGACCGATACTCGGCGATGTCCGCTATTGGCCCAAAGCGGACATCCCAACACCGTCATCCAATGTCTGCTTTTGGGGTAAGAGCGGACATTTTTGGCGCTAAAGCGGACATCGAACGGGCCGCTGCTTACCAATCTCGAGGACGTGCACTGCTTCGGGAGACCGTTTGCGTTGCTCGTAACCGCTGGGGCAGCGACAGGGCTTTAAAGATATTCATAAGACTGAGAGGGCGCTTCGAGCCCGAGCGAACGAAACGTACGTGCAGTTGACCAAGTAGCGCTGAGACAATCGCTCGGCGCAGAGTTGAGCAGCTGCGAGCGGAGAAGGTCGGCCCCGACCTCCGGGGACCGTTGGGGACGGGGAAGATCGGGCCGCGCTCTTGCGGGGCAGTAAGAGCTGGCGAGAATCTTACCTTGGGCAGAATCCTGCCAGCGTTAAGCTTCGGTCATGTTTTTGCGACATTGCGCCGCAGTTCAGGGTGCATGCTCTAGCCGATAGTCCATATGCCGGTCGCGAAGTCAGGCCGCGCGGCGCCAATCCATCACCAGGGCGACCCACGCGTGCTGGTCAGGCTCGAGGCGCAGAGCGAACGGCGACCAGCCGCGGCCGCGAAGCGCAATCGACACATCGGCGGCGTCGGCGTTTTGTGGCACAGTGAAGCCTGCGCTGCGGCGCCCCTTCGGCGTATCCACGAATACTCGGCGACGATGATGCTCCATTTGACTCACCATGCGAACGATCGCGAGCGATCGCCGGCTCAATATAAACTTCGGGTGGAATGGAACCGGCGCCGGGGCGAGCCCCACGCGACCACCCTATATTTAGGAAGGCCCGACCAATTTCCAAGAGTCTGCTAGAACCACTGCGAGGCAAAAATCTGCGTGCGGTCACCCGGAACGCGGGTCTGTCCTGCACGTTGAATCAGTGACCGCGTGTCCCCCGTTCCCCAGAGGTCCCCCGCGCGGTTGTTAGGGCCGGTCGTGGCTTCTGCCACCTGGCCCTTTCTGGTGTGTCAGGAGTGCATTATGCCCAAAACCGAACTTGATGGTCTGCCCGTTATCGATGCCCCTGAAAGCGAGGAGATCACGGTCGCGGTCAGCGGCGATGACATGGAGGCGGGGGATATGAAAAATCCGGAACGCCATCCACTAGCGATTGCCTTGCGACGGGCGCGCGGCGTGGATGATGCCCGCGTGTCGAAGCGAGAAGTCCTGATTAGGCGCGGCGACCAATGGTTCCGATACAACGCGCCCAGGCTTCTGCCGAGCTAGAATTGTTACGCAAGCCACCGCGCTTTGAATTCCGTCATCGCTTGCTCGCGCGTCGCGCAGTAGCCGCGATTGTGGATTGATGGCGGGAATTCAACTGCCGTGATCGTCCAG
>DATAPP010000103.1:0-10032 GCA_036265125.1 Pseudolabrys sp. | reverse complement strand
CAGCTCCAGCGCCGAAGAAAGACGGAGGCTTCATCAAGCTTGAAGGAGTCAAAGGAGAGGCGAAGGATCAAGATCACCGCTGAGCGCCACCATTAGTGCCGCGGCCCGAGCCTTTCGCGGCACTTCCACCGCTGTCTATGCCGTGTGTGAAGGGCGGACACGGTGACAAATTCGCGCGATGTCCGCTTTCGCGGGGTAAAGCGGACATGCCCTTTTGCACTGCAGATGTCCGCTAATGACCCAAAGCGGACATTCACACATCTCTGGACCGACCTGGAACGAGAAATCGCCCTTTGTGCGATGGGTGTCGATAGAAAGGACGTGCCAAATCACAGACCGTCCAGGTCACGATCGACGCGATGACCAATCCGATCATGACGGCTTTCACCACCACGTCGGCATTCATGAACATGCCCCAGGGGCTGAGGTCGCGCCCAAGCGAGATTGCCATAGGCGTTGAAATTGCCGTCCTTGTAGGTCGCGGTCAACTCGACACCGGTGTTTTTGGCGGTTTCGTAGTTGAAACCATTCAGGATTAACGCCGCGCCGAATTGCCCGTCATCTAGCAGGTCCCTCGCGATTTTGTAGTAGGCGTCGATACCAACCTGAAGGTTAGGCGTGATCTTTTGCACTATTCCGGCGTCGAAGTAGTGCGCACGTTCCGGTAAGACTGGGTTCTGCTGGAAGGTTTCCGGCTCAGCCGTAGAATTGGCGAACGGAGTGATGCTTGCAGGCGCGGCGATCGCCTGTGGCGGCGGCGTGAAGTAGCGCGCATAGCCAGCGTGCAGCGTCGTCCCGTCGAGCGGTTTATATACCACGTTGAAGCGTGGACTGAGCTGGTTGGCGTTGACGAATTGCCACATCTGATCGAATCGCAGTCCGGCATTCAGCGTGAGCTTGTCGGTTATCCGCCACTCGACGTCTGCTTTACACCAGAAGGCGACATTCACCAGCCATCATTGAAATCCTGTCTTTTGATATTCGGGCCGCTGCGGCAAAATTAACAGCGCATGCGTAGTACGGTGTGCAGTTAAGCGATGCCCAGTTATCGCAGGTATTCGAAAGATAATCCTGCGGCAAACAGGATGCTGATAGCGATGAGGGCAATGAGCACGGTGCGGTCGCGCATGAAGCTGGCTGCCTCGTTTAAAAGAGCGGTCCCAGCCTTGTAGGTAATGCGACGGAGGACCGGGACCGCTCTGGCGGAGTAAAGGGATGAACTCCGCTTCAGTGAACCGGCAATTGAAATCGTAGCAGGCAATTCATGATGGCCCTATGGCGCTCTAGCCACACTGGAGACTAATCGAAGTGTGCGATGGAACTTCGGAACTCAAGCGAGCCAGCAGTAACAACATGAACGGGATTGAGATACTATGTTCAAGTCAATGAACCCAAAATACGTGCTGCTGTAATTCGCTTGATTGCTCTCGTTTTCTTTCGTCGCTTGCCGACTGCAACGCCCATAAGTTGGTAGAAAACTGATCCATGGCGATCTATGGTTTCAATCGCCGACCGCATTGATCGTGCACGTCGACAGATCGAATTGGGCCGTCTTGCCATCGCTCGACAGAAAGAAATGGTCGAACGGCACCGAGCCGGCGGTCGCGACCCCAAGCCTGCAGAGGACCTTCTCTCGGTGCTCGAACGCACACAGAAGGTATTTGAGCGCGACTTGGCCGAATTGGAACGTCTGATTGCACGCGAGCATGTCTGCTATTGGCACTAAGCAGGCATCGCCTGGTGCGCTGCACATGTCCGCTTTGACCCAAAGCAGACATCAGGTGCATGAGCAGCTTTGATTTTGCCAATGCGTCTAGATCGGCGAAGCCTAGCGCACTATGAAAGTGGTTCAATGTCTCAGTCTGCCCTGAAAAAAATTGCCGCGTTGCGCCGATGTGGCGGTTTGCTTTCACGGCTCGCTTACGAGCGCGGTCGAAATGAGGGTGTTGATGTTGAGGTATTGCTACGACAGGCGCACCTCACGCCTCGCGAAATAAAAAACAAAGACATTCCGCTGGGTGTACAAAATCAAATAAAGTTCGTCGACTTGGTCGCAAAGGCAACCAGCGATCCACTGTTGGGATTTCATTTAGCCTATTCTTTCGATTTGCGCGAAATCGGTTTGCTGTATTACGTCCTTGCCTCCGCCGAAACTTTGCTTGGCTCTTTGCTGAGAGTGGCACGATACAGCGATGTTGCCAACGAAGGCGTCGATTTGGAAGTAAACAAGGGAATGCTCCTTCGCGTGCGCCTGCACTATTCAGGTGTCGCGCGTCACAGCGACATACACCAGATTGAGTTTTGGATGGCATCGCTTGTGCGTATTTGCCGAGAATTGATTGGCACCAATTTCAAACCAATAGAAGTCCGTATTATGCACGACAGGAGAGAGCAGGCTCGGGAGATAGAGAAATTGCTTGGTTGTGCCGTCAAAACCGGGGCGGATGTTGATCAAATTATTTTTAGTAGGGAAAGCGGAGAGTACCCAATCGTCACGGCTGATCCCTACCTCAACCGGCTGTGTGTACGTTTCTGCGAAGAAACGCTCGCTCGTCTGGGAAAGAAGACCGGCCCATTAAAGGTTAAGGTCGAGAATGCAATTGCAGCGCTGCTCCCGCACGGGGAAATGCATCTCGATGCAATTGCTAAACAACTAGGCATGAGTACAAGGACGCTGGCTCGGAAGCTTGCGTCAGAGGGGCATTCTTTTACAAAAATATTAGAGGGCTTGCGATGCGCATTAGCACGTCGCTATTTAGCCGAAAGCGAGATGTCTATTTCAGAAATCGCCTGGCTTTTGGGGTATTCTGAAGTTGCAAACTTTACACACGCGTTTCACCGATGGACCGGCACAAATCCGCGAACCGAACGAGCCAAAGCACGGCGATCAATCAAATTTAACGCAAGAAAATCGGGCTTAACGCATAGCGCCACCAGCGGCAAAAAAAGTCGCGTGTCTCTCACCGCCTAAGTTCGTTATTGGCAAAGCGGACGTTCCGAGTATACCCGCGAATGTCGCTTTTTGGGAGAAAGTGGACATGACTATGTCCGGACCGAACTCAAAATGCGACCAGCCAATACAAAGATAGCAAAATGACAATCGGCAGCGGGGCATTCGCCGGCGCGCCTACACCGCTAAAGGACATTCCAACTAGGTCCGGGGAATCCCGCCGCGTCGGAACGCAAAGGATCTCCCGCGCTCAATCTCGCGCGAAAGCCGCTTCAAAGCGTAAGAAAAATCAGGCTTAATGAGGTTGCCGATACGTGAGGCGCTTGCCTTCACCACCACGTAGGCAAGCACCGCACGTTCACTATCCGCGATCTTGCGAGTGTTATAACGGAACTCAAATTCAGCCAAATACCGATGCAAATTCTTTTCAGAGCAGTGCTGATAGACGCCCTTCATCCCGCGCTTGAAAATTGAGAAGTAGCCTTCAATTGTGTTGGTGTGCACGTCACCGCGCACGTATTCGCCGCGAGTGCTTTACGCTTTCATGGGCGGAAACGTGTTCTCCGATGCTGTAGAGGCGGCTTTCGTCCGTATGGAGACGCGCCTCGCGATGCACGTTCTTACGGATGATGTCCTCTACCGTTGCCTGAGTAGCGACGGCAACGTGAAATGTACGCACGTCGCCACCGCGCTCGACTAATGCCACGATGGCTCTCTTTCCAGATGGGCCGGAACGACCGCCCTTCGTGAATTTTCTGCCGCTCGTAGTTTTGGTAGGACGCTTCGCTTCCGGTACCCAACCAAAATACGTCTCATCGGCTTCAACGGTCTTGCCTCCTTGACCAAGCGGTGCCTCTGAGCCGCCACGGCGCATCGCCTCCATAACGCGGTGGTGCAGGAACCAAGCTGTGTTGTACTGGCAATTAAGCTGGCGCATTAGCTGGTGCGCTGAAAAGCCTTTCTTGCCGTCCGCCGCCCAGTGAAGGCATAGGCCCAATGGGTGAGCGGCGCGTGGCTGCGCTCCATCACGGTCTTGGTCTGGACAGTAAAATCCTTACGGCAATCGGAGGCGGCGCACCGATAACGGGCAATCTTCTTGGTCTCGTAGTGCTTGGAGCCACCGCAATTCGGGCAGACAGGGCGTTTGGCCAACGGGCGGTTTCAAACCAGCGCCGGGCCGCGTCCTCGTCCTCGTCGTGAAAGTGCTTCTGGGCGATCTTGCTCTTGGCCATTTTGCTCTTGGCCATGGAAAGCTCCTATGGCCAGAACACTAGCATTAGCCACGTAATTGGGACAACTTTCCCAATCATGCTGCATCCATGTATGGAGCTGCCGTCACTCATTGGCACCCATTGAAAATGCTTGGGAATATCATGCAGCATATGCAGCATGAAACTGATCCATTTTGATCGAGGAAAAATCAATTTTTTTGTTATTTCTCATAGTGGTGGGAGAGGTAGGACTCGAACCTACGAAGGCATAGCCAGCGGATTTACAGTCCGCCCCCTTTGCCGCTCGGGACACTCTCCCCCCGAAGCCGTCGCACCGTATTGATCTCGAAAGACAATCGGCTCCGTCCGGCCGATCGGGATTTGCCGTTTTATGGGGAGGTGGCCCCATGAAGTCAATGGAGCATGCACCGCCTTCGTTCACGGTTTGCAAATGCGGCGATCACATGGGAATAGGACCAATGGCCCCAAAATCCTGGCAATCCAAGCCCGGCGTGCGCCGGTATCGTGACAAACGGCCGGTCGCCTCGCGCACCCGATTCCGCGCGTCCGCAGCACATGCGCTCGATGGGCCCGCTGTGCTCTACGGCTGGCACACCGTCAAGGCGGCACTCGAAAATCCCGCACGCCGTATTCGCCGCCTGCTGGCAACGGAGAACGCGGCGCGCCGCCTCGCCGATGATGGTGTCCCGCTTCCGGTCAAACCCGAGCTGGTCCGTCCGGACGTCATCGACGCCCGCCTTGGACCGGACGCCGTCCATCAGGGCCTGCTGGCGGAGGCCGACCCCCTCTCCGCTCCCAGAGTGACCGAGCTCAAACCCGACGGCATCGTATTGGTGCTTGATCAGATCACCGACCCGCACAATGTCGGCGCCATTTTGCGCTCGGCCGCCGCCTTCGCCGTCGGCGCGATCGTGACGACGGCCCGCCATAGTCCGGAGGCAACCGGCGTGCTCGCAAAATCCGCGTCCGGCGCTCTCGAACTCGTACCCATGGTCACGGTGCAAAATCTGGCACGCGGCCTGGAAGAACTCCGCCAACGTGACTTCCTGCTCGTGGGTCTCGACAGCGACGGTGAAGCCGATCTTGCTGATGTCGCATTGCGTGCCCCGCTCGCTTTGGTGCTCGGCGCTGAAGGCAAGGGCCTACGACAATTGACGAAAGCAACCTGCGATCGTCTGGCGCGCATCGATGTGCCGGGCGAGATAAAGAGTCTGAATGTCTCCAATGCGGCCGCGCTCGCGCTCTACGTTGCCAGCCGGCGCCTGCGCGGATGAATCGCGGCCGCGATCGCTATGGCGATCCTGGCACACCGTGTCCAGGCGAGACCTGCTGGGGCGCGAAGACCGACGATACCGACCAGTAGCGATAGTAAGCTTCGGGCTTCTGAATCCGGCGCGCAGGCCAGTGCTCAAGACGACCAAGCTTTGGCCGGCGGCCGGTGCGCGGAAAATAGTGTCGATTGTCCAACGGTGGATACCAATACGAACGGACGATGACGCCGGGCTCAAAGTCGTAAACGATCACCGGCTCCATCCGCGCTCCGAAAGACCAATAGTCGCCGAAGCCGCCGCGGCCCCCGGTCAAGTCCGCGGCATTCGCTGCCGCGATACCGGCAACGCCGAGCAAAAGTGCACCCGCAAAGCGGCCGCGCATTGGATCTGCTCCAGGACAACGAAACGGCCTTCAGTGTATACGGAGCCTTCGCGACGCCGCGTCCAATCGACTGGTAACATTAATCCTGGAACCGGCGACCTTGATTTCGCCGCAAAATGTGCCCGTTGTACAGTTAATCGCCATGCCCCGCCGCTCCACCACCTCCCCGGCTCCGGTCAAGCGCTCCGCGCGGCCAACCTTTCGCCAGCGCTACGATGAGCTTGAAGGTCGCCGCGCCGAATTGTCGGCCCGGCTGCACTTGCTCGGCGAAGCGGCACAGACGCACCCCGCGTACAAACGCGCGCAGAAATTGCTCAATGACATTTACCGCAGAGAAAAACTGCCGCAGCGCCTGGCTGTGTTGCAGGCGGCAGGCTGGCTGATCGATATTCTGGAAAAACTTGTTGGCGCGGTCTGATCCAGCTGCCGTTGGCTCCGTCTCCCCGGATTTGATTCTCTCTGCGAATTCCGCCGCTTGCGGAACCCATTCCCAACTTTAGACGTAAGACCTGAGATGGACAGACGTCTGTTGGCGCGCGGCGTATTTTTCAATTGGGGAAGTCTATCGTGTGATTGCGCGGGCGGCTGCCTCCAACAAGAAATCAAATCAGCGCGGCAAATCGGGGAAAAACGCCCATGACGGCAATGACTGCGAGCCAATATCGCGAGGGCGGGATGACATCCGAAGAGCGGATGGTCATTTTCGCTTCATCGCTTGGCACAGTATTCGAATGGTACGACTTTTACATTTACGGAACGCTAGCGCCCATTCTGGCGGCGCAATTCTTTTCCGGCGTCAATCCGACGGCGGCTTTCATCTTCACGCTACTCGCTTTCGCCGCCGGTTTTGCGGTGCGCCCATTCGGTGCGCTGTTTTTCGGCCGGCTCGGCGACATCATCGGCCGCAAGTACACCTTCCTCATCACCATGTCGCTGATGGGTGTCGGCACCTTTTTTATTGGTTTGCTGCCGTCTTACGCGTCAGCCGGCATCATCGCGCCGATCATTCTGATCGCTCTGCGTCTGGCGCAGGGTCTCGCGCTTGGTGGCGAATACGGCGGTGCCGCAATTTACGTCGCTGAGCACGCGCCGAAGAACAAACGCGGCCTCTACACCTCGTGGATCCAGACCACGGCGACGCTCGGCCTGTTCATGGCGCTGTTGCTGGTGCTTGGCATTCGTAGTGCTCAAGGCGAACCGACCTTCGCAGCCTGGGGCTGGCGAATCCCGTTCCTGCTCTCGGCTATCCTGCTTGCAGTCTCGATCTGGATCCGGCTCAGGCTCAATGAGTCGCCGGTGTTCCAGCGCATGAAGGACCTTGGTAAAGGCTCCAAGCGGCCGTTGTCGGAAGCGTTCGGCGAATGGGCAAATCTCAAGATCGCCATCCTGGCGCTGTTCGGCGCCACTGCTGGCGAAGCCGTCGTGTGGTATGGCGGGCAGTTCTACGCGCTGTTCTTCCTGTCACTGACGGTGAAGGTGCCCCCGGTTACGGCGCAGATCCTGATCGCGACCGCGCTGTTGCTCGGCACGCCGTTCTTCATCGTCTTCGGTTGGCTGTCCGACAGGATCGGCCGCAAGCCGATCATCCTGGCGGGCTTCGCACTGGCGGTCGTGACGTACTTCCCGATCTTCCAGGGCCTGACGCATTTCACCAATCCGAGGCTGGAAGCAGCGCTGGCATCAGCTCCGGTGACCGTGATTGCCGATCCGAGTGAGTGCTCGTTCCAGTTCAATCCGGTCGGCGTTGCCAAGTTCACCACCTCTTGCGACATCGCCAAGTCAGCGCTGGTCGCCC
The DNA here is from genome assembly GCA_036265125.1 of Pseudolabrys sp. Lineage (GTDB taxonomy): Bacteria > Pseudomonadota > Alphaproteobacteria > Rhizobiales > Xanthobacteraceae > Pseudolabrys. The sequence continues at coordinate 2,402 of DATAPP010000103.1, read as the reverse complement.
GTTCGGTGAACTACCAGAACCAGGAAGCGCCGAAGGGAACCAAAGCGAGCGTGAAGGTCGGCGATGAAGTCATCCAGACCGGCACCCCGGACTTCGCCAAGCAGCTCGGTGACGCGATCACCAAGCATGGCTACCCGGCCACCGCCAATACGGCGGAAATCAACTACCCCATGACGATCATCTTGCTGACCATTTTGGTGATCTACGTCACCATGGTGTACGCGCCGATCGCCGCCTGGCTGGTGGAATTGTTTCCGACCCGAATCCGCTACAGCGGTCTGTCGCTGCCGTATCACATCGGCAACGGTTGGTTCGGCGGCTTTCTGCCGGCCACCGTGTTCGCCATTGTGGCAGCGACCGGGAATATCTACTCCGGCCTCTGGTATCCGATCGTGGTCGCAGCGATGAGCTTCGTCGTCGGCCTGATCTTCCTGCCGGAAACCAAGGATCGGGACATCACTCTGATGTAGGAGGACGGCCGCATGGCCGCCCTTTTTCAACTCGCGCCCCGCACCATCGGTGCGGGGCTTTTTTTGTGCAAAAACACCACAGGAAATTTCCGTTAAAACAGGATTTCGCTGCACCGCCAGTAGATGCTAAGCGACTACAATTCCTGCGGTATGCCGGGTTAGCTCAGCGGTAGAGCAGCGGTTTTGTAAACCGTTGGTCGGGGGTTCAATTCCCTCACCCGGCACCGGAAAATCAATGGCTTAGCTTTCAAACACACCCGCCTCGATGTTGCATCTTGTCGCAACAGTTCTCCTTACGTTTCAACGATTCCCAATCACTCCCGGCAACTCCATGCGACATGAACGCGACATGGAAGCGCCGGTACAACCTATCGGGGGATTTCTGTGAGCGTCGTGAAAGTGAGAAGCCCCACCATGATAAAGCTGCCGCATAGCGGCCTTAGCCCCAGGAACAATCAGAGGCATTCACGTCTTACCTTCAGCCGGTCGCTGCGGCCGGACCCCCGGACGCTGCCTCCGTCGCTGTTGGCGGCACCCCCTGGTCGGCATGCGACCGGCACACGAGGTCTCCCGTGGCGCCTTTCAGTTTCCAGAACGGGTAGTAGAACGACCGAACTGCCCGACGTGCGGCGCAGTGATGCGGCTTGTTTGGATTGCAGCAGACGAACAGGGTGAACCTGATCGACACACTTTCGAGTGCCCCGCCTGCACAACCGATCAGAATGTCCCATCCTGAGCGCGAGTCGCTGCCTTGGGATTTCTGATCTTGAGGCAGGAGCGAACTCCGCAAAAAGGCTAGTCGCGATGAAACCAAATGCCACGAACCCGCTTAATGAGTTTGATCGCGCTACCGTCAATCGCCCCCTAATGCGGGCGCGATTAGAGGCCCGCAGGGGGGTGAACTGCGGCCCCACCATTTCGTAGGAACAACCAGCCGAGCAGCGAGTAAATAAGCCGGTCACTGGCATGGCCAACACTTTCAGGCTGCCGTTCGTATTATGCGGCAGTCCTCAATCAGACCAATGCCGGAATACTCAATCATGCCCCAATCAGCAAAAGAGCAGCTCATCGGGGCCACGCCGGTTGTGCAACAGCGTGACCCCTCTCGTTGCCTCGCCGGATAAGACAAACTCTAAGCGGCGACATAAAGGCAAATTAATCGGGGCAGCGTGACGATATGTCAGCGCCGCGTTGCTCGCTAACGCCAGCGAGCCCTAATACGTCTCGGTGGATTCCCCGAGAGCCCTCTCGACAAACGCCTGTGCAGATTTGCCCGCATGACCTTCGGTGTCCGCAAGCTCCAGCACAGCTCGCGCAATGTCCTCAGTGACGTCGCTCGACCAGCCCTCGGCTGTGTTGAAAGCTACCACGCGAACGGGGTTCGAATATTCACCGCTGAGGATTTTGCTGACGACCGTCGTTTCATCAGCCTCAGCCTCATCGGTTTCGACATAAGCACGGCCGAGCGGCTGTCCAAAATCATTGAGCACGATGTAAACGGTGACGGTTGGCTCGCCGGGGGCAAGCGGCGGCGTTCGGGTAAGCATGACGCAACACTCCACTGCTCGTTCGATGCAATCTGACGCTGCCACCAGCCGAACTCAATCGTCTCGCGCGTTTAATCTATATTCAGCTACCTCCATGCCGATTATTTTGTTGCAGCGTTTCGTCATTCAAAACAAACGGGCTGCCGCAGGGGCAATGCGGCAGCCCTTTGTTAGCGGCGAACTAGTCACTGGCCTCTGGGGGAAGAGTAGAGTGCCAATGACCAATCCTAAAACGAGGATTTCGGCTTTTTGGTTCCTGCAAAAATGAAAAAACTCGATCGGGAAGCGTAACAGTCAGCCCGGTAGGACTCTTGGGCGAACCATCCTTGAATTGAAAACCAGGCCAACGAGGCCGGCGATGCACCAAGCCAACAGAAACGTCGCA
>DATAPP010000102.1:0-115431 GCA_036265125.1 Pseudolabrys sp. | reverse complement strand
ACGCATACGTTCCAGGCGCTTCCCCACTTCCCGCCTACCCACTGACAGAGTTGCTCGCCAGCGCTTCCTCCGAAGACCTCGGCCATGAGCGGAAGCATGAACGGAAGTGACAACAAAGCGAACACCAATGCGCCCACGGCGAGCGCGCCGCGACCCCTGCGTGAATTCCTGTTCTCGCCGGCGTCTACCGAATCGGTTGCTCGGTCGCTCTGTCCCATGTGAGCTACGTCATCGCTCAGTTTTTGATGATTCCCGAACCCGTCACCCGCGTGTTCCACTTCGCTCTTGCGGCGGATGTCCAACGATGCCTGGCCAGACTAGATCAGGCCAGCGCCCTCTTCATGCTTGTGGCGACATTTTGCGAGTGTATGGAGCACCAAATGCGTAGACCCGCGCTATTTGCTCGGGTGGGTCGCCGGCATGCCAATCGCATCTCCATGTTCATCGCGATTTTGCGCGAGGCATGGAGGCGTCTTTGAAAAAAATCGCCGTCGAAGATCAACGCCAATCTTAGTAGCGGTCACCCGCTACCATTTAACTCTAAGCTATTGATCTTAAATGAGAAGCAATAGGCCTGGAGAATTTAGTCCAATCATCTTGGTGTGGCCTGACTCGATCCCCACGATTGGTTCTTCTTGCGACGGCCTGTGGGGTGAGTGAAGAACCACAAAGATACACATTGCACCGCGCGTCGGATTACCACCCGAGCAATTCATAAAAGTTACAGGCGCCTTTGGTCACACAGGCGCCCGAATTGATCACGAACACTGAGCAAGCGATTGTCGGAAGACACCGCGGAAGCGAGTCTTGAAGTCAAATCCGGCTCCACGAGCCTGGAAAGGTTGCCCAAGCCAACATGCGATGGAACAATCGCATGCATAAATCGTATCTGTACTTATATCGACTGCTGAAGCCCTTAGAATTTACGGAGACACTTCATGGTGCGCCCTGCAATGTCGCCGGTCACACGAGGGGAGCCGGCGCGGGCGCCACGGCGTCCCATTGACGAAATCCGCGACACCTGGCTGCAGGCATTCCGTCGGGTGCGCGCCGAAACGGAAGCGCGCGCGGCGCATTTGTCAGCCGAAGATCAGATTGTGCAGTCGATGGAGGACGCCAGTCCGGCCAAGTGGCACCGCGCCCACGTTACATGGTTCTTTGAGCAGTTTCTGCTTGTGCCTCATGACCCGACTTACAGGATTTTCGACGAACGCTTTCCGTTTCTCTTCAATTCCTATTACGTAGCGGCCGGTCCGCGTCATGCGCGTCCACAGCGTGGTTTGATCACGCGGCCGAATGGCGAAGATGTCAGCGCCTATCGCGCCCACGTTGACGCGGCGGTCGAGCGGCTGATCGCGCAGATACCGGCGGTGGAGGCGGAGCGAGTACTCGCCATTGTCGAAATCGGACTCCATCACGAGCAGCAACATCAGGAATTGCTGGTCACCGACATTCTGCATGCCTTTGCGCAGAATCCGACAGACCCGGTTTACAATGCGAACTGGCAGCCGCCGCGCGCAACGCAAGGGCCGCGCGGCTACGTAGAAGTACCCGTAGGCATTCACGCAATCGGCCACGAGGGTGACGATTTTTGCTTTGACAACGAAACTCCATTTCATGATGCGCTGATCCCGCACGTGAGGATTGCACGGCACTTGATCACGAACGGCGAGTGGCTCGAATTCATCGGCGCAGCGGGATACACAACTCCGTCTCTCTGGCTCTCCGATGGGTGGACTACGGTCCAGACGGAGGGCTGGCAGGCCCCCGGCCACTGGCGAAAGAAAAGTGACGCCTGGCACGTGATGACTCTCGGTGGTTTGAGGCCGGTCGATCACGCCGCCCCCGTTCAGCATGTCAGCTATTACGAAGCCGAGGCCTTTGCCCGCTTTGCCGGCAAGCACCTGCCGAGCGAGGCGGAGTGGGAGGTCGCGGCACGGGCGAATGTGATGGCGGATGCTTTTGGCATCGCTTGGCAATGGACGCGCAGTGCCTATCTACCCTATCCGGGCTACCGGGCCGCTGAAGGCGCGCTTGGAGAGTACAACGGCAAATTCATGGTCAGCCAAATGGTGCTGCGTGGCTCTTCGCTCGCAACTCCTCAGGGACATGAACGCGTGAGCTATCGCAATTTCTTCTATCCGTCGGCACGTTGGCAATTCAGTGGCCTGCGTCTGGCCGAGTTTGTGTGAGGCGTCACCATGGTTGCAGCAGTAGCGCGTAAACGATTCTTGCAGCAGAGCACGGAAGTTTCCGAATTTGAGGCCGATGTCCTTGAAGGCCTGCACGCGGCACCCAAGCACGTGCCAGCAAAATATTTTTACGACGCTGCAGGGTCACATTTGTTCGAACGCATCACCGAGCTTCCGGAGTATTATCCGACACGCTGTGAAATGAGTATTCTGCGCCAGGAGGCTGCCGAAATCGCGAAATTGATCCCGCCAGGTGCGGCTCTGGTGGAATTCGGCAGTGGCTCCAGCAAAAAGGCGCGCATTCTGTTAAGGGCGGCGCCGAAGCTCGCAGCCTATGTGCCGGTCGATATCTGCGGTGAAATGATCGAGCAGGAAGCCGCGGAGCTGCGGCCAGATTTTCCTCAGCTCAAGGTACTGCCGGTGACCGCCGACATTTGCAAGCCATTCGCGTTACCGCCGGAGGCAAAGGTTGCGCCGGCACGGGTCGGGTTTTTCCCCGGATCAACCATCGGAAATTTTGAGCCGCATGATGCAGCGGGATTTTTGCGAAATGCTGCGAACATTCTAGGGACGGGCGCCGTGCTTATTGTCGGTGCCGATCTGATCAAACCGGCCGAAGTGCTCAAAGCTGCGTATAACGATGCCGAAGGCATCACCGCAAAGTTCAATCTCAATTTGCTGACGCGAATTAACCGCGAGCTGGACGGTACATTCAGGCTCGACACTTTTGAACATCACGCCTTTTACAACCGCGAGCGCCATCGCATCGAAATGCATCTCGCCAGCCTCAAGCGACAAAAAGTGAAGGTGGCAGGAGAGGCCATCGATTTCCGCGCTGGCGAAACCATTCATACCGAGAACAGCTACAAATATAGCGTCGAGTCACTCGCGGCACTTGCACGCGGTGTCGGCTGGTTGCCGGTGAGGGCCTGGACCGACCCACGGAAATATTTCTCGATCCAGGCATTCACGTTTGTCGGGTGACTTGCTCGAATTCGCCGGCTTGCGCTAAGCCTTCCGGCGCCCGTCCGTTCCTGGCCGGGCGTACGTTCAGGTAAGGCAGGCTCATGAAGATTGTCGGTTTTGAAGCCAGTAATGGCGTGCGTCTTGGCGTGGTCGAGGGCGATGACGTCATCGATTTGCAAAGCGTAGACAACAATATGCCCAGCGATCTCGGGGAAGTTCTGCGCCGGAGCAGGGGCGACCTCAAGCCTTTGGCTGACTTGGCCAAAAAGGCGCCAGCTTCCGCACGGCGGCCGCTGGCCGGATTGAAATACACGCTTCCCGTCGGGCAACCGGGAAAGATCATCTGTCTCGGGTTGAATTATCTCGATCATGTCAAGGAAGGACCGCAGCGTGACAACATTCCGAAGTTTCCATCCATTTTTTTTCGCGTGCTGACCTCGATGGTGCCGCACCTGCAGCCGATCGTGCGGCCGAAGGAGTCGATCCAGCTCGACTATGAAGCCGAAATGGTTGCGATCGTGGGCAAGCGCGCCAAGCATCTCACCATGGCCAACGCGGTCGATTGTATCGCCGGATATTCCTGCTCGAACGAAGGTTCGGTGCGCGAATTCCAGCGCCACACGACGCAATGGGGCATGGGCAAGAATTTTGACCGTACCGGCGGCTTCGGTCCCTGGATGGTGACTGCAGACGAATTGCCTGCCGGCGGTAAAGGCTTGAAGATCATGAGCCGCCTTAACGGCAAAACCATGCAGTCTGACAACACCGCCAACATGATGTTTCCGCTGGCGGAGACGCTTGTCTATCTCACCAAGGGAATGACACTTGAGCCCGGCGACGTCATCCTCACCGGTACGCCATCCGGTGTTGGTCACGCACGCAAACCCGAGCCGGTATGGATGAAAGCCGGTGATACATGCGAGATCGAGATCGAAGGCGTGGGCGTATTGCGCAATCCAATCGAGGACGAGAAGTAACGCCGCCCCGGTTGACAAGTCGGTGACCGAGCGCGTTCCCTGAATGGTCATAAAAGACGCGCCCCGTGGGGGAGGTGCGCCTGGCAAGGGAGGGCAATCGTGAAACGCACTTGCGTCGTTGCGGCGATAGCCGCGGTGTTGATCGCGGCGCCTTCCGCGTTCGCGCAGGATTGGCCGTCAAAGCCGGTCCATGTTTTGATCGGGTTCGGAGCGGGCGGCGGAACAGATGTCGCCACGCGCATTCTTGCCGACGGGCTGTCCGAAGCCCTGGGCCAGCAATTCATCGTCGAAAATCGCCCCGGTGCCGGCGGCACGATTGCCGGCGGCATGGCCGCCAAGGCGCCGAATGACGGTTACACCATCGCCGCCATCAGCATGGGCCATTCGGTATCGGCGGTCATGGTCAAGCAGGTCCCGTATGACCCGGTGAATGATTTCGCGCCGGTCGGGATATTCACCAATTCTGCCTTTGTCGTCGTGGTGCCGAAGAATTCCCCCGCGACCGACATCAAAAGCCTTGTCGACTACGTCAATAGGCAGCCTGGCAAGCTGAACTATTCCACAGTTGGGCTGGGTTCAACCCAGCATCTTATCGCCGAGCATCTGCGCCAGCGCGCCTCCATAAACGCGCAGGCGGTTTCGTACCGAACGACGGGTGAGGTGGTCAGCGCGTTGCTTCGCGGCGACGCGGCTTTCGCCGTTGAACTTTATCATCCGATTCGCGGCCAAGTGGATTCTGGCGATTTGCGGATCATCTCGGTGGCCACGCCGACACGTTGGCCGGCAATTCCCGATGTGCCGACCCTTGCGGAAAGCGGCGTAACGGGAATCGGCTATCTCGGTTGGTATGGCTTGGCCTTTCCAGCGGGCACGCCACAACCAATCGTCGACAAGCTTCACAAGGCGATGCAGGACGTGCTGGCCAAAGATGCCGTCAGGAAACGGCTGGAGGGGATCGGCGCGGTTGCAAACTTGTCGTCGCCCACGGAGTTCCGCAAGGTTATTCAGTCCGACATCAAAGCTTTTCAGGAGGTCGCCAAGACAGCCGGCCTCGAACCAAAATAGAACTTCAGTCCCTGCCCGGGAATATTGCAGCCATAATGATTTCGCGCTGCTGTCCACGGCAGCGCATGGTAGTAAGCCTGCTCGACTGTGAAGCAACGTGAGGAATGTTATGCCCGATCAGCTCAATGTGCTCGTTATCTGCGGCTCGCTCCGCAAGGGTTCGTACAATGCCGCATTGATCCGCGCATTGCCGGGTCTGGCTCCGCCGGAAATGAAATTGGTGACGGCGCCGACGATCGGAGCGCTGCCGCTTTACAACGCCGATATTCAGGAGGCCTCCGGTTTTCCGGGGCCGGCGGAAGATCTCGCGGCCGCGATTCGTGCTGCTGACGGAGTTTTGTTCGTCAGCCCGGAATACAACTGGTCGATGCCGGGTGTGCTGAAGAATGCGATCGACTGGCTTTCGCGTATGAAGGAGCAGCCTTTCAAGGAAAAACCGGTGGCTATTCAGTCCTGCTCGCAGGGTCCACTCGGCGGTGCGCGCATGCAGTACCACTGGCGGATGTCGATGGTATTCCTCAACGCCTTCATCTTCGGCACGCCGGAGGTTTTCGTCGGCAGTGCCGCGGCAAAGTTCGACAAGGACACGCTCGAGCTGAAAGATCAGCCGACCAAGGACGCCGTCAAGACGCAGCTCGCCGCTTTCGCGAAATTCATCAAGCGCATGAAGGCGGGAGCCTAGCCCGCCGCCTGCGCCCGCTTCGGAAACAGCTGCGGCCGCAGCTTGGGATGGCCCGCCATCGTCTTGGGCGCATAGGGCGTCTCGGCGCCTAGCTCCTCGGCCGCGTGCCAGGCCCAGCGCGGATCCCAGATCGCGGCGCGTGCGAGACAGACCAGGTCGGCTTTGCCTGACGCGACGATGTCTTCCGCCTGCTGGTAGCCGGCGATGAGGCCAACCGTCATGGTGGTGATGCCGCTTTCCTTCTTCACCTTTTCGGCAAACGGCACCTGATAGCCGGCCGCCAGCGGAATTTTCTGCTTCGGATCGAGCCCGCCGGTCGACACGTCCATGTAGTCCATGCCGCGCTTCTTGAGCTCCCTGGCAAGGACCACCGTTTCATCAGGCGTCCAGCCGCCATCGACCCAATCGGTAGCGGAAACGCGCATGCCGATCGGCTTTTGTGTGGGCCATACAGCGCGCACGGCTTCGTACATCTCGATCGCAAAGCGCATGCGGTTTTCGAGCGAACCGCCATACTCGTCGATGCGCTGGTTTGAAAGCGGCGACAGAAACTGGTGGGCAAGATAGCCATGAGCACCATGCAACTCGATCACGTCATAGCCGATGCGATCGACACGCCTGGCAGCCGCGGCGAATTCGCTGATGCAGCGCTTGATGTCGTCTTTCGTCATGGCGTGCGGCACCGGCCAGCCAGTGTCGTAGGGAATGGCTGATGGTGCCTCCGGTGTCCAGGCATCCGGCCCTTCGAGGATCGGCTTGCCGCCGGCAGCCGGTGGCGTGGTCGGGCCTTTGCGACCCGCATGGGCAAGCTGTACGCCGAGTTTGGCAACGCCGTACTGGCGGCAAAAATCATACACGCGCTTGAGCGCAGCTTCGTTGTCGTCCGACCACATGCCGGCACATTTCGGTGAAATGCGGCCTTGCGGATTGACGTTGGTCATCTCGCACATCACCAGGCCAGCGGCGCCGAGCGACATATTGCCGAGATGCATCAGATGCCAATCGTTGGCCGAGCCATTGTTGGAATTGTATTGGCACATCGGTGAAACCACGACCCTGTTCGGCAGGGTCAGACCGCGCAAGGTAATGGGAGAGAACAGGACGCTAGCCATTGGGAAGACTTCCTTTCAGTGCGGAGAACTTAAATTCCGGCATGATAAGCGTGCATGGCGACCACCAGACAGCAGATCGCCCAAAAAATGCAATACTCAACACCACCGATGACCCAGATCCAGCATTCCGTCACTCGATAGGTGGCCGCGGCGGCGACGAGCAGATGGATGAAGGCGATAAAGCCCACATAGGGGGTGTAGATGCCAAAGAAAAGCCCAATGGTGAGGAGGGTCTCGATCGCGCCGGCGATATACATCCAGGTTGCGGGCGGTTTGAAGCCGGCCTTTACGAAGAACTCGAGCGTCGCAGGCACTGTGAACTTGCCGATGATGTGAGGAATGAAAAACACCGCGCAGGTAATGCGCAGGATGTTGAACTCATTGAACAGGTTGAATTTGTCGGCAAACGACATGGCAACTCCCCCCGGTGGTTCTATTCGGTGCGACCACCTGCGATGAAAATTGCACTTCTTGGCGTACGAGCCAACCCCCGGCTGTCGCTATAATTTGCGGCCCTTGAGCCAGGCTTCACCCTTGGCGTAAAGCGCATCGAGCGGCGGCCCGTCGAGACCGGGGAGTTCGTCCTTGATTGTGTAACCAATCTTGCTCTGCAAATAACCGAGATGGCGATAGCCTTCGGGAAACTGCGCCAGCAGAGTCTTGTCGAGGGTCAGCTTCGCGTCGGGTTCGACGGGATCGATGCGGTCTTTTTCATAGGCGAGCCGCCGCAGGACAATGCCCCAGCGACCTTTGCGCTTTTCAAGAAAATCGTAGAACCGCCCGGTGCACACGACGTCGCACAATACGCCGTCGACTTTGGCGCGCTGAGAGATCGTCATCTTGGTTTGTGCGATTGCACGCTTGCCTTTGATGTCAATGCTCATACCGCCAAGCATGTGCATTATGCGCACGCCCCGGTCGTATCCTTCCTGACTGACGCGGATGAATTCCTCGTAGGAACCCTGAAACCAGGTTGCCCACATCTGCCCGTCCTTATGCCAGACGGTGCCGAAGCGATCCCACATGCGGGCATCGCGCCAGAGTACCCAGTTCTCTATCAATGCCCGGATCTCCAGGCGGTCGGCGGTGTCGCGTGGCATGAAGCGTCTCCCCGTCATGGCCGGGCTTGTCCCGGCCATCCACGTCTCTATGGTGGCGATCTTGCAAGACGTGGATGCCCGCGACAAGCGCGGGCATGATGATTGTGAGGCGGAGCGACAGGTCATGCCAAGGCTTGCTGGAAAAACTGCGATCGTTACCGGCGGCGCCAAGGGCATCGGCCGGCATTACTCACAAGCCCTCGCTGCCGAGGGCGCGCGTGTGATGATCGCCGACATCGCCGATGGTCGCGAACTCGCTGAAGAAATTGCCGGACGTCACGGCGCAAATTCGGTCGCGAGCATGAAGTTCGACGTGAGCGAAGAGAAGGCGGTGAAGAATCTGGTGGCCCAGACCATTGATCGCTTCGGTCAGATCGACGTGCTGGTCAACAATGCTGCCTACTATGCGACGCTGAAGCCTCGAAATTTCAATGAGTGGGACACCGAGACCTGGGATCGCGTCATGGCGATCAATGTGCGTGGCCCGTATCTGATGGTCCGCCATGTCGCGCCGCATATGATGGCGCGGCGGACCGGCAAAATCATCAACATCGCCTCGGGCGCAGCCTATAAAGGCGTGCCGCGCATGTTGCCATATGTGACGTCGAAAGGGGCAATGCTTGCCTTCACACGTTCATTGTCGCGCGAACTTGGCGAATACGGCATCGCGGTCAATTCGCTTTCGCCAGGCTACATTCTGAGCGACACGGGGCTGGAGAACGCGACTCACGTCGAAGAGGAACGCGTGCCCGTTCGCAACAGCCGTGCCTTCAAACGGGACGCTTATCCGGAAGATCTGCTCGGGGCGCTTGTATTTCTGGCTTCAAGCGATAGTGATTTTGTGACCGGCCAATCGCTCGTTGTGGACGGCGGCTCAGTCAATAACTAGCTATCTGCAATGCAGGACGGGTATTTCCTGCCCGCGCCGATCTGCTGTATAAGGTTGCAAATTCAACCATCGCGTTTTCCGAGGAGCACGCCCATGGCGGTCGCAACCGCAACCGAGCAGCCTGGTTCCAAGCACAATGTGCAGGTGGCGCGGCAGGCTTACTACGACAAGATTTCAAAGTTCAACATGGCGCCGCTCTGGGAGGTCCTGAAGGACCTGGTGACCAAGGAGCCGAAGACGAGCCTTCAACCGACAGTCTGGAAGTTCGGTGACGTCAAACGGCTGATGCTCGAGGCCGGCGACGTGATCAGCGCGGAAGAGGCCGAGCGCCGCGTGCTGGTTCTGGAAAATCCCGGCATGCCCGGCAAGGCGCGCATCACGAATTCGCTGTTCGCCGGCATCCAGTTGATCCTGCCCGGCGAGATCGCCGACGCGCATCAACACGTTTCGTCCGCGATTCGCTTTGTGCTGGAAGGTGAGGGCGCCTACACCGCCGTCGAGGGCGAGAAGACGCAGATGAAGCATGGTGACTTCATCATCACCGCGAACTGGGCGCCGCACGACCATGGCAACCCCGGCAAGCAACCTGTGATGTGGCTCGACGTGCTCGATATGCCGACGGTCAATCATTTCGAGGCATCCTTCGCCACGCATTACGACGAGAAGATGCAGAAGACCAATCACGCCGATGGCGACTCTTTCGAACGCTACGCTTCCGGCGTACTGCCGGACGGCGCGCCGGCGACGATGAACCGCAGTCCGGTCATCAATTATCCTTACGCCAAGATGCGCCCGATCCTGGAACGGCTGAAGAATACCGGCGACGTCGACAAACGCCACGGCGCGCGCGTGCGCTATGCCAATCCGATCAATGGCGGGTCGGTGCTTCCGACGATGGGCGCTTACCTGGCGCTGCTCCCGAAGGGCTTCAAGGGCGAGTCTTATCGCTCGACCGACGCGACCATTTTCGCGGTCGCCGAGGGACGCGGTACCACCGTCATCGACGGCAAGCCGTACGAATGGGGCGTCAACGATGTATTTGTTGTACCGCCCTGGAAGCGCTATTCGCACAGTACAAGTGAAGAGGCGGTACTGTTCTCGATCTCAGATCGTCCGGCGCAGGAATCGCTCGGGCTGTGGCGGGAAGGGAACTGAATTCGGACGCACCGGATATTCTCAGCTTGCATGGCCGGGCTTGTCCCGGCCAATTCTCTTAGGGATGCTCCGTGCGCACCTCAGCAGGATCAACCGGAACAAGATGACAAGATCGGCAACGGGCGATGATTCCTGATTAGTCTGGCGTTGGAGAAATACTCTCATGGACATGGAGCAACTCAGCGCTGGCCGCGGCGCGCTGACCGCGGTGCGGACCGGCAAGGGTTCTGATCTGGTTGTCTTGCACTCGCTGCTCGCCGACCATCATGCCTTTGACCCGGTGCTGCCGGCGCTCGCTGCGAGGCATCGCGTGACGCTGTTTAATTTGCCGGGCTTCCACGGATCCCAGCCGGCAATGCTTGCGCTGATGGATGCCTATCTCGCGATTGTCGAAGATGGTTTTGATGAGTTTGGCATCGGTAAGGATTCAGTGCTGATCGGCAATGGGTTCGGGGGCACCGTCGCGCTCGCCTTCGCGCTCGCGCATCCGGAGCGGCTATCAAAACTTGTGCTCAGTGATGCCGCGGCTGGTTTTCCTCCCGAGGGACGCGAAGCTTTCGCGGTCATGGCGCAGAAGGTGGAGGACGGCGGTCTCGGCAGTATCGCCGAGATTGCGGCGAAGCGCGTTTTTTCGCCTGCCTATCTTGCCGCGCACCCGGAGAAAATCGAAGAGCGCAAGAAGGTCCTGCTCGCGATCGATCCAAAAGCATTCCAGGCGGCGTGCAGGATTTTGCAGGAAACCGACCTGGTTCCGCTGCTTCACCACCTGAAGGTACCGACTCTTGTGGTGTGCGGCCAATTCGATCAAGCCACGCCGCCAGCACTCAACAAACAGATCGTCGAGAAGGTCGCGGGCGCGAAATACATTGAGCTTCCCGGTTGTGGCCATTGTCCGCCGCTCGAGCAGCCAGAACAGTTCGTCGCTGCAATCAAGGAATTTGTCGGTCTTTAATCACTCCTTCCGGTCAAATCGCCTGATTTCGACCTTTCCCCACACGCCATTGCGGTGAAAAGGGTCGGCGCGGTTGAACTTTTCGACTGATGCGCGATCCGGTGCTTCCAGCACCATCAGGCTGCCAATCGCGTTCATACCGTCGTCCGACATCAGGGGGCCACCAACGGTGATGGTCACGGCAAAATCATTCGCCTTCTTGAGGTGGGCGACGTGCTCGCCATGCACGGCTTTGCGTTTGTCTGCGACGTCCGGACTGTCGAGGGTGAATACCGAAAACAGCATACGTTCCTCCCTAATTGAGCGCCCGGAGCACGGCCGTGGCGATTGAGCTGGTGCCGTCCTTCCCGCCGTATTCCATCGGCCTGATGCCTTCGGCATAGGCGTTGTCGACAGCCCGCTCGATCCGTTGTGCTGCATCGGCGGCCGGCGCGTGATCATGCCGGTCGGCCAGCCAATCGAGCATCATTGCCGCGGACAGAATCATCGCCGTCGGATTGGCCTTGCCCTGGCCCATGATGTCGGGCGCCGTGCCGTGACACGGTTGAAAGACCGCGTGTTTATCCCCGATGTCGGCTGACGGTGCGATACCGAGGCCACCGATCAATCCGGCGGCGAGATCGGAAAGAATGTCGCCGAAGATATTTTCCATCACCATCACGTCGAAGTCCCATGGCTTACGCACCATCAGTGCGGCGCAGGCGTCGACGTAGACGTGATCAGTCTTTACGTCCGGAAAATTCTTCGCACGTTCGTCGAAGATTGAGCGGAAATAGGCGTAGGCCTTGAACGCGTTGGCCTTGTCGACACAGGTGAGAAGGCCAGGCTTGCCACGCTTTTTTCGTCTTTCGGCGAGACGAAGCGAGAAATCAAACAGCCGTTGCGACGTCTTGCGCGTGATCACCAGCGTTTCGCGGGCTTCGTCGTGCGTGACCACGCCTTTGCCCATTGATGCAAACAGGCCTTCGGTCGACTCGCGGATCAGCACGAAATCGATGCCGCGTTCTTGTGCGTTCACAATCGGGCTCGGCACGCCGGGAATCAGACGAGCCGGCCGCACGCCGGCATAAAGATCGAAAATGAAGCGCAGTTCGACCTGCGGCATGATCTCGGTATTGTCGGGATAGCGCACGCTCGGCAACCCGCAGGCGCCAAGCAGGATGGCGTCGGCCCCCTCGCACAATTTAACGGTGGAGTCCGGCATGGACTTTCCGGTCGCCTTGTAGTGACCGGCACCGGCCGAAGCTTCGGTGAAACGGAATTTCAGGCTCGGCGTAATCGTTTCGATCCGCCGCAGGATCTCCAGGGTCGGTGCCATGACTTCCTGGCCGATGCCGTCACCGGGCAGCACGGCGATATGAAAAGCGGTATTGGCGGACATGGATTTTCCGGATGGCGTTGTATCGGTTGCGGCGCTAATGAATACGTCCGCGCGTCTGCGCGCAAGGGATCATCAAGGGACCATCAAGGGATCATCGAGGACAGTCTATGCCGCGTTTTGCTGCCAATCTTGGCTATCTTTTCACCGAGCGACCGTTGCTTGAGAGGATCGACGCCGCCGCAACAGCAGGGTTCAAGGCGATCGAGCTTCAATTTCCCTATGATGTTCCGGCCTCGGCTGTAAAAACGGCGATCGCAAGGAACAAGCTCACCATCCTTGGGCTCAATACACCACCGGGCGAGCGTGATGGCGAGTTTGGCCTTGCTGCCGTGCCGGGTCGCGAGAAGGACTGGCAGTCGCTGTTCACCCGCGCGCTCGAATATGCCAGCGCAATTGGCGCGAGCGCGATTCATTGTCTGGCCGGCAAGGTGGCGCCCGAGCAACGCCCGGCTGCAGACCGTGTCTTTATCGACAATCTGACCCGTGCAGCGGATCTGGCCGCCGCCAAGAAAATTACACTGCTGATTGAGCCGATCAACAGTCGCGATCGGCCGAATTATTTCCTGAATCATGTCGAGCACGCGGCGGATATTGTTGGCAAGATCGGGAAGCAAAACATCCGCATACAGTTCGATTTCTATCACGTTCAAATCGTTGGTGGAGACTTGGTCTATCGTCTCGAAAAATTCCTGCCCGTCATCGGACATCTACAATGCGCGGCGGTGCCCTCACGCCACGAGCCGGATGAAGGTGAGGTGAACTACCCTGCAGTGTTCGAGGCGGTGGACAAGCTCGGCTATCGCGGCTGGATCGGCGCTGAATACCGGCCGCGTGGCCGTACTGAGGACGGGTTGGGCTGGGCTCGAAACTACGGCGTCTCACCCTCCTCATTAACCGGCAATTAACCATCAAACTTCTTGAAAACTCACGCTTTTCTACTTTTCCTGAGGGTGAGGCGTTGCTAGATTGCCGGGTATGTCGGAACGCGGCACAAACGAAACAGACGCCCCCCAAATCGAGCAACCGCTCAAGGAGGCGGTGCGTGAAGCGCGCATCGAAGCTGCTGAGCGCTCTGCGGTCGTTGTTGATTTGCGCGATGCAGATGTTGCCCGCCTTGAGTTGCTCAACGACGCGCTCGATCCGTTGTTCCGGGAAATTCCCGGCGATGTCGAACTGTTCGATCGTGGTGTGAGCAAAGGCGATGTGCCGCGGTTGTGGGTCGACGTGGTGGCGCATGTCGAGATGGGTCGCGACAAACGGCAATACCGTTTCGTGCAGGATACGCGGTATGGCCGCGCGGTGCTGGCAGAGTCCTATGAGGTGCCTGCGCTGGTGGAAGCGATCAGGCGCTATGTCGCAAGTCGGCTGGTTGAACGCGAACGTGCATTGTCCGACGACGCGGGACGAGGAGTTGCGCAGTCTGTATTGCAGCGCAATCGGCGCCAGCGTCACTGGCGTACTGTTCGTACTTTTATTTATGGGCTCATTGCTGGCGTAGCGGTGCTCGTTGCGCTTGCCATGCTGAGCAATCCGCACCCCTAGCCAAGCAGCGTAACGCGCTTTTGTTGCACGACCTCGCCCGACGCATCGAGGCCGCGCGAGATCAATGCGCATTGCCAGGCGCCAGGCGTCCCATCGATCTGATAAAGATTGTAGGCGGCAAGGTCTCTGCCAGTGTCGCCCTTGGCTGATGCCGAGGGTACGCCAACGGCCGGGACGCGGGTGCCGTCCGGTCCGTCCAGCCAATTGATCATATGGAGATGGTCATGTCCGTGCAGCAGCAGATCCGCGCCGTGCGCAGCGATCACGCGTTTGAGCACGGGCGCATCGAGCAATTGCTTGTGGCGTGCTGCCGTACTGACCGGCGGGTGATGGATCAGTACCACGCGAAACACATTTTCGTTCTTGAGTCCGTTGAGCACGGCGGCCAGTCCGGCCAGCTGCTCTGTTCCGAGCCAACCGGTTGCCAGAAAGGGTGCCGTCGGCACACCGGTTGAAAGGCCGATCAGTGCGATGTTGCCGCGACGGCGGACGAAGGGAAAGCCGCCTGCGGCGTCATCGTCGCTCATGTAGGCGCCCCATTGGCGGCCTGCGAATTTGGCGGCCTCGCGCACGTAGATATCGTGATTGCCGGGTACGAAAGTGACATCTTGGGCAGACCCCAGCCTCTCAAGCCAGTCGCGTCCCTGCGAAAACTCTGCCGCCAGCGCAATGTTGGCGATGTCGCCGGTGACGGCGATGTGGTCGGGTGTTTGCTTCCTGAGATCGGCGACAATCGCAGCGAGCGTTGCCGGGTCGTGGATAAAACGCCGCCTACGCTGCCAGTTGACGTAACCGGTCAGCCTTTTGCCGGCGAGTTCGCTCCAGCTCACTGGGGGCAGTGGCGCAAGATGCGGATCGGAAACATGGGCAATTGTGAACATCGTAGCGGGAGTAACCCGCTACGAACTGCCGATCAATATGCCCGCAATGAACACGAGTGTACCGCCGACCACCACCTGGAACGCCGCCCTCAGGAAGGGGGTATCCATGAAGCGCATGCGTATCCACGAGATGATTGCAAGTTCGATGATCACGACGACAATCGACACAACTGTTGCGGTCAGGAAATGCGGGATCAGATAGGGCAAGGTATGACCAAGCCCGCCGATGGCGGTCATCACGCCGCAGACAGGCCCGCGGATCCACGGTGAACCACGTCCGGTGAGAGATCCATCGTCCGACAAGCCCTCGGCGAAGGCCATTGAGATGCCGGCACCGACAGAGGCGGCAATGCCAACGAGAAATGTTTGCCAGGTGTTGTGGGTGGCAAATGCGGCGGCGAACAGCGGGGCCAAAGTCGAGACCGAACCATCCATCAGACCGGCAAGCCCCGGCTGCACGTATTGCAGCATAAAGGCGCGTTTTGAGGTGGCATCCTCGCTGGCGCGGGCGCTATCCGTGAGGATCTGTTCAGTCAATTTGTGAGCCAGGCTTTCGTGCCCGGCTTCAGCTTCGGCAAGCTCGAGCAGAAGCCGACGGACGGAAATATCGCGCGCACCGTCGGCCGCCTTGCGATAGAATCCTTGAGCTTCCACCTCCATTCTCTCGGCGAACGTGCGCACCTCGCCGAGGATGAGCGGCCGCATCAGCCAGAGCGAAGACTTGTGCGGGATGAAATCCCTGACATCGTGGCGACGGATCAGCGGCAGATAGTCGCCAAACTTTTGGCGGTAGAGGTCGAACAGCATCGTCCGGTGATGAACTTCCTCCTCCGCCATCTCGTCGAATACCTTGGCGGAGGAGGGAAATTGCTCACGCAAGCCTTCGGCAAAACCGCGATAGATGCGGCTGTCTTCTTCCTCGTTGGTGATGGCAAGCGCGAGCACTTCCTGCTCGGTGAGGTCGGCAAAGCGTTTCACAGAAAATCCTTTCAGTCGGCAGGCACCCGTCCTTCAATATCAATATTAGAAGCATTCTAAACTGAGAAAAGTCAATTTGACACCTGTCCGTGAGGGTCTCGATAAAGCATCACCGTCCCTGGACACGAGAATTCATCGTTATGGGCCAACACCGCCTTCGCCGCGTGCTCGAGCCGGTCATCCGGCGGGGCATGCATTTTTATTGGCGATTCTCGCGCGCTGCGACGCTCGGCACCCGTGGCATGGTTATCGACGGCGCCGGCCGCGTATTCCTGATCAAGCATACTTACGTTGAGGGCTGGCATCTTCCCGGCGGCGGTGTGGAGACGGGGGAGACCCTCCTCGAAGCGCTCACGCGTGAGCTGGCTGAAGAAGGCAATATCCAGCTCGGGACCGCGCCACAGCTTTACAGCGTCTACTTTAACAGGCGCACATCACGGCGTGACCACGTGGCTTTATTCATTGTCCGCGACTTCCGGCAGGACGGAAACCCGAAGCCCAACCACGAAATTGCGGAACACGCATTCTTCCCGATCGACGCGCTTCCGGAAGACGCGAGCCGTGCCACACGCGCCCGGGTGGCGGAAGTATTTGGTGGCGCAGCAATCAGCGAGTTGTGGTGATGCCTAGTTGAAACGAGCGCGGTCGTGAGGCGCGGCGAAATCGAGCTGCGGTCCGACCGGAACAATGCCGGTCGGATTCACGTGCCGCTGGCTGCCATAATAGTGCCGCTTGATCTGCTCGATGCTCACAGTCTCCGCCACGCCTGGCACTTGATAGAGATCGCGCAGATAGTTCGACAGGTTCGGGAATTCGGAGATGCGCCGCCAGTTGCACTTGAAGTGCGAATAATAGACCGCATCGAAGCGGATCAAAGTGCAGAAGAGGCGCCAGTCGGCCTCGGTTATCGTGTTTCCGACCAGATAGCGATGCTGCGACAGGCTTTGCTCTATCTCCTCGAGCGTATCGAAGACATTGCGAAAGGCCTCTTCATAAGCCGCCTGCGAGGTGGCGAAGCCGGCCCGATATACTCCGTTATTGATATTCGGGTAGATCATGTCGTTGAAGCGGTCGATCTCGGCACGCAGATTTTTCGGATAATAATCGGTATGCACATTGGTAAAATCGTCAAACGCCGAATTGAGCATGCGGATGATTTCCGGGGACTCATTGTTGACGATGGTCCCACGCTTCTTGTCCCAAAGGATCGGCACACTCACGCGGCCCGAATAGCGCGGGTTGGCGAGCAAATAGATCTCGGAAAGTTTGTTCTTGCCGTTCACGTCATCGCCCGTAGAGCCTTCCGATTTGTTGAATGTCCAGCCTTCGCGCCCCATGTTGGGCGATACGGTCGATAGCGAGATGACGTTCTCGAGGGCTTTGATTTTGCGGAAAATGATGGTGCGGTGTGCCCATGGACAGGCGAGCGAAACATAGAGGTGATACCGGCCCGCCTCTGCGGCGAAGCCACCCTCGCCGGAAGGCCCTGGGCTTGCGTCCGCGGTGACCCAATTCCGGAATAGCGTGGTCGGCCTGATGAATTGACCTTCTTTTGTGCGTGAAACATCGTCCTGCCATACGCCGTCGACCAGAAGTCCCATTTGCGCCGCTCCACTATTCCCGCTTCGTGCATCAAGGTGGGGTCAATTAGCACGAAATCCAATAGCTTTAACCAGATCGTCACGGCCGGGCTTGTCCCGGCCATCCACGTCTTTTATGCCGTACGCGCGACAAGTCGTGGATACCCGGCACAAAGCCGGGCATGACGGCCGAGATCCCGGGGCTCATGAGCGAGTTGGCACTGACTGTTTTGCCTGAGACCGCAGCCGACGCGCCTGCGATCGAGCGGCTGCACGAGCGCACGTTCGGGCCAGGCCGGTTCGTGCGCACGGCGTTCCGAATCCGTGAGGGCAGGGGTCATGTGCTCGATTTGTCATTCACCGCACGCATCGGCACTTTGTTGGTCGGTTCGGTGCGCCTGACGCCGATTTGCATCGGCGAGACGTCGGCTCTGCTGCTTGGTCCGCTGACGGTCGAGCCGCCTTTTCGATCGCACGGCGTCGGCACGGCGCTGATCAAGCGCGCTCTCAAGGAGGCGCAAGCGAGCGGCCACAAACTCGTGGTACTCGTGGGCGACGAGCCGATCTATGCCAAGTCAGGATTTAAACGCATTCCGAAGGGTCAGGTGAAAATGCCGGGGCCGGTCGATCCCGCACGGCTCCTGGTCGCCGAGCTTGCTGCCGGCGCCTTCAGCGGCGTGTCCGGCGTGATCCGCCCGGACTGGGAAACGGCCTGACGGAATTACCGCCCTTCTCTCGCCCATGTCGCCGCGAGGGAACCAATCAGCAGCAAGAGACCGATAAGTCCGGCGAAGATCGGCAGAACACCGATGCCACGCACAACGCTGACGTCGCGCATTTTCAAGCCGATCCAATCGTCACCTTTGTAGGTGGTGCTGGTACGCACCGGCACCACGCGCGGAATATCAAGGCTGTCGCCTTCCGCGATCCGTCGCACATCCCCGCCTGTGGCGTTGCTCAGCGCATGCAAGACCTCGGTTGTCGACGTGACTTCGGCGAATTCGCGGGGATTGGCCGGACCGACATTTGCAAGTGCCGTCAGTTTGCCGTCCGTTGCGCGCCATAATCCGAGTTCGTTTGCCGTCATTGCGGCGCGCCATAGCCCCGGTTCAACCGCCTGCAGATTGATCGTCCGGGTTTCACCAGTCGGCGAAGTAATGGTCACCGGATTGACAGTGTCGGCCATGGTCTGCCGCTGCACGGTAATATCGCGGCCGTGCACAACTAACCGGAGGGATTCCTCTTCCAGATCGGGCTGTTTCATGAGCCAGTGAGACAGCCGGCGCAAAAGATCGAGGTGCGGTCCGCCGCCTTCGTAGCCGCGCGCCCACAGCCAGATGTGATCCGACAACAACAATGCCACGCGTCCTTCGCCCTCGCGCGCCAGCACCAGGAGCGGCTTGCCGTCCGGCCCCTGCATTACATTTGTGCCGGTACTGCGCTTGATATCGACGAGCCGGAACCAGCGGCTCCAGTGCGGCGGATCGGTTTCCGACCCCTCGAGATTGCGAGTCACCGGATGGCGGTGGCCGGCCTCGGTAAGCTGCGGTTGAAAACTGCGCTCGGTAATATCGCCGGTAGGTTCGGCAGGCAGAATGCCATCCAGCGGGGTCCGCCAGATGCTGGTCGGGCTTGCATAGTCGGGCCCCGCGGCAATCAACACGGCGCCGCCATCGCGCACATATTTTGCGATGTTATCGAAGTAGATGAGCGGCAATACGCCTTGGCGGGCGTAGCGGTCGAAAATGATAAGCTGGAATTCCCCGATTTTTTGCTGGAACAGCTCGCGCGTCGGGAAAGCGATCAGGGACAGCTCGTTAATGGGCGTGCCGTCCTGCTTTTCCGGCGGCCTCAGGATCGTGAAATGGACCAGATCGACCGAGGCGTCCGACTTCAGCAAATTGCGCCAGGTCCGCTCTCCGGCATGCGGCTCGCCCGACACCAGTAACACGCGCAGTTTGTCACGGACGCCATCGATCGAGACGACCGCGCGATTGTTCACTTGCGTGAGTTCGCGATCGAGCGGGGACGCCTCTATCTCGACGATGTTCGGTCCGGCATGAGGAATTGGCACGTTGAACTTGATGTCGGTGTGCACGCCGACGTCACGTTTTTCCAGAATCTCGCCGTCGCGCCGAATGGTGACTTCGGCGACGCCGGCCCTGACGCCTTGATCTTCGACGCGGAAGCCAATGGTCTGCGATTGCCCGACGATGCCGAAGCGGGGCGTGAGCGTCAGCACGACTCGCCGGTCGATCTCATTCTTGCGCCCGGTGATGAGTGCATGCAGCGGCGCGGCAAACCCCAACGTGGACGCATCGGCCGGCACATCATGCACACGACCATCGGTGATCAGGATCGCACCGGCCACGCGGTCCGGGGGCACGTCGGCGAGCGTCGACGACAAGGCCGAAAACAGTTTGGTGCCGTCCGTTTCACCGTCCGCAGCGCCGGCTTCCGCGACGCGCACTTCCAGTCCCGGGATACGCTTGAGCCGTTCGGTCAGGGCGGCACGTGCAGCCTCTGTTTGCTGCGTGCGATCGCCGAAGCTCTGACTCGGGCTCTTGTCGACAATGATGGCTGCGACGGAAGGGATCGGGTCACGGTCTTCCCGTGTGAGGGACGGGTTCGCGAGCGCAAGCACCATCAGGCCCAGGGCGAGCGCGCGCAGCGCAGCACCCCGGCTCCGCGCGACGAGCAGCACCATCGAGATCAAGACAGCCACCGCAAACGCAGCCCACACAACGTAGGACGGCACCAGCGGAGCAAATGAAATTCCGAGATTCACAAGCAGGCTCCTATTGGCCCAGCCGTTCGAGCAACGCGGGTATGTGGACCTGATCGGCCTTGTAGTTGCCGGTCAGGGCATACATCACGATATTGACGCCGGCGCGGAATGCGAATTCGCGTTGACGTGCCTCACCCGGCACCAGCGGAAGCATCGGCTGTCCATCCGCGCGCATTGCCCAGGCACCGGCAAGATCATTCGAGGTGATCAGGATGGAAGACACTCCGTCGCCTGCGCGCGCCGGCCGGTTTGGTTCCTCATCTTCGTTCTCTGCCGGCAAAGCCTCAACCCAGAGCTGACCGTTGGTGAAGCGGCCCGGGAAGTCACGCAGAAGGAAAAAGGTTTTGGTGAGCACGTGATCGTGCGGCACCGGCTCCAGCTCGGGAATGTCGAGCGAGGACAGGATCGAGCGGAGCGCGACCATGCCGGGCCCACGCATCTCACCGCCGGGCCCGGGCGGCGCATCGACCGCGTCGCGCGTATCGAACAGGACTGTGCCTCCGCGCTTCATGTAGGCGTCGATTTTTTCAAGGGCGGCTTGCGAAGGTTTCGGCGCGCTCGGCGATACTGGCCAGTAGATCAACGGAAAGAAAGCAAGCTCGTCGCGTGCAGGATCCAATCCGACGGGATCACCGGCTTCCAGGGCGGTACGCTGCGCCAGAAATAGCGTAAGGCCCTGCAAGCCGGCCTTGCTCACGTCATCGACGGCCGGATCACCGGTGACGATGTAGGCAAGGTGGGTTTGCACCGTCGCCTTCATCGCGAAGTCTTCCTGCTGGGCGGTCAGCGGCGGCGTTTTTGGAAGCTGCGGCGCGGGCTGGGCGCGCGCATCATGTGAAGCCAGCAAGCCCAGCAAGCCCAGCAAGCCTGCCAGCAGCAATGCGGCCGTTGCACGCCGGCGTGGTCGCAGGGCAGCTAAACCGCCTGACAACATGACCACGACCAGAGCATCGACCATGAGCAAAGCGAGCGCGGTGAGAAAGATGGGTCCTCGCAGATCGAGCGGCTCGCCGTGTCGATAGACGTCCATGCGGGCGTTGAGGGCAGAAACATCGAGTGGAACCGGCCGGTCGGCTGCTGCCAGTGTATTGACTGCGACGAGGCCCTCCGGCGGACCATAGAAGCCTGGCGGATGATCGAGGCTGCCGCGGCCGGTAAAATTGCTCGGAATGGGACGGGCGGTTGGCGGCGGCGTTGTAAAGGCGCCGAAACCATCAAGAACGCGTGTCGGAGGCACGACCTGAGCGGTACGGCTATTGGCACTCTCCGTGGCAGCGCTCTCGCCTTCGGCCGTTGCGGTGGAACCGGCGAGCGCCACCAGCCGCCGCAGCATTTCGACGAAAGTGCCTGACAGTGGCAGATCGGACCAGCGGCTATCGGCCGTCACATGGAACAGCACGATCAATCCCTTGCCGCGGCGCTCGGCGGTGACCAGCGGCGTACCATCAGCAAGCGTCGCCCAGGTACGATCGGTCAGCTGTGAGTCCGGTTCCGCCAGCACTTGCCGGGTCACCGTCACATCAGTCGGAACCGCCATTCCGTTGAAGGGGCTTTCGCGCGAGAAGGCGGCGAGCGGCTGCGGTTTGTCCCAGCTCAGGCTGCCGCCCAATATTCGGCCGCCGCGCCGCAGTTTCACCGGCACGAGATTATCATCGGCCTGCGCGAGATGCGGTCCGGCAAAACGAACCAGCACGCCGCCATTGTCGATCCACTTGTTCAAGCGATCGAGGGCGTCGGTCACGTTGCCGACATCGGCAAGAATCAACATCGGCAAATGCCGGTCGAGGAATCGCGTCACAGCCTCCGCCGGTGCCGCGCCTTCCGAAAGGCTGACATCGGCGAACGGGTTGAGCGCGCGAGAAAGATAGTAGGTCGCGCCAATCAAAGGCTGCGAGCGGTCTGCGGTTGATCCGGAGACGACACCGACCGTGCGCCGGCGCCAGCGCTTGTCAAGTAACTGCACGGCGCCCGCTGAGCGTTCGCCGACGATTTCAAGCCGCGCCACGTCGTTGCGAATTTCGACCGGCAAGTCGATCACCGCGTCGGCCTCAGGCTCGCCGGGCTTGAAGGTGAAAGGTGCCTCACCCACCGGCAGGCCCTTGAGGTCGATCGCGCTCACCAGGCCGTTATCGCCAGGATGCGTTTGCGTGCGCAGAACCTTCACGGTTAGCGCACCGGCAGCATTATCGGCTGCGGTCAGCGCATGCGAGGGCGGCAGGCCTCCCTCGACCACGGTCAGCGGATGGCTCCCGGTAATCCGCTTCAGGCCTTCAACGAAGTTGGCGCCCTTACCGAGATCGACGCCGTCCGAAAGCCAGATAACTTCGACGTTCGGGCTGGTCGCCAGAAAGCGCTCAATCATCGGAAGCGCGTCCGTGCGCTCGATCCCGTAAGGCTTCGGCTTGATCTGCTTGATTTGAACGCGGGCGGCGCCTGCGACCTGCAGCGAGATGTCGCGCTCTGTTTCCGACATCGGCAGTACAGCAACGCCCCGGTTGTCTGCTTCGGCCCGTGCGATCATCTCGTCTGCCGTACGCAGCCGCGCATCCCAGGCGGACGCGGCCGGCCAACCATCGTCGACCAGGATTAACAGCGGCGCGGCCCGGTCTGCTGTCGCGAGTGGTGGATTCCACAAAGGTCCGGCAGCGGCGATGATGACGAGTGCCGCCAGCGTAAGCCGCAGCAGCGTGAGCCACCAGGGCGTTCGCGCCGGCGTTTCTTCCTTCGGAGCGATCTCGAATAGCAAACGCGTCGGCGGAAAATTGATGCGTCGCGGGCGGGGCGGCACCAATCGCAGCAGCCACCACAGGATCGGCAGGCTGAGCAGCCCGAGCAGAACCAGAGGTTGGGCAAAGCCAAGCGGCAATGAGCCGATCATGCGGCACTCGCAGGGCTTGCCGGGGCGTACCGACTATTGACGAGGTTTGGTTGTGCGTTGTCCCCCATGCGCGAATGCAGCACCAGCAGCAGCTCACTCGCCGGCCTGTCGGTGCGGTGGATAGCGAAACTCCAGCCGCGCAAATCCGTTTCGCTGCGGATCGCTGCCCGGTGACGCTCGACGATGCCCTGATAATCGTTGCGCCATGTTTCAGCGCGGCCGGCAGTAACGCTGCCGGCGCCTTCCGGCTCTATAAACTCGACACGGCCGGAATACGGAAAGCTTTCTTCAGCCGGATCGACGATCTGCACGACGTGTCCGTGCGCGCCGGTAGCAGAAAGCTGGGCG
Organism: Pseudolabrys sp.; assembly: GCA_036265125.1. Lineage (GTDB taxonomy): Bacteria > Pseudomonadota > Alphaproteobacteria > Rhizobiales > Xanthobacteraceae > Pseudolabrys. Next base: position 91,965 of record DATAPP010000102.1, on the reverse strand, counting down.
ATTGTGTTTCTCACCTCGCCGAGCGGGGCCCACAGGTCCGACAGCAACACGATTTCGGATAACGGTGATGGGACGAACGACGGGGGCAGGCTGGCGCGCTCGGTCGGATCATGCAGGAACGCTTCTGCCATTTTTTCGATGACGTTACGGCTGGCGGTCGGGCGCATGAGTCCCGGAATGCCGACGCGTTCGCCGCCCTGCACCAGCACCTCGGCGAGCGCGAAGGAGATCACAAGCCCACGCTCGAGCTTGCTGTCGTTCGACAAAGCAGATGTAAAAGACATCGAAGGCGAGCGGTCCGGCCAGATCCACACCGTATGTGAGGCCTCCCATTCACGCTCGCGCACATAAAGATGATCGTCGCGCGCGGAGCGCCGCCAATCGACATTTTGCGCGGGCTCACCCGATACGAAACGGCGGTATTGCCAGAAATTCTCGCCCGGTCCGGCGCGGCGGCGGCCGTGCAGACCGTGAATGACCGTCGATGCGACACGACGCGCCTCAAGAATGAGCCGCGGCATGGCGTCGGCAAGCTTGCGGGCGCCGACAGTTGCCTGCCGTACCGCGCTGGTCTCGATGTTGTTCGGCCGTGACTCCACCATCGCCACTATCCGATGCGCGCCTTCAGCCGCCGGATCACATTGGGAATGATTTCGCCTTCCGCGCGCGCCGCGAAGGTCAGGGCCATGCGGTGCTTGAGGACGGGCTCGGCCAGTTCGAGCACGTCGTCGACCGACGGAGCGAAGCGCCCGTCCAGAAGTGCGCGTGCACGCACGGCCAGCATCAAGGCCTGACTTGCGCGCGGGCCAGGACCCCAGGAGATGAGCTTGCCGATTTCGCCCCCTTCGGGACCAGGCCGTGCAGACCGCACAAGCGCCAGGATCGCCTCCACCACGGACTCACCGACCGGCAGACGGCGGACCAGGCGCTGCGCCGCCACCAAATCGTCCGCGCTCATCGCCACCTTGGCGCGCGACTCGTCCGCGCCAGTCGTATCGAACAGGATCCTGCGTTCGGCCTCTTGGTCCGGATAGTCGACATCGATTTCCATCAGGAAGCGGTCGAGCTGTGCTTCAGGCAGTGGGTAGGTGCCTTCCTGCTCAAGCGGGTTCTGCGTTGCCAGGACGTGAAATGGCTTGGGCAGGTCGTGACGGGCTCCGGCGACGGTCACATGCTGCTCCTGCATCGCCTGCAGAAGCGCCGACTGCGTGCGTGGCGAGGCGCGATTGATTTCGTCGGCCATGAGCAACTGTGCGAATACCGGGCCTGCAATGAAGCGGAAGCTGCGCTTGCCGCCCGGGTTTTCTTCCAGCACCTCGGTGCCAAGAATGTCGGACGGCATCAGATCCGGAGTGAACTGGATACGACGGGCATCAAGGCCGAGCGCGGTACCCATTGTGTCAACCAGCTTGGTTTTGGCGAGGCCCGGCACCCCCACAAGGAGCGCGTGACCACCGGAGAGCACGGTGACCAAGGCACGCTCTATCACCAGGTCCTGACCGAAGATCACGGCGCCGATCGCGGCCTTTGCGGCGCGGACGTGCGCGGCCGTGGATTCAGCCGCGCGAACGATCATGTCTTCCAGTTTTTCCAGACTCTCGCCGCTCGCCTTCGCCATATTCCTATTCCTTTCGTCGCCCGTCAGACGCCTCGCCGGGTGCTATGCAACAAACACACCAGGGTCGATATTGCTGCGTCATTCGGGCGAATCTGCCTCAATCTGTGGCCAAGCTTACGCTATCTTCCGCCACCGAGCCGGCCAATCACGAAGATGCGAACAGGCGCGCGGCGACCTGATTATCGAAGGAAAACAATGGCGAAGGCAGGGCAGAGCGGTTTGGAGGCACTCGCGGCATCGCTGCTCCGCGAAAACAGGGGTCCGCCCCCTGTTGACCTCTGGAATCCACCCTTTTGCGGCGACATCGACATGCGGATCGCGACCGATGGAACGTGGTTCTATCAGAAGACGCCGATCGGGCGGCTGCCCCTGGTCAAGTTGTTCGCCTCGGTGCTCAAACGGGAAGGCGAGAAGTATTTCCTGGTTACTCCCGTGGAGAAGGTGGGGATTGTTGTCGACGATGTGCCGTTTCTTGCCGTGGAAATGAAGTCGTCGTCCGGCGACCATGGACGGGTCCTTCAGTTCCGCACCAACGTCGACGATTGGGTTGCTGCCGGTCCGGCCCACGCGATGCGCTTCGAGCAGCAGCCGGCGAACGGCGGCCTCAAGCCTTATTTGCATGTGCGACGCGAACTCTGGGCGAAGGTTACGCGCGCTCTGTTCTACGACCTGGTGGCGCTCGGGGAGGAACGCGAGGTCGGCGGCAAAATGATGTTCGGTGTTATGTCCGGAGGCGAGTTCTTTGCGATGGCGGAAGCAAGCGTATTGCGGGAGTTCGCGTAGCGCATGGTCCCGAAGTGCATGCCTCGATTCGATCGGGGACGGGCACCGCTGGAAAAAGATTGTGCGCCAAAAATCAATGTCGGGAGAGCATGGTGATTAAATCTAGATGGGTCGCGCTCTAATGCAGGAGGCGGTGACGTCCGACCTCACGGCGTCGGAATTTTTCGCGCGCGTGCGTCAGCGGTTGACACTTACTGTGCCTGAAGGGCTCACTGATCCCGGTGTGATACCTGCGCGCGGCGATCACGACGCCGACCCGGTCATGCGGAAAATCGCGGAGGTGCGGCCGATCCGACCGGCGGCTGTGCTGGTGCCGATTGTCGACCATCCCGAGCCGACGGTGCTGCTCACCCAGCGTGCCCAGCATTTGCCTGACCATGCCGGGCAAGTTTCATTTCCCGGCGGCAAGATCGAAAAGGACGACAAAGACCCCTGCGCTTCGGCGCTGCGCGAGGCGCGGGAGGAAATCGGTCTCGACCACTCGTATGTCGAGCCGTTTGGTTACCTCGATCTCTACATGACGACGCTTGGCTATCGTATCGCGCCGGTGATCGCGCGCGTGAAGCCCGGCTTCACGCTCAAGCTCAACGTCGCGGAGGTGGACAACACCTTCGAGGTGCCGCTCAGCTTCCTGATGGATCAGACAAATATGCAGCGCCATTCGCGCGAGTGGCAGGGGATGACGCGGCACTATTACGCAATCACTTTCGGCGAGCATTACATCTGGGGCGTGACGGCTGGTATCCTGCGCAATCTTCACGATCGGATTTACCGATGATCCGTCCGGTCTTCACCGAAATCGTCCTGTTCCTGACGCCGTTTGTGCTTTACGCGGTGTTCCTGTGGGCGACCCAGGCTGGCGTAATGGATTTCAAGTCTTGGCCGCTGTTGCGCGTGGCAACGCTTGCCATCGTTGCACTGGCGCTGGTGCTCGGTAGTTTTATCTATTTCGCACATTTTTCCGGCGCGCCACCCGGTTCAACCTACGTGCCGGCACATATGGAAGACGGCAAATTCGTGCCGGGGACCACGAAGTGATGCAGTCGCAGACGGGCCGTACCGATCGGAAACTGGGCGACGCGGGCTGGCTCGCAAGTGGCGCGCTGCCGCGCCTGCTCGCTGTGCTCGATTGCGACGGCGAAGAGGCGCGCGTCGTCGGCGGGGCGGTGCGAAACGCACTGCTGGGCATGCCGATCGCCGAGGTTGACGTCGCTACCACCGCGGTGCCGGAAGAAGTTGTGAGGCGTGTTACGGCCGCCGGGTTCAAGCCGGTCCCGACCGGTATCGAGCACGGCACTGTCACGATCGTTATCGACAAGCATCCCTTCGAGGTGACGACGCTGCGCAAGGACGTCGAGACCTACGGCCGCCATGCCAAGGTCGAATTCGGGCGCGACTGGAAGGCCGACGCCGAACGGCGCGATTTCACCATCAATGCGCTGTCGGCAACGCGCGATGGCGCGATCTATGATTATACCGGCGGGCTCGACGATCTCGGCCAGCGCCGCGTGCGTTTTATCGGCGATCCGGCCAAACGCATCGCCGAGGACTATCTGCGGATCCTGCGCTTTTTCCGTTTTCACGCAGCCTACGGCACAAGTGACCACCCCGATGCAGCCGGCCTTGCCGCGTGCATCGCCGGCCGTGATGGCCTCGATCAGCTCTCGCGCGAGCGTCTGCGCATGGAGATGATGAAACTTGTCGTTGCCCCGCACGCGGTGCCAACGCTGATCTCAATGACCGACTCGGGATTGCTGCTGCGTGTGCTTGGCGGCGTGAGTTACCTGGCGAGCTTCGAGAACATGGCGAAGGTAGAGGCGGCGATAGGTACGGAGCCGAATGCCGTGCGCCGGCTTGGCGCGCTCGCGGTCGCCATTCCGGAAGATGCCGAGCGGCTGTGGCAAAAGCTGCGCCTTGCCAACAACGAACATGAACGGCTTGCCTCGATGGGAGAGGGCTGGGGACGCATTTCGCCGTTATACGGCGAGAAGTCGGCGAAGGCGCTGCTGTATCAGCTGAGGGTGCAGCAATTCACTGATCGCGTGCTGCTCGGATGGGCGCGTTCGACTGCAACGGCGCACGATTCCGAATGGCACGCGCTCGCCACACTGCCACAGCGGTGGACCGCGCCGATGTTTCCGCTCAAGGCAGCGGACTTCATGAAACGTGGTGTGGCGCAAGGACCGGCATTGGGCGCCGCGATTGCCGCCGCCGAACAGGCGTGGATTGCAGCCGGTTTTCCGGAGGACCGTCGCGCGCTCGATGGCATAGCTGATGCTGCGGCAAATGCGGGTCGGTAGATTAAGAGCGCGCGACTAGTCCATGGACATCCTCTCCGGCTTTCACGACATTTCATTCTGGCAGTTAATCCCGGTCGCAGCGGTTGCGCTGGTTGCCTCGATCGTCGGCGGCGTGTCGGGCTATGGGACCGGCGCGCTGATGCCGCTGGTTTTGGTGCCGCTGATTGGCGCCGAGCCTGTCGTGCCGATCATTGCCATATCGGCGATGTTCACCAATTCCAGCCGCGTCTTTGCATTTTCAAAATATGCGGACTGGCGGCGTGCTGCGATCGTGCTTGCAACATCCGTCCCAACCTGCGTACTCGGCGCGTGGGGCTACACGCGGCTCTCGAGCGCCGGTGCGGCGCTGGTGATCGGCAGCATGCTGATCCTGAGTGTGCCGCTGCGGCGGCTGCTGAAATATCACGGCGTCAAATTTGGGGACGGTGGGCTGGCCCTTGGCTCGCTCGGCTATGGTTTCGTAGTTGGTGCGACAGCAGGGTCGGGCGTGATCTTGCTGTCGTTGTTGATGGCAGCGGGTCTTGAAGGCGCCGCCGTCATTGCAACAGACGCCGCCATCTCGATTGTCATCGGGATCGTGAAGATTTCGGTGTTCGGCCTAGCCGGCGTCATTACGGCGCAGGTCGTCGCCTTCGCGCTGTTGATCGGGCTGACCGCGCTGCCAGGGGCGTTTCTTGCCAAGGCCTTTGTCGAGCGCATGCCGGGGCACGTCCACACGGCAATCCTCGATGCGGTGGTGCTGTTCGGCGGCGTCTTTCTAGTGTGGGGTGCGCTGCGCTGATTCCAGTGGGCCTTTCAGCCGCAACGGCACATTCAACTCACTGAACTTGAGGATCAATTCGGGGACGCTCTTGCAGCCGGTCTTTTCGCGTATCCGCTTGAGGTGCGAATAGACGGTGTTGAGGCTCACGCATCGTTCGGTGGCGTAGGCGCCGGTGGTCATGCCCGTGCACAATGCCTGCGCCAGGTGAGCTTCGGCTTTGGTGAGGGTGAACAGATCCTGGAGAATTTGACTTGCCGCGGCATTGCGCAAGAGCGGATCACGGACGAGCACCATGATCGATGCCTGCGGATGCTGGGTGCCGCGCGTATGCCCCGATAAAAGCGGGCGCATCGAAACAATATATGCGGGACTTCCGTCGTTCCGGGCGACCGGAAAGTCGGTCGGGCGAGCATCGCAGGACGCATCGCCACGCCGTTCGACAGCCCCGAACGTAGCATCGAACTGCCGTCGCGCACCCGGCTCCGCAAATTCAATGACGCGGCCCACGATGCGGAAACCATCGCCGCGTTTGGCAAGCGCGCGCATCGTATCGTTAGCATAGACAATGTCACCGTCTGCGCGCAGCAGCGCGACGCCATCGGTGAGCCAATCAAGCGTATCCTCGAGAAGGCCGCGGGTTTCACCCGCAACCTTCAGACGAGTCGTCATGTCATGCGCCCGCTGGAAATGCGGACAGAGGCGCTGCATGAGACCGATCTCTCGCTTTTCGACGTGGCCCTGCTTGTGTGTGCGTTGAACGGTGACGAACGTGAACTTTTCTGATGTTTGTTCGAGCACCGCCCCAAGAAAATAGCGCAGGCCAAACTGCGGCAGAAATTCGGAGTAGAACGAATCTCGTCTCATACCGGCTTCGTCGAGGATCTGGTGATCCCAGGACAAATGGCCGGCTCGCTTGCTGAAAGAGAATGACCTGCGAGGATTAAACGGCATGCGTGGAGCAAGTTTCGCGAAATGCTCAAAGGAGCGCGCGCGGGTATCTGTTAGCGTACTGGCCGTGCAAAACACATTGTACTGTCGTGCCGGCTTGTCGACGACTTCAAGAAAAGTGCCGACGCCGCCAATCAGGCTGGTCGTTAATTTCAACGCCTGCGGCCAGCAGCTGTCGTCGACGCCGCTCGCGTAAACGGCCTCGATGGTTTCCAGCAACCGATCCGTGTCCGACATAGCCTCTCCGCAAAGAGCCTGCTGATTTGTCGCTCAATCCCAAGTGGAAAGCGCCGGCCTTTTGGCAGCCGACGACAAACAGTGCAAGCGACAGCGGACGAATTTGCGCTAATTGCGCACTATTTGCACTGTAGCCCTAGTCTTTCACTTCAAGGTTGAGTCAGGGCCACTTCACGACAGGGGGCATGGAGGACAAGATCGACTCCACATTGCCGCCGGTCTTGAGGCCGAAAATAGTGCCACGGTCGTACAGCAGATTGAATTCGACATAGCGGCCGCGACGGATCAGTTGTTCTTCGCGGTTGGCTTCACTCCATGGCATCGTGAAATTCTTCCGTACCAAACCCGGGTAAACGCGCAGAAACGCTCGGCCGACGTCCTGCGTGAAGGCGAAAGTCTCGTCCCAGTCGGTTTCGAGATAGTCGTAAAAAATGCCGCCAACACCGCGCGGCTCGTTCCGGTGCTTGAGAAAGAAATACTCTTCGCACCACTTCCTGTATTTGTCGTAAGGCGCGATCTCGGCATGCGAGTCACACGCCGTTTTCATCGCGGCATGGAAGGCAATGCTGTCGGGGTCGGTCTGACTGCGGCGCTGGTCAAGAAGCGGCGTAAGATCAGCGCCGCCACCGAACCAGGATTTGCTGGTGGCGACAAAGCGGGTGTTCATGTGCACCGCCGGCACGTGCGGGCTGTGCAGATGCGCGATGAGCGAAATGCCCGATGCCCAGAAACGAGGGTCTCTGTCGGCGCCTGGAATCTCCTTGCGGAATTCCGGCGCGAACTCGCCGTGCACGGTCGAACAATGCACGCCGACCTTCTCGAAGACGCGTCCGTGCATCATTGCCATCACGCCGCCACCGCCCGGTGCGCCGCTATGGTCAGTTCGCTGCCACGGCGTACGAACGAAACGGCCAGCCGAACGGTCGGCGAGGGGAGCGTTCGCGGGCAACGCATCTTCCAGCGCCTCGAAGGCCACACAAATATCATCACGCAGCGCCTCGAACCAGGTTCGCGCGCGCGTCTTGCGGGTTTCAAGTTGTCCGGCGTCCATCAATGGTTTCCGGTCTGAACTATATCGGATCTGGATCGGCTTGACATGGCGCGATCTATTTCAAGTCCAGTTTTTTCGTGATGGCGTCGAGGTCGCCACGGCGAAACCGGCTTGCGCAAACGTGCTCGAATTCGTCGACGGCATCGTCGTAAGCCTTTTGTTTGTTTTGATAGAGTGGAAATTCCATCTGGAATTTCTGCGCCAGCTCTTCATGACGAATAACGCGGCGCTGGAATTCTTTGAGCGCGGGCTCATCATACTCCTGGACCGTTGGCAGTTCCGCATTGAGCTGTTTTTGCAGCAAAAGCACTTCCGCCGCTTCACGGTCGATCGCCGCTATTTCGTAATCGATGGCCGTTCCGGTGCGGTCCAGTTCCTGCGCACGGCGCACGCAGGCTTCGAGCGCAAGCTCTGACATCGCTGGGCCGTCAGCGCCGGCAGGCGCGCGCGCCATCAGATCTTTGAGCAAGGTTCGCGCTGCATTCGCGTCGAAGGAGCAAAATGCGAGCACGACCGCCGTCGCCATGAGTACCCGCCTTAGTACCCGCCTTGCCATACCCCATATTATCACCGGGGGAACGCGTTCGTCTGGCGTAGTGCCTCGCTTGCAACGATTGCGGCCGCCATTGCCACATTGAGCGAACGCATACCCGGCTGCATCGGTATTCGCAGGCGCGCTCCAGCCGCCTTGTGCACTGAGCCCGGCACACCCGCGCTCTCGCGCCCGAACAGAAGCACCTGGTCGGCGCCATAGACGTGATCGAGGTACGATCGTTCGGCCGTGGTCGAAAGCAGTATCAACGACAGCCGCTCATGGGCCCGCCACTCTTCGAAGGCCTCAAACGACCTGTGGCGGGTAAGGGCGACCTGGTCGAGATAGTCCATGCCGGCACGGCGGAACGCGCGGTCGGTGACCGGGAAGCCAGCCGGCTCGATGATGTGCGCTTCGAGCCCTAAGCAGGCGCAGAGCCGAAGAATCGTGCCGGTATTCTGGGGAATGTCCGGCTCGTAAAGGGCGATCCGCATGGCGGGTTGGCGATTTCTTCTGGCCGGGGATTAAACCGCTCTAGACGAACGATTTATGCGGCTAATTCTCGCAGGTGCAGGCGCGCCACCAGGCAGGGTGGGTACCGGTCGGCCGCCCGGATTTCGCTCGTAGTGTAACATTTAAAGCGCGTCCGGGCTCAAAACCGGTGGCCACTTTTGCCGGCTGCGCCTTTGCGGGCTTGCGCTTGCACTGCAAGGGTGCCAATAGAACGCCACCGAAGCGCTGTCCTGCCTTTTCCAGGGCTGCCGCAACCGGTCCGTCCCCGCCGCCGCGAGACTTCGGTCCCGGGCTCCAGCCGCGGGCGGAGGAATAAGCCAGCCGGAGGAGAGGACCCAAGAAGTGACGACCGTGTCTTCGGCGGAGCACACGCGCCGCGACTTTCTCTACATAGCTACTGGCGCCGTCGGCGCGGTGGGTGCCGCGGCGGTACTGGTGCCGCTGATCGCGCAAATGAATCCCGATGCTTCGACCATAGCGGCCGGCGCACCGATCGAGGTCGATCTTGCCCCTATCGCCGATGGGCAGATCATCAAGGTGTTCTGGCGCTCGAAGCCGATTTTCGTTTTCCACCGGACAAAAAAAGAGATTGAAGAGGCGCAAAAGGTCAACGTCGCAGACCTTCCTGATCCGGAGCCGGATTCGGCGCGCGTCAAGCCGGGCCACGATCAATGGCTTGTCGTCATCGGAATTTGCACCCACCTCGGCTGCATCCCGCTCGCCCATCAGGGCGAATATGACGGCTGGTTCTGCCCGTGCCACGGCTCGCAGTACGACACTGCTGGCCGCATCCGCAAAGGGCCGGCCCCGAAAAACCTTTTTCTGCCACCCTACAAGTTCGTATCCGACACCAAGATTCAGATCGGCTGAGCGAAACGTCGCATTCAAGGTTCAATCATGAGCGGACACTCGACCTACCAACCGCAGAACAAGTTTCTGCAATGGTTCGAGAAGCGGCTGCCGATCGGCGGCCTGATTCATTCTTCATTCATCGCCTATCCGACGCCGCGTAACCTGAATTATCTTTGGACGTTCGGCGGCATCCTGGCGTTCATGCTCGGCGTGCAGATCGTTACCGGCATCGTGCTGGCGATGCATTACACGCCGCATGTCGATCTGGCGTTCAGGTCGATCGAGAGCATCATGCGCGACGTCAACTTCGGTTGGCTGTTGCGCTACCTGCATGCATACGGCGCGTCGATGTTCTTCCTCGCCGTCTACATTCATATGTTCCGCGGCATCTATTACGGGTCTTATAAGGAGCCGCGCGAGGTTCTCTGGATCCTTGGCGTCATCATCTACCTGCTGATGATGGCCACGGGCTTCATGGGCTACGTACTGGTCTGGGGCCAGATGAGCTTCTGGGCGGCTACAGTGATCACCAACCTGTTCTCGGCCATTCCCGGCGTCGGCGAGACGCTCGTCACCTGGCTATGGGGTGGCTTTGCGGTTGGCAATCCGACGCTCAATCGTTTCTATTCTTTGCACTATCTGTTGCCGTTCGTGATCGCGGGCGTGGTGGTGTTGCACATTTGGGCACTGCATGTTGCCGGCCAGAACAATCCGACGGGTATCGAGGCGAAGTCCGACAAAGACACCGTTCCGTTCACGCCCTATGCGACCGTCAAGGACGGTTTCTTTCTGGCGTGCTTCTGCATCGTCTACGCCTGGTTCGTGTTCTACATTCCGGGATACCTCCTGAACGGCGACAATTTCATTCCCGCCAATCCGGCGGTAACTCCGGCGGAAATCGTGCCCGAGTGGTACTACCTGCCATTCTACGCCATCCTGCGGTCGATCCCGGACAAGCTGATGGGCGTGATCGCGCTTTTCTCGGCGATCCTGGTGCTGGCCTTCATCCCCTGGCTCGATACGTCGCGCGTGCGCTCGGCGCGTTACCGTCCGCTGTTCAAGCAATTCTTCTGGCTGTGGGTGATCGCGTGCGTTGGCCTCGGATGGCTCGGTTCGAAGCAACCCGAGGGCATCTACGTCATCCTGTCGCGGGTGTTCACGGTCTATTACTTCGCGTTCTTCCTGATCATCATGCCGCTGCTCGGCATCTTTGAAAAAACCAAGCCGTTGCCGAATTCGATTTCGGAATCGGTCTTGGGCGCGAAAGCGTGAGCAGGGACACTGTCATGATGATGAAACGCACAGTTCTCGCTCTCACGTTTGCAGTTGCGGTCGCCGCGCTGGCGCTGCCCGCGACGGCCGAGGAGCAAGTGGCCCCGCCCAGGCTGAAGTGGTCGTTTGCCGGACCGTTCGGGAAATATGACCCGGCCCAGCTTCAACGCGGCTTCAAGATTTACCGGGAAGTTTGCTCGCTCTGCCATTCGATTCAGATGCTGGCCTTCCGCAATCTCGCCGAGCCGGGCGGGCCCGGCTTCTCCGAAGCACAGGCGGCGGCGGTGGCGGCAGAGGCCAAGATCCAGGATCTCGATGACAAGGGCGCACCGATCGAGCGCCCCGGCCGGCTCGCCGACTATTTCCCGTCGCCGTTCCCTAACGAACTCGCGGCGAAGGCGGTGCATGGTGTCGCTCCGCCGGACATGTCGACGCTGGCCAAGGCACGCACCTACTCGCGCGGGTTCCCTTGGTTCATCTTTGATGCATTCACGCAATATCAGGAGCAGGGACCCGACTACATCGCTGCCTATCTCCAAGGGTTCAAAGACGCGCCGAAGGGCTTCGAACTGCCGGCGAACGGCCACTACAATGAATATTTCCCGGGCCATAACACCGCCATGCCGCCGCCGCTTCAGGCGGGGCAGGTCACCTTCGATGATGGCGCGCCCCAGACGGTGGACCAGTATTCTAGGGACATCTCGGCCTTTCTGATGTGGGTGGCCGAGCCGCACCTGGTGCAGCGCAAGCGTATCGGCTTCCAGGCCATGATCTTCCTCATTGTGCTTGCGGGCCTCATGTATTTCACCAAAAAGAAAGTGTGGCATGAGGTTGAGAAGCCACCTGAGGCCGCCCGGGGGCAGGACCCGAAGAAGACGACGATCTGATACTCCGCATTTCCAGCTTGTCATGCCCCGCGAAGGCGGGGCATCCAGTAGTCACCACCTGATGTAAAACGAAAGACCGCTGTTTACTGGATCATCCGCTTTCGCGGATGATGACCGCGGAGAACGGGTGATGACCAAATCAATCCTCGGCGTAATCGGTGGGTCGGGCATCTACGATCTGCCGGGCCTCACCAATGTGCGTGAGCAACGCATTGCAAGCCCGTGGGGCGAGCCGTCCGCACCCCTGCGCATCGGCGAAATTGCAGGCTTGCCTGTCGTGTTCCTGTCGCGACACGACAAGGGCCATCGGCTGTCGCCATCCGACATTAACTACCGGGCCAATATCGATGTCCTCAAGCGCGCGGGCGTCACCGATCTGGTGTCGTTGTCGGCCTGCGGGTCATTCAAGGAGGAATTGCCGCCCGGCGCATTCGTACTGGTCGACCAGTTCGTTGACCGCACCCACAAGCGCGAAAGCTCGTTCTTCGGCAAGGGACTGGTAGCGCATGTTTCGCTCGCGCATCCCGTTTCGCCTCTCCTGCGTTCGCATCTGCGCAGTGCGGCAATGGCGGAGGGCATCGCGTCGCACTGGGGCGGCACTTACATTTGCATGGAGGGCCCGCAGTTTTCCACTTATGCCGAGAGCATGACGTACAAGCAGCTCGGCTACTCTGTGATTGGCATGACCAACATGCCCGAGGCCAAACTCGCGCGCGAAGCAGAGATCTGCTACGCGACCGTGGCGATGGTGACCGACTTCGATTGCTGGCATCCGGATCACGATGCCGTCACCGTGCAGGACATCATCAAGGTGCTATTGGCGAACGCCGAGAAAGCGAAAGGTCTGGTTGCGCGTCTGGCGCGCGATTTTCCGCGCGAGCATGAGTCGTGTCCCATTGGCTCAGACCGTGCGCTCGACACCGCGCTGATCACTGCGCCGGAGGCGCGCGATCCTGAGCTGATCAAGAAACTCGATGCGGTTGCCGGCCGGGTGCTCGGGCTGTAACTTCCTCGCCATGAATATTCATGCTGGCACCGTCACCAGCGATAAACCGCCTTTCCGAGCCGAACACATAGGCAGTCTGCTAAGGCCAGCAGCACTCCTCGAGCAACGTGGGCGCTTCGCACGCGGGGAAATTCCGCAAGCCGACCTAACCGCGGCAGAAGACGCGGCTATTTCAGATGCGCTTGCCTTGCAGGAGCGCATCGGTCTGCGTTTTGCGACTGACGGCGAATTCCGTCGCCGGTCTTACCATAGCTTTTTCTATCAACAGCTCGGCGACCTGAGCATCGATACCGTCGCCGGTTTGGATGCAAGAGGCGCACCGGATGACGGCGGACGCGGAGCGCAACCGGTCGCCCTTATCAAAAGCCGCGTTCTTTGGACTCACCCGATCAATGTTGCTGATTTCAATTTTCTCAAAAGCAAGACGAAATTGCTTCCCAAGATCACGATTCCAGGTCCATGCGCGCTGCATTTCCGGGGCGGCGATGCCGCAGTGCTTGCATTCGCCTATCGTGACATTGATCAGTTCTGGGACGACACGATCGAGGCATTCTACAAAGAGCTGACTGCCCTGGCGGAAACGGGGTGCCGCTATGTTCAGATCGACGAGACAGCGTTCGCAAAATTCGGTGATCCCGACGTGCAGGCCGCGCTGGCGGCCCGTGGCGACGACTGGAGCAGCCTGATCGATAGGTACATTGCAGTCACCAACCGGGTGCTGCGCGCGGCGCCGAAGACGCTCCACATTGGAATGCATCTGTGTCGCGGCAATCGCGGCGGTCATTGGCATGCCGAGGGGAGCTACGAAGACGTGGCCGAACGCCTGTTCAACGCGCTGGAAATCCCATTTTATTTTCTCGAGTTTGACAGCCCGCGTGCGGGTACTTTCACGCCATTGCGTTTCGTCCCAAAGCACAAATCGCTGGTGCTTGGTTTGATCTCGTCAAAGACGCCTGTGCTGGAAGACAAGGCGGCGCTGCGCGTGAGGCTCGATGAGGCGAGTCGCCATGTGTCGCTCGATCGTCTCGCGGTGAGCCCGCAATGTGGCTTTGCCAGCGTTGACACCGGCAATCCGGTGACGCCTGAAGTACAAGAAGCTAAGCTCCGCCTGGTTATTGAACTGGCCCGCGATGTCTGGGGCGAGGCCTAGACCAAAAGAAATGGGGGACAGCGTGCGCCGCGACATCGTGTATCGGACGGTTACGCTCACTATTGTCGCACTTGCGACAATAGTGCAGGCGCAAGAGCAGAAGCAGGAGCAGAGGCAGGAGCAGAGGCAGGAGCAGAATTACCCCAACCATCCAGTCCATATCCTCGCCGCCGCTGCTCCTGGGGGCAATCCTGATGTGCTGGCGCGCCTGCTGTCGCAGCGCTTGTCGGATATTCTTGGCCAGCCATTTGTTGTCGAAAATGTGCCGGGAGCCGGCGGGATATTGGCGGCAAAGCGCATCGCCGATGCTACGCCGGACGGCTACACACTGATGTTGAACGACTCCGGCGCGCTTGCGATCAACATCAACATGAGCCCGGAGGCCACTTACAAGCTGAAAGATTTCACGCCGATCACTGCCCTTGCAACGGTGCCGACCGCTCTTGTGATTATTCCGTCGGTGCCGGCCAACAATTTGAGCGAGTTCATCGCCCTGGCAAAATCGAAGCCGGATGCCATGAGTTACGGGTCGGCGGGTGCCGGATCAATCCACCATCTCACAATGGAAATTTTCGCCGAGCGCACCGGCATCAAGTTGCTGCACGTTCCCTATCGCGGCGGCTCGGCCCTGGTGAACGGATTGCTGACCGGCGAGATTCAGGCCGGGTGGTCAGGCCTTCCGAATGTGATTTCGCACATCAATGCAGGCAAGTTGCGTGGCCTGTGTGTCAGCGTGCTCAAACGCGCTGTGTCGCTCCCGGACGTACCGACCTGCGACGAGCTTGGAATCAAGGGTTTTGACATCGCCGATATGTTAGGCCTGCAGGGCCCCGCGGGCATCTCGAACAAAGCGGTTGAACGATTGCAGGCTGCGATCGCAAAAACTATGCGTGAACCAGCGATGGCCGAGCGCATGGCTATCCTTGGCATGGACATGCAGGAAAACGGCACCGCCAACTATGTGCGTTTCATGCATGACGACCTTGACCGTTATTCCAAGGTGATTGATCGACTGGGCCTCAGTCGCAAAGCAAACAAGTGAGCTCTCTGCTTTTGGCGCAACAAATTAATTGAGGATCCGATGCGTATTGTCGATGTGAATCAGCAGCCAAGTGAGGAGTGGCGAGCGGGCGTCACGACTCGCATGAGAGCTTCGGCGGCAAATAACGCAACGCAACTTTGCTTGTTCGAGCAATGGTGCGACCCCGGACACGGCGCGCCAGATCATCTGCATGCGGTCGAGGAAGTACTATGCGTTCGCGAAGGGCAGGCCGACGTTTGGATTGACGATGAGCATGTCACGCTGGCGGCCGGGCAACTGGTCATCGTCCCGGCCGGGCGAAAACACGGGTTTTCAAACATCGGCGAAACCGTCCTGCATATCGAGTCGACGCTCGCTGCGCCCGTTTTCGAGGCGGCGTACGACGACAAGCGTGAGACACCGCGACGCTGGCTGCCGGACGCGGGAAGGCCGATACTATGATGTCACCCTCACTTAAAGACGATTTACGCGCGACAATCCGGACGATTCCGGACTATCCGAGGCCCGGCATCATGTTCCGGGACATCACGACACTGTTGGGCGACGCCCGTGCTTTCCGGCGCGCAGTCGACGAACTGGTGCAGCCATGGGCCGGCATGAAAATCGATAAGGTCGCGGGCATCGAGGCGCGCGGGTTCATCCTCGGCGGTGCGGTCGCGCATCAGGTTTCGGCAGGTTTCATCCCGATCCGCAAGAAGGGCAAACTCCCCCATAAGAGAGTAACCATCGCGTATTCATTGGAATATGGTCTCGACGAAATGGAAGTGCACGAAGACGCGGTCGAGAAGGGCGAGCGTGTGATTCTGGTGGACGATCTCATCGCCACCGGGGGCACCGCCGAAGGCGCGGTGAAACTACTGCGCCAACTCGGCGCCAATGTTCTCGCGGCCTGTTTTGTGATCGACCTGCCCGAACTCGGCGGCGCCGACAAGCTGCGCAAGCTGGACGTGCCGGTGCGGACGCTGATTTCGTTCGAGGGACATTAAGCGGGTTACCGCTCGACTCAGGAACCCCGCGGCCCCCATGGGCCGGGCGGGCCAGGCGGATTGGGCCCTGCGTCCCACGGACCAGGTTGCGCGGCAGGTTGTTGCGGCGCGTCGCCCCACGGGCCGGCGTCAACATTTGCCGACTGATCGTCCAATTGCGCCTGTGGTGCCGGTGCTTCCAGGACGAGCGGCCCAGGATCGTGACCACCGGCAAATTTTACCAGCGCCTCGACACGCGCTTCGACCGGTGGATGCGTATCGAAAACATTGGAAAAGCCCACGCGCGGATTGTCGATGCACATTTCCATCACTGCCGAATTCGCGCCGGGTATTTCGCCACGCCCTTCGATCTTGCGCAGCGCCGAGATCATTGCGTCGGGATTTTTCGTGAGCTCCACTGAACCGGCATCGGCCAGGTATTCGCGCTGTCGCGACAGCGCGAAACGGATCACGATCGACAGAATCCAGACCACGACGATGATCGCGATAGCGATAATGATAGCGAGGCCGGCACCACCCTTGCGATCGCTGCTGCTCGATCGCCGCCCGCCACCCCACATCATGTTCTGGAAGAAAATCCGGAATACGAGTTCGCCGAAGAACGAAATCGCGCCTGCCATCACCACCGCGATTACCAGCATGCGCACGTCGCCATTGCGGATGTGGGTGAGTTCGTGCCCGAGCACGGCTTCCATTTCCTGATCGTTGAGTGCGTTGATCAGCCCGCGTGTTACCGTAATCGAATATTGCTTTTGGTTGAGGCCGGTCGCGAAGGCATTGAGCGCGTCGTCGTCGGCAACACGCAGAGTCGGCATGGTGATGCCGCGTGAGATGCACAGATTCTCAAGGAGATTGTAAAGCCGGGGCTCTTCCTGCCGGGTTACCGGTTGAGCGCCGGTGACGGCATCGATCATCTTCTGGTGAAATTTGTAGGCGATCGCGATCCAGATGAGCGCCCCGATCGTGGCGAATGGAAATGCCTTGACGAAATCGAACACGGCCGCGTGGATGAGATAGTCGATCGGTACGTTGTTTTCGTAGTATGAGCTGAGTGCTTCGGCTAACAACGCGCCTGCGAACACCATCACATAGACCAGAAAGAACAGGCCGATCAGCAGTGCGACTGACCGGCGCTTGTTCGATTGGATATGCGAATAGAGACCGTAAGCGGCCATGATGTCGCCTCGTCATCGAGGGCGTCATGGCCGGGCTCGTCCCGGCCATTCACGCCTTAAGAAAGCAAGACGTGGATGCCTGGCACATCGGTGTGCGAAAGCACGCCGTCCTTTGGACGTCTATGGCCTGGCATGACGGAGAAAGGGTCACCGGCCGCCGCTGATCGCATCAAAACTTCACGCTCGGTGCCTGCTCGAGCTGGGTACGGCTCTCGCCAAGATCGAAAAATGTGCGCTGTGCGAAGCCGAACATTCCGGCGAACACTGACGCCGGGAATTGCTGGATGCCCGTATTGTATTCCTGCACCGCGTTGTTGAAGAAGCGGCGGGACGCCGCGAGCTTGTTTTCGATATCGGACAGGTCGCTCTGCAGTTGCTGGAAGTTCGCGTTGGCCTTCAGATTCGGATAGTTCTCCGACAAAGCGAACAACTGCCGCAGCGCGCCGCTGAGAACATTTTCAGCCGCCACCTTCTGCTCGACACCAGGCGCTGCAATCGCGGCGTTGCGCGCCTGGACGACCGCTTCCAGCGTTCCGCGCTCATGTGTGGCGTATCCTTTGACAGTCTCTACGAGATTGGGAATGAGGTCGTGGCGCTGCTTGAGCTGGACGTCGATATCGGCAAATGCCTGGTTGGTCCTTTGTCGCATCGCGACCAGGCCGTTGTAGATACTGATCGCCCAGAACACGCCAACGGCAACGATGCCAAGAACGACCCAGCCGGTGGTGGACATGGAAGGCTCCAGATTGGGAAAGCGGAATGACCGAACGAATAATTCTATCTTAGATGGGATAGGGGGAGCCACGGCAACGGGGGTCGGGGTGCCGCGCGACGGCCCCCGCGTGCCGGAAATGGATAAAAAAAGACCCCGAGCCTGAACTCGGGGTCTCTTCGCCAAACGGCTATTCGGGGGGTAAGGGGGGAGCCGCCCGGCGATTTACGCACCATTAACGCGGCCCCGCGCCATTGGTTCCGGCCAATGATGTGCCTATCTAACAGCCATCCAAATGGCGACCGGTTTTCAGCCGGTTACGGCCATGGGTTCCATCCGAGAGGGCCGCCGGGGGGCGCGAAGTCGGAGGGTTAACACCATGAGTTTGGTGATGATCAGGTGCCCTGATACGGGGCGCGCCGTATCAACAGAAATCGAGGCTGAGCCGGCCGTGTTCCGGAAGCTGCCGGCCGTCGCTGCCCGAATGCAATGCCCGGCCTGCGGGAGGGACCATGTGTGGACCATAAGCTCCGCCTGGCTCGCAGGTAAGCCACGGCTGGTGCGGCCGGTGGTGACGCCGGTAATCGTGGCGGCCTAGTGCCGTTTTAACCCGCCTCGCGGAATTGTACCGCGGCCTCCAGATCGACGGAAACGAGCTGCGAAACACCGCGCTCCGCCATCGTGACCCCGTACAGGCGGTTCATGCGCGCCATCGTGATTGGATTGTGCGTGATGATCACGAACCGCGTGTCGGTCGATTTGATCATTTCGTCCAGCAAGTCGCAGAAACGTTCGACGTTATGGTCGTCGAGCGGTGCGTCCACTTCATCCAGGACGCAGATTGGCGCCGGATTGGTCAGGAACACGGCGAAGATCAGCGCCAGCGCAGTAAGCGCCTGCTCGCCGCCTGACAGCAGCGAAAGCGTGGCCGGCTTCTTGCCAGGCGGCTTGGCGAGAATTTCGAGTCCGGCTTCCAGCGGATCATCGCTTTCGATCAGCTGCAATTCGGCGGTTCCGCCGCCAAACAGCTGGGCGAAAAGATGCTGGAAGTGCTTGTTCACCTGTTCGAAGGAGGTCAGCAGCCGCTCGCGAGCCTCGCGGTTGAGGCTCTGAATGCCAAGCCGCAGCTTCTTGATCGCTTCCACAAGATCATCACGTTCGGTGGTGAGCGAAGAGTGCTGCGTTTCCACCTCGCGCAATTCCTCCTCGGCCCGGAGATTGACCGCGCCCAAGCGCTCACGCTCGCGGCGCAGACGTTCGAGTTTCTCTTCCACCTCGGTGAGATCCGGCAGCGGGTCGGTCGGACCGATTTCGGCGAGTTCTGCCACCGCTGCCGGCTCAACTTCCAGCATATCGTGGATCTCTCGGCCGATGTCGGCGAGTCGGCGCTTGGCGCCCTCAAAACGTTCCTCGGCGCGGGCAAGATCTTCGCGCGCTGCACTTGCTGCTTCCAGTGCCGCACGCGCGTCGCGGTCGGCTTGGGCCAGGGCGTTCTCGGCCCTCTGCAAGCGGTCGGCGCATTCCTGCCGCGCAGTCTCCGCGGTCCGGACCTCGGTAATGAGCGCGCCGCGCTTCTCTGCGAAAACCTGAGGCGCGTTTTGCAATTCGACGCGGTCGCGCTTTGCCTCGGCAACGCGCTGATCGAGCGTGGCAATCTGATTGCGGGCGCCCTGCTGGCGTTCGGCCCAGCCGGCTCTGTCAGTGGCAAGGGTCGCAAGCCGGCGATCGGCAAGCTCGGCTTCGCGGACAATGGCCTGCTGCTCCGCCTGCACCTCGGCGAGCCTCGAGCGTTTGGCGGAGATTTCATCGCGCACTTGCGCAAGCTTCAATTCAAGGTCCGCGGCGGGAGCAAGCGTGCCAAGCGCGCTTTCCGCTTCTGTCTTGGCGGCAGTGGCTTCGTCGCGGCTCATGTTCAGCCGCGTGCGCGCTTCGGCCAGTGCCGACAGTCGCGCTGCCTGCCGATTGAGATCGCGCTCGCGCGTCCTGGTTTCACTCTCCGTACTGCTCGCCAGATCGAAGGCCGATTGCGCCGCCGCGAGCGCGCGATGTTTGGCCTCAACCTCGCTGCGCGCGCTCGCCAGTTCTCCGTCGATCTCGACAAATCGGCTGCGCTGCGCGAGGCGCCGGGCGGCACCCGTTGGCGCATGCGCGGCGGCAACGAATCCATCCCAGCGCCAGAGGTCGCCTTCGGGCGACACCAGGCGTTGGCCCGTCTTCAGAGCCGCAGCAAGTCTGATGCCGGCGTCGCGTTCGACCACCCCGATTTGCGCGAGCCGGCGCGCAAGCTGTGCAGGCGCCTTGACGTAGCGGGCCAGGGGCTCGACACCATCAGGAAGGGCGGGGTCGCCGGCCTCGTTCGTCACCTCGGTCCAGTGCATCGGCGACGACCGGTCGATGGGCGCATCGAGATCGTCGCCCAGTGCTGCACCGAGTGCCTTTTCGTAGCCTTTCTGCACGGAGATGTGGTCGATCACCGGCGGCCAAAGGCTGCGGGTCTCGAGGGACAACATCTTCGAAAGGGTCTTGGCTTCGGTCTCAAGGCGCTGAACCCGCTTTTCGCTTTCAGCGGAGGCCTCGCGGGCAACTTCCAGTTCAGCCCGGGCCACGTTATGCGCCGCTTCAGCGGCAATCGCGGCGGCTTCCGCCTCCGTGAGCGCGGCTTGTGTCCCTTCCACGGCCGCAGACAGTGCGACTGTTTCGGCGCCTTGCAGCGTCGCCAATTCGCGCTCAATAGCCCCGATTTCCGATGAAATCCTGGTGATGCGCTCTCCTTGTTCGCGGGCAGCGTTCTCGAAGCGGTTGCGCTGGGCGGTGAGATCGGCAAGCGCGGTTGTGAGTTCGGTGAATACTTTCTCGACCGCGCCGAGCTCGGCATCGGCCTCCGATACCTTGGCGTCAACGCCGCTGCGGCGGCCGGCGCTTTCCCGCGCTTCGAGCCGGATCGTTTCTTCTTCGGCGGCAAGGCGTGCAAGCGCCTGTTCTGCATCGGCAGCAAGGCGCTGCTCGCGTTCGGTATCGGCTGCAAATTGAACAAGCCGCAAATCGAGTTCGACAATACGGTCCTTGGCGCGCGCTTCTTCGCGGTCAAGTTCCTGCAGGGCGATATTGAGGCGGTGCAGGGCGGCGCCCGCGCGCGCCTCCGCTTCACGCAACTCTGGAAGGCTGGCGGCCGCGAGCGCCTGGCGCTTGGAAGCCTCAGCTTCGGCACCCACGCGCTCCGCGACGGTACGCAGGCAGACATCCTTGGCGTGTTCTGCCTCGGCCACTTCGCCATTCGCGCCCGCCCACCGCAGATGATAGAGCGTCGCCTCGGCCTTGCGGACCTGGGAAGATACGGTGCGGTAGCGGATGGCCTGACGTGCCTGCTTCTTCAAGCCATCGATTTGCGCCGCGAGCTGGCCGATGACGTCTTCGACCCGCAGAAGATTGGTTTCAGCTGCCTTGAGCCGCAACTCGGCCTCATGCCGGCGGGCATGCAAGCCGGCAATACCGGCAGCCTCTTCCAGCACGCGCCGACGCTGCTCAGGTTTGGCCTGGATAATTTCGCCGATACGGCCCTGATGGACCAGTGCCGGCGAGCGAGCGCCGGTGGAGGCGTCCGCAAAGAGGATCTGCACGTCGCGCGCACGCACCTCGCGGCCATTGATGCGATAGTTCGAACCCGAGTCACGTTCGATCCGGCGGGCAATTTCTAGTGAGTCCTGGTCATTGAAGGCGGAAGGCGCCGAGCGTGTCGAATTGTCGATTGCGATCGCCACCTCGGCATTGTTACGCGCCGGCCGGCTGTTGGATCCGGAAAAGATCACGTCATCCATGGATGAGGCGCGCATGGATTTGTACGAGGACTCGCCCATCACCCAGCGCAGCGCTTCGACGAGGTTCGATTTTCCGCAGCCGTTTGGACCGACAACACCGGTCAGTCCCGGCTCGATCATGAAATCCGTCGGTTCAACGAACGACTTGAAGCCGAGCAGACGCAGTCGCGTGAGCTTCATACGTTAAGGCCTCATGCATTCTTCTTGTTGGCGCATGATCTTTTGCGAAAACCGGTTTCCATTTTTCGGGATCATGCGCAAAGCGGGACCCCGTCGCTCCGTCAGGATTTGCATTGAACGATTCTGTAGGCCGTCCCGGGGCTTGGCCCAGACTCGGTTCGCGATAGGCCGTTTCGGACCGGAGAATGAATCGCCGCGCCCGCGAGGGCAACTGCCGTGCGACAGCCGTCTGTGGTTTTCCAGACCTTTCAGGGACCGTGGGCAAAAATTCTCGTGGAACCGCGACCCGCCGCGCGACACCGGAAGCCAAAAAACCCTTATCAGCCCTTGAGATAGGGGTCGATCACCTTGGCCATCTCATCGATCGACAAGGCACCCGGGTAAGACGTCCCATTGATGAAGAAAGTGGGCGTTGACTGCACCTTGAACTTGTCAACTGCCCGCTGGCGGATGCTTTCGATGCCGTCGAGCACCTGCTGATTCGCGAGGCAGGCGTTGAATGTTTGCTCTGTGAACCCGGCTTGCTTGGCAATGGCAAGCAGTGGCGGTATCGGCTTTTCGACCGCCCATTGGCGCTGCTGGCGGAACAACGTGTCGATCAAAGCAAAATATTTGTCCTTGTCGTCCTTGCCGGCGCATCGCGCGAGCATGAAGCCGGCCGCCGCGAGATTGTCGAGCGGAAATTCGCGGAAAATGTAGCGGACCTTGCCGGTGTCGATATAGCGCTTCTTGAGTTCCGGAAACGTCGTCTCCTGAAAGTGCGCGCAGTGCGGGCAGGTCATCGATGCATATTCGATGACGGTCACGGGTGCTTTGTCATCGCCCATGATCATCTCGGGCAAGGCATCCGGTTTCATCAATTCACCGGCCGGCACTGTTTCAGCTGCCAAAGCCTCGAACGGTGGCAACGACGAAATGCCAACCACGGCGGTGGCGAGCGCCAGGGCGGCTGTGCTCTGGCAAAATTCGCGGCGAGTGATCTGCAAGTGGGGCTCCTGAGCTTGAAATGCCGGACTGGTACCGTGACTGGCTAGCTGGACAGCATAATTGTGGCAATGCCGGGCCGCCGTGCCAAGGCGCTCGCGCGGGTCAATTTCGCTTGATCGCCGCCCCCAGCCGACCCAGCGCCTGGCGCAGGTCTTCGTCCTTGACGTCCGGCAGACCTTCGGCGATGCGCGCGGCGGCGGCCGCATCGGGCTTGCGGGCAGGCGGCTGCCCTCGGTGCCGCAGCGGGGCCTGTCGAAGCGCAATGCGGCCGATGGCCTGCCAGCCAAAGAAGCGATTGACCCGTTCGAGGATGATCGCGGCCAGATGCTGGATTTCGAGTGCGGCTGGACCTTCTACCCGCAGCACCAGCGTGGCAGGCTCCGGCGCTTCATCCCCGATAGGGCGAGGCCAGTTGATCTTGAGCGGTTCGCTGTGGGCCGCGATCTCGGGCCCCACAATGTCGGTCCAGCGGGAAATGATCTCGGTTGAGGCAAAGCCTTGCGCCTTGAATGCGTCGCCCAACGTGGCGCTGAGCAGTTCCGAAAGCGGCCGGGGAAAACTGCGCGAGGGCTTGCTCATGTGGATGTGCCTTTGCCATCGTCGGCGCCATGACCGTACCAGCCCGATTGCCGCAGCGGAAGAAAGCCCAGGGGCCCGAGCCCGCCGATCTGCTCGCCTGGTACGACAGGCACGCCCGAGTTTTGCCCTGGCGCGCGCGGCGCGGCGACCGCACGGACCCCTATTGCGTGTGGCTTTCCGAAATCATGTTGCAGCAGACCACGGTCAAGGCCGTCGCGCCATATTACGCACGATTCTTGTCCAGATGGCCGACGGTTGATGCGCTGGCGGCAGCCAGCCTGGATGATGTGCTGCGCACCTGGGCCGGCCTCGGATATTATGCCCGCGCTCGCAACCTGCACGCTTGCGCCAAGGAAATTGTTGAGCAAAACGGCGGACACTTCCCCGAGGATTTGGATGCGCTGCGTGCGCTGCCTGGGATAGGCGATTATACCGCCGCAGCGGTGTCGGCGATCGCGTTCGATCTGCCGGCCGTGCCGGTCGACGGCAATGTCGAACGCGTCGTGTCGAGATTGTTCGCCGTCGAAGACGAGTTGCCGGCGGCAAAGCCCAAGATCAAACAGTTTGCCACCTCATTGCTGCCGCCGCGTCGCGCCGGCGACTTCGCGCAGGCAATGATGGATCTCGGCGCGACGATCTGCTCACCCAAGCGGCCGGCCTGTGCGCTGTGCCCGTGGAATGATTCATGTCTGGCCAACGAACGCGGCGACCAGGAGGCATTTCCACGTAAGGCTCCCAAACGCGAAGGCCGATTGCGCCGGGGCGCAGCGTTTGTGGTGTTACGCGTGGACGGCCGCGTTCTGCTGCGCCGGCGGCCCGACAAGGGTCTGCTTGCTTCAATGATGGAGGTTCCCGGCAGCGCGTGGGCACATGATTACGATGAACGCTCTGCGCGCCGCTCGGCACCACGACTGGGAGCAAAGATGCAGTGGCGCCGGCTTCATGGTGTCGTGCGGCACGTATTCACCCATTTCCCGCTTGAGGTTGCGGTGTTTGCCGCACAAGTGCCACGTGCGACGCCGGCACCCAAGGGTGCGCGCTGGGTAAGTATCCATGAGCTTCGCGACGAAGCCCTGCCGAATGTCATGCGCAAGGTTCTGGCGCACGCCCTCGATCGACGCTAAATCGCAGGAATTCCCGACGCTGCGACCAGCATGGTGTTTTCTGCGCGCTCAACGGCATCCGGGCGGTTGCGCCGCCGCGCTGCTGCCTTGCGGTTGATCTTGCGCTTGGCGATGCCGGAGAGCTTTTTGTCAGTCGCCTTCTCTTCTTTCAAATTCATGTTTAAGACTTTGGCGACATCGTTACGGCCGAGAAGTTTCGCCCACGCTACCAGCGTACCGTAGCGTGTGATTTCGTAGTGCTCGACGGCCTGTGCGGCAGCGATCAGCGCTGCGTTAAGTACCATCTTGTCATCGATCTCGCCGGCGATCTCATTTGCCTCGTCAATGATTCCGTCGATAGCCGGGCATTTGGTGCCTTCTGGTTTGACTTTCAGCTTCTTGAAGGCCTGATCGAGCCGCTTGATCTGACCCCTGGTTTGCTTGAGGTGGGTACGAAACCCTTTCTTGAGCTCACTATCGGACGCCTTCTCGACCATCTCCGGGAGGGCCTTCTCGATTTGGTGCTCAGCGTAATAGATGTCCTGCATGGTGTGCAGGAACAGGTCCTCCATGGTCTGCATGTCTGCGGAAAACCAACCCATCGACGCCTCCTTGATGTTGTTTCAACCGTTAAGTCGCCGCGGATGTGCAGGTTCCCAAGGCCGCCAAAGATCGGTAGGAAAAGGTCCGATGAATCTGAAAAAGGGGAAAACACATGGCGATTGAACGTCACGATATCGGACCGCGCATGAGCAAAGCGGTCGTAAATGGCAACACGGTCTATCTCGCCGGCATTGTGGCCGATAATCCAAAAGGCAAGAGCATGACCGAGCAGACCAAGGACATTCTGCGACAGATCGACGGCTTTCTTGCCAAGGCTGGCTCCGACAAATCGAAGCTGCTGTCGGCCAATATCTGGATCACCGACATGGCGAATTTCGCCGAAATGAATGCGGTGTGGGACACATGGGTGTCGCCTGGCAACACGCCGGCGCGCGCCACCGTTGAAGCGAAACTCGCAACACCCGACTACAAGGTTGAGATCATGGTAGTGGCCGCGAAATAGCGATGACTGAGCAGCAACCCGGTATCCTCGCAATCTGGAACGACTGCCGCGCCGGTCGCGAGGCCGAGTTCGAGGCATGGTTCCAGGGCGAACATTTGATGGAGCGGTTGGCCGTTCCGGGCTTCCTGTTCGGCCGGCGGCATCAGGCGATTGCGGGGAATGCCGGCTACTTCAATTTCTACCTGGTCAAGTCACCAGATGTGTTGACCTCAAAGCCCTATCTCGAACGCCTCGATGATCCGACACCAATGACCAAGCGGATCATGTCCGAGGTATTCCTCAACATGAACCGCACCGTGTGCCGCCGAACGATTCGGCGCGGCGGGTTTCGCGGGGCCTACGCGGTGACGGCGCGTTTCAATGTGGCCCCGGACGAAAGCGCTCTGAACGCGACGCTCCATGCGCTGGCGGCCGATACGGCGGTGGCCAGTGGCGAAGTCTGGATCGCGCTCGATCCGCACGGCATGCCGGTGTCGCAAGAAGAGAAGCTTCGCGGCGGTGACCGCAAGATCGCGGCCTGCCTCATGATTGACACGCTGCGTCAAGGCGACGCCGATAAGACCGGCGCAGACCTCGCGAAGAAATTTCCCGGAGCCGAGGTCGGCGTTTTCCGCGTGCTGTGTCAGCTCGGCCACGAAACGGGGGCCTAAGCGATGCAATCGCTGCTCCCGGTCGCAGAAAAAATCGCCGCACGTCTGGTGGAACGGCGCGAGACGATCGCCATCGCCGAATCCTCGACCGGCGGGCTCGTTGCGGCTGCGTTGCTTGCCGTTCCCGGCGCATCGGCTTATTTCGTGGGCGGCGCAGTGGTCTATACGAAATCGTCGCGTTGGGCGCTGCTCGGCATCGGCGATGCCGAGATGCAAGGAATGCGGCCGGCGACCGAACAATATTCGTTGTTGATCGCCCGCCGCGTACGCGAACGGCACGGCGCGACGTGGGGATTTGGCGAAACAGGAGCGGCGGGGCCGAGCGGCAATCGCTATGGCGATCCGGCCGGCCACACGTGCATGGCCATAGCCGGGCCGACTGAGCGCGCGATGACGCTCCAAACCGGCAGCGTTGATCGTCAGGCGAATATGGAAAAGTTTACCGAGCGTGCGCTCGCGTTTCTTTTGGAGGCAATATCCGCCAAAAGCTGATGCAGTCAGGCGGCCGCTTCCACCATCGACGGCGTCGTGCGGGCGGCGCTTTGGCGCGTATCTACTGGACGCGCCGCGGCTTCGGACGATAGCATTCTCCCAAGATCACAAGATCAATAGCGGGGACGATCATGCTGTCACGCCGTGACTTTCTTGCCTCGACTGTTGCGCTTGCCGCCACCGCAGGGATTGGCGGCGCGCATGCCGCAATGGGACCGAACGACAAGTTCGACCTGCTCATCAAAGGCGGCGACGTGCTCGACCCCAGCCAATCGCTGCGGGGCCGCCGCGATATCGGAATCCGCTTCGGCGTGGTCGAAGCGGTTGAGCCGGAGATTGCGGAAGCACGGGCGCTGCGCGTGATCAACGCCTCCGGCAAATTGGTGACGCCGGGATTGGTCGATCTGCACAGCCATGTTTATCCCTACGGGTCGGCCATCGGCATTCCGGCGGACGAGTCTGTCGTCAACCAGTGCGCCACCACCTGTGTTTCGGCGGGCGACGCCGGCGCGAACAATTTTGCCGCCTTTCGACGCTTCATTGTGGGGCAGACCCGCACACGGCTTTACGCTTTCGTGCACATCGCGAATGTCGGGCTGACACCATTCCCGGTCGCCGAGCTTTACAATATCGATTTCGCTCAGGTGGACGCCTGCGCCAAAACAATCGGTGAAAACGCGGATATTGCACTCGGCGCCAAAGTGCGAATGTCCGAGAACATCATCGCCAAGCACGGCACCGAGCCGCTCAAGCGCGCCATCTTGGCATGCGAGAAATCCGGCACCGGGGCGAAGATCATGTGCCACATCGGTGGCGTCGAGACGGGCGAACTGATGTCGCAGATCCTCGATCTGCTACGGCCGGGCGACATTCTCACTCACGCCTATTCGGGTTTCCCCAACATGGCCGGTGCCTTCACAAACATCGTGCAGGACGGCAAGCTCATTCCGGCGGCACTGGCGGCCAAACAGCGCGGTGTCATTTTTGACGTCGGGCATGGCGGTGGCAGCTTCGACTTTACGGTTGCCGAGGTGGCAATCCCGGGCGGATGCGGGCCCGATACCATCTCGTCGGACCTTCACGCGGTGTCCGGCAATACGCCGGGCATGCCCTACCTTCCATGGGTGATGTCGAAGTTTATGGTGCTCGGCTTTACGCTCGAGCAGGTGGTCGCGATGGCCACTATCAATCCTGCGAAAATCATCAACCGCGCGCCCAAGCTGGGTACGTTGCAGATCGGCGCGCCGGGGGATGTCGCAATCATGGAGCTGATTGAAGGGCCGGTTTCGTTCGTCGACACCCGTAACAACAGGCGCGAAGGCAAAGCCTACTTGAAGCCGGTGCAGACGGTGACGGGTGGTGTCGCGTTCGGCCGGCCGTACGCCTTACCGTTTGCGGTCAGATGAACTAGACCATCTCCGCGCGCACTTTGGCGCGGAGCTCGTCGATGAGGGTGAGGCCTTTCGGCGTCTCGACGTGCCAGAAGGTCCAGCCGTTGCAGGCTTCGAGGCCTTGCGCGAGTGCGCCAATGCGATGGATTGATCCAACCGATCCGTCCAGCGACACGGCGCCATCGGCGCGCACCAGCGCCTTGTGGCGTTTCTTGGCGTCCACCAGTCGGGCGCCCGGCGTCACCAATCCGCGCTCGATCAGAGCTGAAAACGGGACCCGCGGCGCCTCGCGCGCCGTCATGAACGGCGCGAGCGTCGGTGCCTCCAGCGGCTTGGTCGCTGAAATGCGCTTGTCCGCTGCCTGAGCGTATTTGGCATCCTGCTCGCAACCGACGAAGCGCCGGCCCAGCCGCCTGGCAACTGCACCGGTGGTGCCGGTGCCGCAAAATGGATCTAGGACGAGATCGTCCGGGCGCGAGCTGGAGAGGAGTACGCGTGCAAGCAGAGCTTCCGGCTTTTGAGTGGGATGCAGCTTCTTGCCGTCGCGACCTTTCAAGCGTTCATCGCCGGTGCACAGCGCCAGCGTCCAGTCGGAGCGGACCTGGACATCTTCGTTGCCGGCCTTGAGAACTTCGTAGTTGAAAGTGTAGCCGCGGGCGTCAGCGCCGCGCGAGGCCCAGATGAGTGTCTCGTGCGCATTGGTGAAACGTCGGCCGCGGAAATTGGGCATCGGGTTCGATTTCCGCCAGATCACGTCGTTGAGGATCCAGAACCCGAGATCCTGCATGATCGCGCCGACCCGGAAGATGTTGTGATAGGAGCCGATCACCCAGATGGTGGCGGCCGGCTTCATTACGCGTCGGCAGGCGGTGAGCCAATGCCTCGTGAAGTCGTCATAAGCAGAAAAACTCGCGAACTTGTCCCAATCATCATCCACGGCATCAACGCGCGAATCGTCCGGCCGCTTCAAATCGCTGGCGAGCTGGAGGTTGTAAGGCGGATCCGCGAAGATCAGATCAACGGAGGCCGCCGGCAACTTCGCCATCCCGGCGACGCAGTCGCCGACAAGGATGCGGTGCAGTTGCGGACTCTCTGAAACTCCACGGGGCGCCCGTGAGGGCGCCCCGCGACGCGACACTACCATGACTCAGGACTCTGACTCAGGCGACGCGGTCGGCGACGCGGGACCTACAACCGACAGGCCTGCATCTTGAGCGCGCAAAGTAAAAAAGCGGTTTATGACCTCCACTCGCAACTGGGCAAATTCTGCCTAATTAACGTGGACTTAGAGGTATGTTGGTGGTGAACTTTTGCGAAGTTGGACGCGTGCGACAACTTGGGCGATGATTGCGACAAAGTTTGCAGGAGGAATTCGCGATGCGTTGGGATGATTTCCGTCGCAGCGACAATGTCGAGGACAGCCGGGGCGACGGCGGCGGCTTCGGTGGCGGCGGTGGTATGGGCCTTCCGATGGGGGGAGGCGGCCTCGGTATTGGAACTGTCGTCGTGCTCGGCCTGATCGGCTGGGCGCTCGGTATTGATCCGAGCATCCTGATTGGCGGAGCCGAACTGGTGAACAGCGGCCGGCACCAGGAGCAGCCCTATCAGCCGCCGGCGAAGCAAGCCGGTGCGCCAAAGGACCAAATGGGCGATTTCGTTGCCGCCGTGCTCGGCAATACCGAAGATACATGGACCGAAATTTTCAAGAACAGCGGGCAGCAATACAGTGTGCCGCGACTCCGATTGTATTCCGGCGCAATTCAGGGCGGTTGCGGGTTCGCGCAAGCGGCGATGGGGCCATTCTATTGCCCGAACGACCGGCGGATCTATCTTGATACCTCTTTCTTTCGCGATATGCGCGATCGGTTCCGCGGCTGCAGCGGCAAGGGTTGCGAATTCGCCGAAGCTTATGTGATGGCGCATGAGGTCGGTCATCACGTGCAGAATCTGCTTGGAATTTTGCCGAAGGCGCAGGCCGCGCAGCGTGCAGCGGGCAGCAAGGCGGAAGCAAACAGTATCCAGGTGCGGGTTGAATTGCAGGCTGACTGTCTCGCCGGCGTCTGGGCGAATCACTCCAATCAAAAATGGAATTCGCTCGAGCCGGGCGACGTGGAAGCGGCCATGCAGACAGCTGCGGCAATTGGCGACGATCGTTTGCAGCGGCAAACGCAAGGTTACGTTGTGCCGGACGCCTTTACCCACGGTTCATCGGCCCAGAGGCAGCGCTGGTTCATGACTGGCTTCAAAGAGGGCAAGGTGTCGGCCTGCAATACCTTCACGTCGGCCGGGACTTGAAAAGAGGAACTGGCGAAAGAATGCGATGATGGATTTCGTCTTCGACTATATTTCCGTCAACGCATTCTGGACCATTGTGTTGATCGTTCATGCGCTGCTGGCGGTCGCAACGCTCGGCGCACTCACGCATCAGGCAATGTCGGTTGCGATGCCGGCGCGACAGGCTGCTGGGCCCGCAGGCTTCGTCACGCGTTTCCGCGGCGTATATGGTGCCGGCTACGCGACTGCGATCTGCGTCTTGTGGGTGACGACCTTTGTCCTAGGCGCCTGGATTTACACCAAATACCGGATTGCGACCCGCATTCCACTCGAGCGCACCGGCTATTGGAAGACACTCGGTTTCTTTGAGTTGAAAGAGCACATTGCAGCGCTCGGGTTGGGCCTTCTTCCGGCCTATTGGTATTTCTGGAAGAACCCAAAGAACCCGGCTTACGACAGCGCGCGCAAGGCGGTCACTCTTCTCCTCGCCGCGATGTGCTGGTTCGCCTTCCTCGTTGGGCATGTTCTCAACAATGCGCGGGGATTTGGATGACCTCCGTGGTGGAACCTGGCGCGGCGACGCGCGATAGAAAGGTCTCGTCGCTGGCGACATCCCCGGCTTTCGGCACCTTCGCAATCGTGTTCGCGATTGCGGCGCCCGTCATCTACGTCGCGAGTGAAATAGCCAATCTGCCGCTCTTCACCTATCACCCTGGCACGGGCCGAATTGATTTCGGGTGGGTGGCGCCGCGGGCGAACGAGGGCCCCGCCATGTACTGGTATGGCTGGATCGCGACAATGCTCATCGGTTCGACCTTGCTCGGCGCCGTTGCCGCACGCTTCCCGAATCTCGGCGACAGAATTCCACTGTTCCTGGTCTGGCTGCTGCCATTGCTGGCGCTACCCATTCTCGCCTATGTGCTGATGCCCTTCTGGACGCGATAGCGACAATGCGCCCGTGCAGCCTTGTTCTCGCAGTCATTGTTGCCCTTGCCGGTGAGAGCGTGGTTCGGGCCGGGGGGATTGGTGATGATCAGGGTGAAGGCAATGACACAATCTTTTTCGGGGCGGTGAAGGACACGCGCGGCGTTGCGATCGCGGGTGCTCGCGTCAACGTGAAGTTCAAGAACATGTCGTTCGTGACGACGACCGATGTGATCGGCAATTATCGCCTTTCAACCACGATCGACCCGGATGAATCCGAAGTCTCGTGCAGCAAAGACGGCTACCGCCAGGGCGGGACGGTGCGGCGTTCGGCGCCGGGTGGGCCAAAGTCCCCCGTGGAGATTGACTGCACTTTACAGCCTGGCCGGTAATGACCCGCCGCCCCGCCGCTCTAGTTGTGTTTCTCTTTGTCGCGACGCTTGCCGCGCCCGCCCGGGCCGAGCCGGTCCTGCTGCGTTATGGAGCAGCCTATTCCACACTGCGCAGCATCTACGCGCTCCCGATCGTGGTGGCTGATCGCCAGAGTTTCTTCCAGCGCGAAGGACTGGATTTCAAAGTCGTCGTGCCAATTCCCGGCGGCTCCGACAAAATGATCGACGCGCTGCATGACGGTACCGTTGATATCACCCACGTCGCGGTACCGTTCCTGATCCGCAAGGCGCTGGCCGGCTCAGACGCCGTGGCGATCGCGGCGGAATTCAACAATCCGATTTACAGCCTGCTTGCCCAGCCAGGGATCACAAATTTTGCGATGCTGAAGGGAAAGCGCATCGGCTTTGCCGACCCGGATGGAACGATCTCTATGTCGATCCGCAAACTGCTCGCAATGCATGGACTGCGGGAAACCGACTACTCCGCCAAAATCATGGAGGGAACGCCGGCTCGCCTGAATTGCCTCAAACGCGGTGAGTGTGACGCTGTGGTGCTCGGTCAGCCACAAGACATGGCCGCGCAGACGGAAGGTTTCAGGCTGTTGGGACTCTCGACCGACGCGACGCCCGCCTATCTCTACACCGTTACAGCGGCGCGGCGCTCCTGGGCCGAATCTCACAAAGACACGCTCGTTCGATATTTGCGCGCGTTGGCTGCCGCTTTCCAATTCATACGCGATGAGCGCAACCGCAATGCTGTGACCGACATCATTTCCGACACCACCGGTGTGTCGCCTGCTGTGGCCGCGAGCGTGCTGGACCTCTATTTTGTGCCGGAACGTGGGGTTTTGCCTCACGTCGGTGAGATCGATATGAATGGGATGTCACAAGTCATTATCATGATGGCCGAGGCTGGCTTGCTTGCGCCGCCATTGCCGGCTCCCGAAAATTTCGTCGACCGCCGATATCTGCAAGCAGCTGGTGCCAAGTGACCGGCACGAATATTTTGCTCTACTATGCCGCGTGCGAGATATGAACGCCCGGCGGAAACGCTCGGGTAACTCAAAAAGAGAGTCCGGATGCCAGGCATCGACGAAAGCCGACAATTCTTGCCGCTGAAGATCGCGGTCTTGACCGTGTCAGATACGCGAGAGACTGCCGACGACAAGTCCGGCGCGACGTTGATCGAGCGCATCCGGGCAGCTGGCCATGCCGTGGCGGAGCGCGCGATCGTCAAGGATGAGGTGAAGGCGATCCGGCAGCGGGTCAAAGCCTGGATTGCCGACAAGTTCATCGATGTTGTCATCACCACTGGAGGCACGGGCTTCACCGGCCGCGATGTGACACCCGAGGCGGTCGAGCCTTTGTTCGAGAAGAAAATGGACGGCTTCGCGACGATGTTCCTGCTGGTGAGCGAAAGGAAGATCGGCACCTCGGCCATCCAGACTCGCGCCACCGCGGGCGTGGCCAATGCGACTTACATTTTCTGCCTGCCGGGCTCGCCGGGTGCCTGCAAGGACGCCTGGGATGAAATCCTGGTGCACCAGCTCGACTACCGGTATCGCCCCTGCAATTTCGTGGAGATCCTGCCTCGGCTCGACGAGCACATGCAGCGACGGAAGTAGTTGCTGCCGTCACAAATCCAAATCCCAGAACTCCGCGACGACGTCTTTGCCCCAGGTGTGGCGCGGCTCGCTTGAGGTGAGAGTGAAACCTGCGTTCTCATAGACGCGACGGGCCGCTGTGAGAATGCTGTGTGTCCACAGCGTGATCTTCTTGTAACCCGCGGTGCGCGCGAAGCTGACGCACTCGTCCACCAACCGGGCGCCCAGGCCAAGGCCGCGTCCCTTCGGATCGACCAACAGCAGGCGGAGGCGGGCGACGCCCGGTTGTCCGTCCTTGACCAGCATGACGCAGCCGACATTTTCTCCGTTGATCTCTGCGATCCAGCAGCGTTCCAGCTCGGGATCGAAGTTGTTGACGAAATCGGCAACGATCTGAGCGCACAGGCCCTCAAAAGGCTCCGTCCAGCCGTATTCCTTTGCATAGAGCTCCGCATGGCGTGAAACGATCCAGCCAAAATCGCCTGTTCGGGGTTCACGAAGAATGTATCGAGGCTTTGTGCCTGGTTTTGTTTCCGCAACGCCGGCGAGCAGCATCTCGATCGCATGCATCGCCGCAACAATCTGATCTTGCTGTGCGGCGTCGAGCGCGTTCAGCATGGAGCCGGCCTGTTGCTGTGAACGCTGTTCCATTGGAGCGAATAGTTTGCGGCCGCGCGGAGTCAGCGCGAGATGACTTTGGCGCCCGTCTTTGGCCGAAGTCTTGCGGCTGATCAGCCCGCGCTTTTCGAAATTGCGCAGAAGGCGGCTGAGGTAGCCGGCGTCGAGCTCAAGCGTCCGGCCAACGTCCGTTGCAGTGATGTGATCAGCTTGCGCGATCTCATACAGCACCCGCATCTCGCCGAGCGAGTAGGGGCTGTCGAGGTAGGTCTTGCGCAATACGCCAATTTGCCGCGTGTAAAAGCGATTGAAACGACGTACGGCCGCAATTGCGTGTTGGCTCGCCATCGCGCGACGGTCGGTCAATTAGTTGACTAAGTCAAGTATCTTTTCGGGTAAGACTGACCGCAACAGGCAGCATGGCTATGCGCCGGCGACCCAGCCGATGCAGCAAGGCCGTTTCGGAATCGGCCCCTGTGGGATGTCCGCCGACCGCCTCGTACAGGTGACGGGAGATCAAAAGACCCTGATCGGGCCCTGGACCGCTTCCCAAGGCACTTCGGAGCAATGCGAAGACCTCGCGGAGGGTCGGGCGCAAATGGTCGACAGCGCCGAGGGGGCGAAACACGGCGGCGCGAGTTGCGCTCCCGAAGGCGTCGGTTGACTGCATGAAGTGGTCGGCTGCGTCGATCCAGCCTGGTTGCGGCACAGAACCCGCGCGCAGAAACATCAGCCAGGGGCCGCGGGTGCTTGTTGCGGCGTCCTTCAGCCGGACGCCCAAGGGGTCGTTTGAACTGATGAATCGGCACCCTGCGATTTCGGCGACCTCCGCCGTGGCGTCCCCCGAACCGGCGTCTGCAATGACGACCTCCCCGATCAGGCCAGCAGCGGCCCCGGGGACCAGAGCGGCCAGTGTGGGAACGAGAGCTCGTTCCGATTCGTGGGTGGCAATGATGGCGCTCAGCATGGAACCCCAGCCGGTGGATACCGTTGCCACCATATCATGTGGCCTGCTGCACCGGCCCCACGAGATCGGCTCCCGAGATGCCAAAAGATACCACCTTGAAAAGCGTTCTTGTTATGTTCACATAGGATGGCTAGGGTGAACCCATGGCTCGATTTATGGCTCGATCTAAGGCTCGATCAAACGCAGCCCAAAGACGCCCGCCGGCTAAGGAGCTGCCCTCCGTGCCGGCGGGCGGCTATGAGGACGTAAGCGAGTTGCTCGACGTCGTCGTCGACCATGAACGCCGTCGCGGTCGGGGCGCGCACAGCAATGCCTCTGGTCGCTATGAGCCGCTCGCCCGCATTGCCTTCGATGACGGCTGGCGGACGCTTGATGAACTTCCGGCTTTCAAGACGACGGTCACGATCGACTCCACGCGCAAGATCATCACCCGTAATGAATCGCCCGATATTGGCTTTGACCGCTCGATCAATCCGTATCGCGGCTGCGAACATGGCTGCATCTACTGTTTCGCTCGACCGACCCACGCCTATCTGGGGCTCTCGCCTGGACTCGACTTTGAATCCAAGCTGTTGGTGAAACCGGAAGCTGCCAATCTGCTGGAAAAAGAATTATCGGCACCCGGATATGAGCCGAAGGTGATTGCGATCGGTACCAATACCGACCCGTATCAACCGATCGAGCGTCGATACAAAGTGATGCGCCGCATTCTGGAAGTGCTCGACCGCGCCGGACATCCGGTTGGTATCGTCACCAAGTCGGCGCTGGTATTGCGCGATCTCGACATCCTCGCCCGTATGGCCGATCGGAATCTCGCGAAGGTTGCGCTATCAGTGACCACGTTGGATGCGGAACTCGCGCGCAAGATGGAGCCGCGCGCGGCAACTCCGATGCGGCGGCTGGAGACGCTGCGCCGCTTGAGCCAGGCCGGCGTGCCGACGACTGTGATGGTTGCGCCGGTGATCCCGGCACTCAACGACGTGGAGGTAGAGCGGATCCTCGAAGCTGCCTGTACTGCCGGAGTAAAAGAAGCGGGCTACGTGTTGTTACGGCTGCCGCTCGAGGTGCGCGACCTGTTTCGCGAATGGCTGATTGCAAACTACCCCGACCGCCACCGTCACGTCTTCAAGCTGATCCGCGACATGCGTGGTGGCAAGGACTACGACTCGACCTGGGGCACGCGCATGAAGGGGACCGGTCCTTATGCCTGGATGATCGGCCGACGCTTTGAGATGGCCTGCGAGAAGCTGGGACTAAATACTGAAAAACGGAAACTCGACACAACTCAATTCCGGCCGCCGCGTCCGTCTTGCGAGCAACTCGGCCTGTTCGAAACGTGAATGAGAGAACTTGGAAGCTTGAATAAAAGGACTTGGAAGAATGAGCGAACCTAATGCGCATTTAAGCCTGGTTACGCTGGGCGTATCGGATCTTCAGCGCAGCATTGCTTTCTACGAGACGCTGGGGTTTCAGCGGAAAGGAAAGACGTTCGAGGGTATCGGGTTTTTCCAGGCAGGAGCCTGCGCCTTTGCGATGTGGCCGTCGAACGAACTCGCCAAGGATGCGAACGTCGCGTTCGAGGGCATGTCGGAGACTTTCCGCGGATTCACGCTCGCCTGGAACTGCTACTCGAAACCGGACGTTGATGCGGTGATCAAGAAGGCGCATCGCGCCGGCGCCGTCGTTCGCAAGCCGGCGCAGGATGTCTTCTGGGGTGGCTATAGCGGATATTTCTCCGATCTCGACGGCCATCTTTGGGAAGTGGCCTACAATCCGCATTTCCCGCTCAGCGAGGAAGGCCGCCTGACGCTTCCCGATTGAGCTGCGCTGTCCCCAACCATATACAGGCTGGCGGATTGCGATTGACTTGACGCATTCGGCGCGCGCTCAATCGCAGCGATGGCCAGGACGTCCAAGCCAAATCCGCGTCTGCCGCTCAATGAGCCGATCTTGCGCCCGACCTTCAGGCGCGAGCGCCGTGCGCTGAATAAAGGGATTTTTCCGGTTGCCGGTTGCGATGAGGCGGGCAGGGGTCCGCTCGCAGGCCCTGTCGTTGCGGCCGCAGTGGTGCTCGATCCCGAACACATTCCGCGTGGTCTCAACGATTCCAAAAAGCTCGATGCTGCGGAACGCGAGAAACTTTACGGGAAAATCTGCGCAACGGCCCAGGTCGCGGTTGCGTTCGGCGCGGTGGAGCGCATCGATCGCGATAACATCTTGCGCGCTTCCCTCTGGGCGCTCGCGCGCGCCGTCAAGGCACTGCCAATTCAGCCGAAATTGGTCTTCGTCGATGGAAATCAAAAGATCGACTGTTGTTGCGACTGCGAAACAGTCGTGTCCGGCGACGCACTGGTGGTCTCGATTGCCGCGGCATCAATCGTGGCGAAAGTGACCCGAGACCGGTTGATGACCCGGCTCGGCCTTGCTCATCCGGGCTACGGCTTTGAACGGCACATGGGGTACAGCGTGCCCGAGCATTTCGCGGCGCTTGCCCGCCTTGGCCCGACCATCCACCATCGCAGGTCCTTTGCGCCGGTGGCGGCCAAACTCGCCGCTTTGGGCGGCACCTCGGATGAGGTGATTGCCGAGTTATTGCCTCTTTAGCGCAGCTTCTTTATTGCTGCGGTTTGCATGATCCCGGATACCGGTTTTCGGATAATGTCATGCGCGACGAATAAACTGTTTTCACCCCGCCCGGGCCAATGCATTACGTCTCCCTGCTTGTCGAATTCCTGCGTGGACGCCCGGCGGTGGTGTTTTGGACCGTGGCGCTCTCGCAAGCCGTGCTTTGGACCCTGGTCCCCTGCTTTTTTTACAGCGCCCCGCCAGGCGACGTTCCGCTCGTACTCGCCATTGGCCATGAGTTTGTGCTCGGCAGCTATCTTGGTCCCCCGCTGGCGTTCTGGCTTGGCGAGATCGCCTATCGGTTGGCCGGCAGTTTCGGCCTTTATGCATTGGCGCAGGCCTGCATCGTTGTGACGTATTGGGCGATATTCACACTTGGCCGCGAAATTGTCGGCACCCGCCACGCAGTTCTCGCTGTGCTCTTGATGGTTGGCATCGCGGCCTTCACGGTGCCAACACCCAATTTCGGTCCGGCGATCCTGGCGGCTCCGTTGTGGGCGCTGGGTCTGCTGTATTATTGGCGCGCTGTCGGGGAGGACAAGCGCGGTTACTGGCTATTGCTCGCGCTCGATCTCGGCTTGCTGCTGCTCGCGAGCTACGTCGGATTGATCCTGCTTCTCCTTATGATCGTGTTCACGCTGTCGACTGAACGTGGGCGAAGCGCGGCGTGGCACCCTGAAATGTGGATCGCCACGCTGCTCTTATGCATCGTCGTGTTTCCTCATGCGGTTTGGCTCATCACCGGCCACTCGCTCGTCATCGAAGGTATCGAAGAGGGCGTCGCTGCTGTCGGCCGGCTGTCACCGGGCTTGTGGCTGCTGTTTGCACTGGTGCTCACACATCTTGGTCTCGCGTTACTCGTGACGTTGACCAGCGGGTGGCCTCGCCATCCTCGCGAACGCGCGCCCGAGATCGATCGCAATCCGGTAGCTCCGTTTGCCCGCATGTTTGTGTACGTCTTCGCTGTCGTGCCCGGTCTGATGGCGATTGCAGTGGCCCTTGCCAGCGGACGACCTGGACCGTTTGATCGCACTGCACCGCTTGTCGTGCTTTCCGGACTCGCTGTGATCGTCGCTGCGGGTGACAAAGTTCTTCTCTACCGCGAACGGCTGGTGTCCACAGCCTGGTTGGGTCTGCTGGTGGCGCCGCCTACAATGGTCGCGCTTGCGCCGGCAATCTTTCCGTGGACGTTGGGCATCGATCTCAGAGTTGCGCAGCCGGCAAATGCCGAAGGCCACTTTTATTCTGACATCTATCAGCGCCGTACGGGCAAACCCCTCACCTATATCAGTGGTGATCCACGAATAGCGCCGCTGATCGCGCTTGCCGCGCCAAGCCGCCCGCACCTCTATTTTGCCTGGGCGCCGCAACGCAGTCCGTGGACAAACGCGGCCGACGTCCGTGCGCACGGTGGCATTTTAGTCTGGCCGGCGGCTGACAACAGCGGCACGCCGCCCGAGACCCTGAAGGTGCAATTTCCCGACATGGTCGCGGAAGTGCCGCGTTCATTCCCGCGTGCCGTGCAGGGCATGTTGCCACTCATTCGGCTCGGATGGTCGATGCAGCGCCCGCAGGCGCCTTAAGACCCCCGATTGGGTGAGGACAGGCTTTTCGGGATTATGCGGCTCAGTGATAGCTCTCGCCCTCGCGCACCTTGCCGCGAAACAGCCAGTAGATAAAAGCGATATAGCCGAGGATCATTGGCAACAGCAGCAGAGTGCCGAGCAACATGAAGATCTGGCTGGCCGGAGCGGCAGCAGTATCCCAAATGGTAAGCGATGGCGGCACCAAATATGGAAAGACGGATATCGCCAGCCCGAGGAACCCCAACAGGAATAATACAATCGTCGCAAGGAACGGTGGCGTTTCGCGCCCGGTTTCAATCCAGCGCCACGCAAGATAGGCCGTCAGGGCGGTAATAACCGGAACCGGCCACAGGAAATAAAAATTCGGCAGCGAGAACCAGCGCGACGCGATGCGCGGGTCAGCCAGCGGTGTCCACAAGCTCACGACGGCCATAGATACGAGAACTGTCAGCAGCAGGATCTTTGATTGTGCGCGGGCGCGTTCCGCCACCGGCCCTTCGGTTTTCATCGTGAGCCAGGTGGCACCAAGCAGTCCATAACCGGCGACCAGCGATAGCCCGCAAACGAGTGCAAACGGCGTTGCCCAATCGAACGTACCACCGGCAAATGCTCCGTCCCGCACGTGAATGCCTTGAATCAACCCGCCAAGGATGACGCCCTGGGCAAAGGCGGCAAGCGTGGAGCCGATGTTGAAGGCCATGTTGAGCCAGGTCTTGCTGAGCGAGACCGTACGGAATTCGAATGCGACTCCCCGGAAAACAAGCGCCAATAACATCACTATCACCGGCAGATAGAGAGCGGGCATTACGACGGCGTAGGCTTTCGGGAATGCGACCCACAGTCCGCCGCCACCCAGCACCAGCCAGGTCTCGTTCCCGTCCCAGAATGGTGCCACGGTCCGCATCATCTGATCGCGTTCGCTTTCGTTACGCGCGAACGGAAAGAGGATGCCGATGCCGAGATCGAAGCCGTCCAAGATCACGTACATGACGACCGCGGTGCCAATCAGCGCGGCCCAGATCACCGGGAGATACCATTCCATGGCTTTACTCCTCGCGATCGGCTTCTAAGTCCGCCGCACCGCCGTGCGCCCAGCATCATGCGCGGCGGAAATCGGATTTGCCGAGAAATGCCCGGGTTCTTCGGTTGCCGATCCCGTCGGACCTTGGGCAATCAGGCGGTTGATGTAGTAGATACCGAACGAGAACACGACCCCGTATGCGATGACAAACAGTGCAAGCGTGCCGGCAATGGTTGCGCCCGGCACCGGAGACGTCGCATCGGCGGTCCGCAACAGGCCATACGCAATCCACGGCTGCCGTCCGCATTCTGTCACGATCCAGCCGGCAATCACCGCCACGAATCCGATCCACCAGCATTGCGCCATGATGCGCAGGTACCAGCGAGTGTCGAAGAGGGTGCCGCGCCACCAAAGGAACGCGCCAAACAGCGCAGCTCCAATCATGAAGAGACCGATCGCCAGCATAATGCGGAA
Source organism: Pseudolabrys sp. (assembly GCA_036265125.1). Taxonomy (GTDB): domain Bacteria; phylum Pseudomonadota; class Alphaproteobacteria; order Rhizobiales; family Xanthobacteraceae; genus Pseudolabrys. Next base: position 51,390 of record DATAPP010000102.1, on the reverse strand, counting down.
GCTGAAAAACACGAGCGTGACAGGCGGCCGGTCCGAAGCCGGCACGCTGTTCAGGCCCGGGAACAAACCGTTCATGTGATGGGTAAGGATGAGTGAGGCGCCGTGCGGGATCGAGATCGCGAAACGGTTCTCGCCAGTCTTTTCGTCCGGCCATGCGAAGATGTGGAAATCACCGGGTTTGGTGCCGTCCCAATGCGCTTCCATCGCCGCAACTTTTATCGGCTGGTGTTGAAGCGTGTTGAGGCCATGCTGGTCGCCGAGAAACAACTGCAACGGCGCCAGAATTGCTGTTAGCCCGATCGCCATCCGCAACATTGTGCGGCCCTCTTCAATGTGGCGGCCGGCGACCAGATAGCGCGCACCGACTGCCAGCACCACGAAACCTGTGGTGAGGTATGCAGCATTGAGCATGTGCGCAAAGCGATAGGGAAAGCTCGGATTGAAGACGACGGAAAGCCAATCGAGCGGATAGGCGATGCCGCCACGCACCTCGTGTCCGGTCGGTGTTTGCATCCAGCTGTTTGCCGACAAAATCCAGAATGCGGAGAGAGCGGTGCCGCCGGCAACAATCGCGGCTGAAAGAACGTAAAGCCACGGAGGCACGCGGTTGAAACCGAACAGCAGGACACCAAGGAAAGTCGCTTCCAAGAAAAATGCGCTCAGCACCTCATAACCGATCAGCGGTCCGATCACATTGCCGACCATGACCGAGAAGCGGCTCCAGTTCGTGCCAAATTGATAAGACAAAACAATTCCGGAGACGACGCCCATGGCGAACGAAACAGCGAAAATCTTCGTCCAGAAACGCATGAGCAGGTGGTAGTGATTGTTGCCGCTTCGCAACCACATCGCGCCGAGCGTGGCGATATAGGCCGACAACCCGATCGTGAAGCTCGGGAATATGATGTGAAATATAATCGTGAAGGCAAACTGCAAACGGGCCAGCAGGACAGGATCAAAATCCATTGCGAGCTCCGGCTTGATGTCCTTTAGACGAATATACCCTTGGGCTACTAAACATGGGAAGCAATTGTGTTCCGGCGCTGCGGTATATCGAAGCGGTGATGCGCGCTATCCACACCGTCCACAAAAGGTTCTGACGAGGAGGTCCGTCGGCGGTAGGCTTGGAGGTCAACCGGGGGAGATGGGCGAAATGGTCAAGCAGGCAAAGCGCGCATCGCGCGGCGACGAGTCGCAAATCGTGAGGGGTCTGGATCGCTATTTCGGGCTCTCGGGACAAGGCACCGACGTTCGCACCGAATTCATCGCGGGCGTAACGACGTTTTTGACGATGGTGTACATCGTATTCGTCAACCCCATCATTCTTGGCAAGACCGGGATGGATCAGGGCGCGGTGTTTGTCGCGACCTGTGTCGCCGCGGCGGTGAGCACCCTGGTGATGGCGCTGTATGCCAACTATCCGATCGCCCTTGCGCCCGGCATGGGCATCAATGCGTTCTTCGCATTCACCGTCGTATTGACCTACAAATATACCTGGCAACAGGCGCTCGCGGCGGTGTTCTGCTCCGGCGTGCTGTTCTTTCTCATTTCGGTATTCCGGATACGGCAATACGTCATCGATGCAATTCCGCAGAACCTGAAGCTTGCTGTCTCGGCGGGTGTTGGACTTTTTCTGGGGATCATCGCGCTCGAAGAAGCCAAGGTGGTGGTCGCCCATCCGGCCACGCTGGTCACCCTCGGGGACCTCACCAATCCGCAGCCGATCCTGATGCTGCTGGGCTTCGTACTGATCGCCGGCCTTAACCACCGGCGAATCATGGGCGGCACATTGATTGGCATTCTCGTTGTCACTGCGATCGGGCTGCCGTTTGGACTTGCGCAGTTTACCGGCGTTATTTCGATGCCGCCGTCGATCGCGCCTACATTTCTGCAGCTCGATTTCTCGCGCGTCACGGAGCTGACATTTATCACTGTCGTGTTCTCGATCCTGTTCGTGGACGTGTTTGACAATGCCGGCACATTGATTGGTGTCACTCATCGCACTGGTTTGATGCAGAACGGCAAGCTTGCACGCATGAAGGAGGCACTGATTTCCGACAGTTTCGCCGCAATGTTTGGAGCGTTGATCGGGACGTCGACAACCACGAGTTATATCGAGAGTGCCGCCGGCGTTTCAGCTGGCGGCCGTACCGGACTGACAGCGGCTTTTGTCGGCCTGTTCTTCCTGCTTGCCCTGTTTTTTGCACCGCTTGCAGGAATGATCCCGGCTTACGCTTCCGCTGCAGCCTTGCTCTACGTTGCTTGCGTGATGGCGCGCGGCCTCGCCGAGATCGACTGGGAGGACGTTACGGAATATGCGCCCGCAGTGGTGACGGCGATCACGATGCCGCTGACCTATTCGATCGCGACCGGCATCGGGCTGGGCTTTATCACCTACACCCTTGCAAAGCTGATTGGCGGCAAGATCCGGGACGCGGCGCCGGCGATTGTCGTCCTTGCGATTTTATTCGCGGTCAAATTCGCAGTCGTCGGATGAACTTATTGTCATCGTGGCAAGCCTGGGCGGTCCTGTCAGCGCTGTTCGCTGCGCTTACGGCAATTTTTGCCAAGGTCGGTGTTGAAAACGTCAATGCTGATTTCGCGACCTTCATTCGCACAATTGTTATTCTGGTGACTCTCTCATTCATCCTGCTGGCGACTGGTCAATTCCAGTCGCCAAGTGCAATCCCGTCGCGAAGTTATCTCTTCTTATTGCTGTCGGGCCTGGCAACGGGCGCGTCGTGGGTGTGTTACTTCCGCGCGCTCAAGATCGGCGAGGCTGCCAAGGTCGCACCTATCGATAAGCTTTCGGTGGTATTGGTCGCGCTGTTCGGCGTGATGTTCCTGGGCGAGCGTCTGACCGCGCCGAATTGGTTGGGCGTGGCGCTGATTGCGACTGGTGCAATTCTGGTCGCCTACCGCTGATCAAGCGCCTTTTTGATTGCCAGGAAATCGCGCCAGGCAAAACGCTTCTGCAGCGGGCTACGCAGGAGGAAAGCCGGGTGGAAAGTTGGCATGGCGCGAATCTCGCGCTTGCCCGTTTCGAACGTGAACCACCGTCCCCGCGTTTTGGTGATGCCTTCTTTGATGCCGAGCAAGGCCTGTGCGGAGGGGCCTCCGAGGCAGACCAGGATGTCGGGATCGGCAAGTTCGATCTGGCGCAGGATGAAGGGCAGGCAGATTTGCGACTCCTGCGGCGTCGGCGTTCTGTTTCCCGGCGGCCGCCATGGCACGATGTTGGCGATGTAAACGGATGTGCGATCGAAACCGATCGCGGCCAGCATGCGATCGAGCAATTTGCCGGACCGGCCGACGAACGGAAGGCCCTCGATGTCCTCGTCGCGGCCGGGAGCTTCCCCGACGAACATAAGCCGCGCCGACGGGCTGCCGTCGGCAAAGACAAGTTGCGTCGCGGTCGTCTTCAAGGTGCAGCCATCAAATTTTTCGAGAATGCCGCGCAGCTCGTCGAGCGTCCTTGCGCTTTTCGCCGCCGCGCGCGCCGCCATGGCGGCTTCATCGAGAGCCTGGGGCGCCAGGGCCGCCGCCGGGCCATTGGCTTCACGCTGTGGCGGCGGCATGACATCCTGGACCGTTCGGGTCGCCGCCGCAGGCGCTTCAACGGCTGCAAAGCGATTGACCGGCTCTTCGCCCACGAGTGCGTCGACGCCGGCCTCGGCGTAGAAATCGAGCAGGTCGCGCGCCGGTCTGTCGCGGGGAGGCATCATTTATGCACATTAGCATGAGGGCTGAGCGATTGCCGCCCCGTGTGCAAAAGTGGACAATTGGTTTAGGAGATGCTCATGGCCGAGTTGCCCGCCCGCGAAGCAATGGAATTCGATGTCGTGGTTGTTGGCGCAGGTCCTTCGGGCTTGGCCAGCGCGATCCGTCTCAAGCAGATCAACCCGGACATCTCCGTGGTGGTGGTGGAGAAGGGGTCCGAAGTCGGCGCGCATATTCTGTCCGGAGCAGTCATCGATCCGGTCGGGCTTGACCGTCTTCTTCCTGACTGGCGTTCTGAAGACACACCTATCAAGACCGCCGTCACCGACGATCGCTTCTATTACCTTTCGGGCGGTGGTGCATTGCGGCTGCCGAATTTCATAATGCCACCACTGATGAGCAATCACGGCAACTTCATTGTCTCGCTCGGCAACGTTTGCCGCTGGCTGGCGACCAGGGCGGAAGCGCTCGGCGTCGAGATTTATCCGGGCTTTGCTGCCACGGAAGTTCTCTTCGAAGGGAATGGTGCCGTCTCAGGAGTTGCCACCGGGGACATGGGCGTCGGCAAGAACGGCGAACCAAAGGATAATTTCACGCGCGGCATGGAATTGCGCGCGAAATACACGCTGTTCGCAGAAGGCGCGCGCGGCAATCTCGGTAAACAATTGATTGCAAAATTCGGTCTGGCGAACGAGCGCGAACCGCAGAAATTCGGGCTTGGGTTGAAGGAGCTCTGGCAGGTCGCGCCGGAAAAACACCGCAAGGGCCTTGTGCAGCACACTTTTGGCTGGCCACTCGACAAGTCAACCGGCGGCGGCTCATTCCTCTATCACCTCGACGACAATCTGGTGTCCGTCGGGTTCGTTCTCCACCTCAATTATCCCAATCCCTATCTGTCGCCGTTTGAGGAGTTCCAGCGTCTGAAGACGCATCCGCTGGTGCGTGACACTTTCGACGGCGGCAAACGGCTGGCCTATGGCGCGCGCGCCGTGACCGAAGGTGGCTATCAGTCTGTGCCGAAACTGTCGTTTCCCGGTGGCGTGCTGGTTGGTTGCGATGCCGGATTCATGAACCTGCCCCGCATCAAGGGGAGCCACAATGCGATCCTGTCGGGGGTAATGGCGGCGGAGGCGACCGCCGCGGCGCTTTCCGCCGGCCGCAGCCATGACGAACTGATGGACTACGAAACCGGCTGGCGTGCCTCGGCTATCGGCAAAGATTTATGGAAAGTTCGTAACGCCAAGCCAATGTGGTCGAAATTCGGCACGTTCGCCGGTATCGCCTTTGGCGGACTCGATATGTGGACAAACACGTTCGGATTCTCGCTGTTTGGCACGCTCAAGCACGGCAAAGCGGACTACGACACGCTCAAGCCCGCATCCGATTGCAGGCCCGTCAGTTATCCAAAGCCGGACGGCAAGATTACCTTCGACCGGCTCTCATCGGTATTCCTGTCCAATACAAATCATGAAGAAGATCAGCCGGTTCATCTTCATGTCAGAGACATGGCGCTACAGAAAAAATCCGAGCACGATGTCTTCGCTGGGCCCTCGGCCCGGTATTGCCCGGCCGGCGTCTATGAGTGGATAGAGGAGGCAGGTGCGCCCAAGTTCGTGATCAACGCGCAGAACTGCGTCCACTGCAAAACCTGCGACATCAAGGACCCCAATCAAAACATCACCTGGGTTCCGCCCGAGGGCGGCGGCGGGCCGAATTACCCGAATATGTGATTCGATCGACCTGAATGTGTCGCCGCTACCGGGCGAAGGAGCCGAAACCGTTGCCGAATGAGCAGTATCCCAATATGTGGCTTGCGCGGGCGGTCCCGTCACGATACCGCCACATCGGGCTATTCAAGGTGTTTCCTTCGCACTGCGAGACGTTCTTGCGGGGGCGGCGCAAAAAGGCCATTCTCGGCGTAACATCGGCGGTCCGCGCGTGACTCGCGGCCAGCCGCCTCATTGGAGCATTGCCCGTGACGTCTTCGAGCTTCGGCCGCTGCATTGCCGGCAGCGCGCTTGCCGCCTTTCTCGCGGCGGCACCTATCGAACTTGCCGCGCAGCAAACAAGCGCCCTGGAATTTCCCGGCATAACTGCCTCGGGCAGTTACCTCGCCGCGCGTCACGCTGGACAGCAGCGCGATGCCGCCTCGGCAGCCTCCTATTATCGGGCGGCACTCAAGCGTGATCCAAACAATGGCGAGCTGCTGGACCGCGCCTTTCTGTCTTTTCTGGTCGATGGCGACGTTGACGAGGCTGTAAAATTCGGCGAGCGGGTGGCGCAAGCCGACAAGAATGATCGTGTTGCCCGGCTGGTCCTCGGCGTAAGTTCACTCAAGCGCAAGCAATACCCCGCCGCGCGCCGCGACCTGGCGCAGTCGATCCGCGGGCCGATTACCGATCTGACCGCAACTCTGCTTTCGGCCTGGAGTGCGGTTGGCACGAATGACAGCAAGGGCGCAGTCGCGGCAATCGATCACCTTGCCGGTCCCGAATGGTATGCGATTTTCAAGGAACTGCACGCGGGTCTAATCTATGACGTCGCCGGCAATCAGAAGGAAGCCGGCAAACGGCTTGAGCACGCCTACAAGCTGGACTCCACCGCGCTGCGGGTCGTTCAGGCCTATGGCAGCTGGATTTCGCGCAATCGGTCGCCAAAGGAGGCATTGCCGCTTTTCGAGACCTTCGACAAAGCCCTGCCGCGCCACCCTCTCGTGGTCGAGGCCATGGATAAGCTCAAGGCCGGAGAGAAGTTGCCACCTCTCGTTTCGAACGCTCAAACGGGAGCCGCAGAAGCGCTTTACGGCCTTGGCGCTTCCCTCGGCCGCCGGGGCGGTGAAGATCTTGGTCTGGTTTATTTACAGCTCTCGCTCTTCCTTGTCCCGACCCACCCGCTGGCGCTGCTGTCGCTCGCCGACCTTTATGAGTCGCTCAAGAAGCCGGAACTGGCGATCAAGATCTATGATCGCGTTCCCACCAGTTCGCCGTTACATCGCAATGCAGCCATCCAGATGGCCGCCAATCTCGACGCCCTCGACCGGGCCGAGGAGGCCCAGAAGCATTTGGAAGGCTTGATCAAGCAACACCCGGATGATCTCGAAGCGATCATGGCGCTCGGGAATGTCCTGCGTGGCCACAAGAAGTTTGGCGACTGCGCCAACGTCTATTCCAAAGGCGTTGCGACTGTTCCAAAGCCCGAAAAGGCGAATTGGGTTGTCTTTTATTTCCGCGGAATTTGCTACGAGCGCTCGAAGCAATGGGCAAATGCCGAGGCAGACCTCAAGAAGGCACTCGAGCTATTTCCCGATCAGCCGCACGTCCTGAATTATCTCGGCTATTCCTGGATCGACCAGGGCATCAACCTGGATGAAGGCATGGAGATGATCAAGAAGGCCGTGCAGCAGCGGCCCGATGACGGCTATATCGTCGATTCCCTTGGTTGGGCCTACTACAGGGTTGGAAATTACGAAGAGGCGACCAAGCAACTCGAGCGCGCAATTGAGTTGAAGCCGGAAGATTCGACCATCAACGACCATCTGGGCGATGCGTATTGGCGGGTCGGTCGCGTCCTGGAAGCCAGATTCCAGTGGGCGCATGCACGCGATCTCAAGCCCGAGCCTGAAGAGCTTCCGAAAATTGAGGCAAAGCTCAAGTCCGGCTTGCCGGATGAAACCTCGTCGCAGGCCAAGGCCGGCAAAAAGAGCGGCGACGGCGGCTGACGGCCGATGCGCAAGCGATAGGTTTTTTTCGCGTGGGCGCGACGCTGTTCGAAAAGGCTCCTGCCAAAGTCAATCTGACATTGCGGGTGCGTGGCCGCCGCGCCGACGGCTATCATGAACTGGAAAGCCTGGTGGCCTTCGCTGATGTCGGCGACACGCTGACACTGAGCGACGTCGATAGGGACGGGCTGGAGGTTGCGGGGCCCTTCGCCGGCAAGAGCGGGCCGGTTGCCGACAATCTGGTTCTCAAGGCCCTCGCTGCCATACGTGAACGTATAGGGGGGCTGAAGGCTGCACGGTTTCTGCTTGAGAAAAATGTGCCTGTGGCGGCTGGCCTTGGTGGCGGCTCGGCTGACGCGGCTGCGGCTCTGCGGCTTGTCGCTCGCGCCAACGGTCTGGCAATCGATGACGATCGCCTTATGTCTGCTGCGCGCGCCTTAGGCGCCGATGTTCCGGTTTGCCTCGACCCGCAGCCGCGCGTCATGCGGGGTATCGGCGAGGTGTTGTCTCGCCCGCTCGACTTGCCGGCGCTTCCCGCCGTGCTGGTCAACCCCGGTGTTGCTCTGGCGACGCGCGATGTGTTTGCGAGAATGACAGTTGCACAAACAGAGTATCCCGTGCGCGATGTACCGCGCGAGTTTGATGCGCTGATCGAGTTTTTGAAGCAGGATGGCAACGACCTGACGTCTGCGGCGACCGCCTGCGCACCGGTCGTCGCTGAGGTTCTGGATGCGCTACGGCGCTTGCCGGCCATCAAGCTTGCACGCATGTCGGGGTCAGGAGCGACCTGCTTTGCACTCTTCGCTACCTCCGCCGAAGCCGCTGCCGCTGCGCAACGACTCGGGGAGCGAAAATCCTGGTGGGTGCAAACGACAACGCTGGGTTCGGGTCTGGCCGTAACTTGAATTTGCCAGCTTTACGGACGAGTATCCGCGATCCACGAGTGGAGCGAGCGATGAAATGCAAATGGCTGCTCATGTCGATCCTGTCGACTTTGGCGATCGCTGTCGTCACCGTCGATCCGGCTTTCGCCCGCGACAAACAAAAAAATCAACCGCGCTGCGTGCCTGACAAGCCGTACGAATTTTCGTGGAGCTTTCTGCTTCCAGGACACCCCGCGCCTCAGCCTAACGGCTGTGCGCCACCGGTATATTCCTACGGCAAATATATAGGTCAGGATCCCGATCTCAATATTCGGTTCCAGATGTATCGCGATCCCACGACGGGCTATTACGCCTACCCATAGCGCCGGTGCTAGTGCACGCGGCCGATGCAAAATGCGACGGCTTCCTCCAGCGCCGACTTCATTTCTGACGGCGGAACGAGTGCCAGCGCATCGGTTGCGATTGCGCCATAATGGCGTGCACGGCCAACTGTGTCTTCAATCGAATGATGTTTCGCCATCAAGGCGATGGCCTCGTCGAGATCACCGTCGCGGATGTCGCCCTCAGCAAGCGTCCGGTTCCAGAAGGCGCGTTCACTTTCAGTGCCGCGCCGGAATGACAACACGACCGGCAGGGTAATTTTTCCCTCGCGGAAATCATCGCCGACATTCTTGCCGAGTTTCGCGGACTTGCCGCCATAGTCGAGGGCGTCGTCTATCAGCTGGAAGGCTATGCCGAGATTCATCCCGAACGACCGGCAGGCCGCCAGTTCGGCTTTTTCCTTTGCGACGAGAGCCGGTCCCACTTCACAGGCGGCCGCGAACAGTTCGGCCGTCTTGGCGCGAATGACCGCGAGATATTCATCTTCGTTGGTCGCAGTGTTTTTGGCCGTTCCGAGTTGCATCACTTCGCCTTCCGCAATCACGGCAGCCGCAGACGATAGAATATCGAGAGCGTGCAGATTTCCGACCTCGACCATCATCTTGAATGCCTGGCCAAGCAGGAAGTCGCCGACCAGCACACTCGCCTCATTACCCCACAGCATGCGCGCGGCAACTTTGCCGCGGCGCATGTCGCTTTCGTCGACCACATCGTCGTGCAAGAGCGTCGCGGTATGCATGAATTCAACCGCTGCGGCGAGCTTCACGTGTCCGTCACCGGAATAGCCGCAAAGCCTCGCCATCGCCAAAGTGAGCATGGGTCGCAGCCGCTTGCCACCCGAAGAAATCAGGTGGTTGGCAACTTCCGGGATCATGGCGACTTCAGACCCGGTGCGCGCGAGAATCGTCGTGTTGACGCGCTCCATGTCCGGTGTCACCAGTTCCGCCAGTCGATTGAGCGAGGCTGAGTTCGGGCTCTCAAATGGAAGGACGACGGCCAAAATCTGTCTCCGGCAGTGGGAAAAAGCGAGCATAGGAACGCTATGTTAATGCGGCAAGTGCGTTACATTGTCTTAATTAGCCCAATCTTGTGCGGCCGCAGTAGACAGGACTGGATGACCGGGACAACCCCAGCCGCGTTCACAATTCCGGCAGCTTGAACCGGATAGAGGTCCATGCGCGAACTGATCCGTACAAACGATGCAGTCCTGGTTTCGGCGGTGGTGGCGCTGCTGGACGGCGCCGGAATTCGATCGCTGGTGTTCGACCAGAATATGAGCGTCCTGGAAGGTTCGCTTGGTATCCTGCCACGTCGCGTACTGGTTGCGGAGGATCATGAGCTGAAGGCCCGGCGTCTTCTGAAAGACGCCGGGCTCGGTCATGAGCTTCGTCCAGATGGAAGCTGAGGGCGAGACGACCGAAGACGGCATCCTTGGCGGCAGGCTTCGGATACGCCAGCCGTTGCGCGGTCACCGTGTCGGCCACGACGCGATCCTTCTGGCGGCGGCTACCGGAGCGCGCGGGGGCGAGCGCGCAATCGACCTTGGATCGGGCGTTGGCGCTGCCGGCCTTGCTTTGGCTGCACGCGTTCCGGGACTGACGGTGACCCTCGTCGAGATCGATCCGGCGCTGTGCGCGCTTGCGGCGGAGAATGCGCGGCTCAACGGCCTGGACAACCGGGTGAAAGCGCTCGCACTCGACGTGGAGAAACCGGATACCTTTGAGGCCGTCGGACTTTCCGGTGACACGGTCGACCGCGTCTTGATGAATCCACCATTCCACGATTCACGGCGCCAGAATGTCTCGCCCGATCCGCGACGCCGCCTCGCACACGTGGGTACGCCCGGATTGCTGGCGCGGTGGGTTGGCACAGCTGCATGGCTTTTGCAGCCGCGCGGCATGCTGACCCTCATTTGGCGAGCGGATGGCCTCGCTGACGTGCTTGAGACGTTACGTCCGTTGTTCGGCGATATCGCGGTGCTTCCCGTGCTCCCACGCGAAACCGCGCCGGCGATTCGCGTGATCGTCCGCGCCGCCAAGGCGAGCGGCGGCCCACAGCTTTCCTATCCTGCCATTGCACTCAGTGACGAGCAGGGCCGGCCAACGGAGGCCGCCGAAGCCATTTTACGCGGAGGAAAAACGCTGAGAATTGCGGAGCCCTAGTGGCTCCTGCGAGTCTGCCTAAGCTCTGCGCCGCTTTGGCATAAATTCGCGCCAGCGTCCGTCGGCCAACTGGCGCCGCACACGCCCCAGACTTTCGTCGCTCAGGTGCGAAAGGCCAATAACACAGCCGATTAAAATGAACAGGAGTGCGATTTTGGGATCCATCGATCCGCCTCTTGAGTAGCCCCACTTCGAGGTGGCACCTGAAGCATTGCAAAAAGCATTCCAAAGTTAAAAATTAGGCAACAAAGGACGATTTCAGAGCAGATCGCTGAAATTTGGTGCGATGTGATATCTGGCTACCGCTCCGGGTCGGGGCAGCACGAGCAGGCGTGGCCTTTGACTTAACGGGTGTTGGCTGCCTATCTGAATGACATGTCCACTTCAGCAAACCCACCGCCGGCGAATCCAGGCAAACGCATGATCGACATGTGCGCCCGCCTCGTGCCGCGCCGGTTCCGCACTGACATACCCGTGGTTCCGGTCGTGCGCCTCACAGGCGTTATCGGAATTGTCACCCCGTTGCGGCCCGGGCTACTGCTATCCACTATCGCCCGGTCACTGGAGCGCGCATTTGACGCGCGTCATGCGCGAGCCGTGGCTTTGGTTATCAATTCCCCAGGCGGCTCGCCGTCTCAATCGCATCTGATCTTTCGGCGGATACGGCAGCTCGCTGAGGAAAAGAACCTGCCAGTGCTGGCTTTCGTAGAGGATGTCGGTGCGTCAGGCGGTTACATGCTGGCCTGCGCGGCAGACGAAATCATCTGCAACGAGTTCTCGATCGTCGGATCAATCGGCGTTGTTGGAGCTTCTTTCGGCTTCCACGAGCTCATCGAGAAAGTCGGTATCGAGCGCCGGCTTTACACCGCGGGTGACCGCAAGGCGATGCTGGATCCCTTCCTGCCGGAAAAGCCAGACGACGTAAAACGAATCAAGGCGATCCAGCAGGACATCCATGACCATTTCATAGCACTGGTGAAGGAGCGCCGCGGGTCGAAACTCAAAGGCCCCGACAAGACGCTGTTCTCTGGTGAATTCTGGACCGCAAAGAAGGCGATCGAACTCGGGCTTGCCGATCGCATTGGCGACCTTCGGTCGGTATTGCGCGAGCGATTTGGAGAGAAGGTCCATACGCCGCTCGTTTCGGCCGAGCGCTCCCTGTTTGGTCGGCGCTTGCCGGGAGTTGGTCTTATGGACGCAGTTGTTCGTCAGCCCGGGCTGGCCGACGATCTCATCTCGGCGCTGGAAATTCGTGCACTGTGGGGCCGGTACGGATTGTAAATTTCTCCGCTCACTGCACCGGCTTGTTGCCGAATAATTTTGCAACTGCGGCCACCTGCTCGCGCTGCTGTGCGATCGACGCGGCGAATTCGGTGGCATTGCCGGGGCTGACGATCTGTCCGGTTGCGGTCAATCGCTTGACGAGTTCAGGGTCGGCAGCGACCGTGCGGATATCATCAGCGATCTTGTTGCGCACATCATCGGCAATTCCGGGTGGCCCAAACAGCCCGACCAGTCCATCGAATTCGAGTGACGGATAGCCTGCTTCGACCGCGGTCGGGATGTCGGGAAGAGCCGGAGCGCGCTCACGGTTGGTAACCGCGAGCACTTTGACTGTCCCTGCTTCCACCTGCGGACGCACGATCGCATAGGCCGGCATGTAAACCTGGATTGTTCCCGCCGCGAGATCGGTGACGGCCCCGGCCGGATTCTTGTAAGGCACTTTGGCCATCTTGAGCCCGACCGTGTGCAAATATCCGGCAAACACAAAATCGGTAAAGCCCGTTGCGGTCGTCCAGTTCAATTGGTCGGGCTTCGCCCGCGCCAGTGCCTCCAGCTCTTTCAGCGAATTGACCTTCAGTGAAGCCGGGACGCTGACTGCGACAACGGTCTTTGAAATACGAGCGATCGGGATGAGGTCGCGTGGATCATAAGGAAGCTTGTCGTGGAAATAAGGGTGCGCGGTGAACGAACTCACCGGTGACACCAGCAGGATGTGATCATCATGCGCGCTCAGGAAGCCGGTGATGGCGACCATGCCATCGCCGCCCGGGCGATTTTCCACGATGACAGGTTGCCCCCAACGTTCTGACAACTTGTCTGCAAACAGCCTCGCGCCGATGTCGACGCCGCTGCCCGGGCCGAGCGTTACGATGAGCCGCACCGGCCGGTTCGGCCAGGCATCTGCCGCAGCGCTCGGCGAAGCCAGCAACAGTGGCAGTGCAAGGATGGCGGCAATCAGCGTCAAAACGGCCCAATGGGCCTTTACAGGGCGGCTCATGGTTCCTCTGGCTCCTCCACAGGCCGGCCGGCCATTCATGCCGATGGCCGTTGCGGCGCTCGATAAACTACCCCCCGGTTAACTTTAGTCCAACCACCGAAAACCCAATAGTTGAAGCCCGTTGTGGTTTGGTCTGCGGCATACTTGCGCAAAATGCGATCCGCCCCGAAAATGCCGCCTTCGCAACCGACTCTCGCTGCCGTTGTTTAATCGGAGCTACCTATGCCGTCGTTTTTGCTTTCGCCGCTCCTGAAGTGGTCGCTCGCCGCGCTGGGCGGCGCCATGGTTGTGCATTGGGCGATCAAGGAAGCGCGCCGGATCAACGAAGAGCTTGAGAACGCCAGGCGCGTGAAGGCGAAAATCACCGATGCCGAAAATCGCCCAACTCTGCGTCGCGATCCGGCGACCGGCGAATACCGGCTTTAAAAATTTAACTATAAGAGAGCGTGTGGCCGATCCTAACGATGCGGCACGCGTTGATGACTGCCGATCATCGCTCCGAAGAACAGCAAGATCAGCACCCACCCAATGACTTGAAAAGCGAGCATCGGCATTCCCCCACGCGACCGTGCCTTTTTCGTCTCAGTTGGTCTGGGTAACAGCCGCCGTTCAACACTGTGTAAATGGACCTCGACTTGACCCTCATTGGAGCCGCCTCTAGGGTCGAATCTATTCCCGTGCTTAAGAATCAGTTTCCATCCGATGGCTGAAGCCGACCTTCGTGCCAGCGCACATACGCATCAAGGCAACCTGGACCCATCACGGTCATTCCAGGGACTTATCCTTGCGCTGCAACAATACTGGGCGAATTGGGGCTGCGTCGTTCTGCAGCCTTACGACATGGAGGTGGGGGCGGGGACTTTCCACCCGGCCACGACGCTGCGCGCGCTCGGACCGAAGCCGTGGAACGCGGCCTATGTGCAGCCCTCGCGCCGTCCGAAGGACGGACGCTATGGCGAAAACCCCAACCGGCTGCAGCACTACTACCAATTCCAGGTCATCCTGAAGCCCTCACCGCCGGACATTCAGGATCTCTATCTCAAATCGCTCCAGGCAATCGGCATCGATCCCAAGGTCCACGACATTCGCTTTGTCGAAGACGATTGGGAAAGCCCAACGCTCGGTGCCTGGGGGCTGGGCTGGGAGTGCTGGTGTGACGGCATGGAGGTGTCACAGTTCACTTATTTTCAGCAGGTCGCCGGATTTGAATGCGCGCCTGTCGCGGGGGAACTGACATACGGCCTCGAGCGACTGGCGATGTATGTGCAGGGCGTCGACAATGTGTACGCGCTCAACTTCAATGGCCGCACCGACGAGAAGAAGGTCACCTATGGTGACGTCTTCCTGCAGGCGGAGCAGGAATACTCCCGGCACAATTTCGAGTTTGCCGACACTGCGATGCTGTTCGAGCAATTCAAGATGGCAGAGGCCGCCTGTCAGAAATATCTCGCGGCCGGTTGGGCGAACGGCAAGAAGGAACGTCATCTGATGGCGCTGCCGGCCTATGACCAGTGCATCAAGGCAAGTCACGTATTCAATCTTTTGGATGCGCGCGGGGTGATCTCGGTTACCGAACGGCAGAGCTATATTTTGCGCGTGCGCGAATTGGCGAAAGCTTGCGGCGCGGCCTGGCTCAAGACGGAGGGCGGGGGAGCGGGGTGAGCGAGCCGGATATCGGCGGCGGCGAGCCAATCGCGGCCCACAAGGTGACAAGTCCCGCATGCCCTGCTAGTCCGACCGCATCTATCTGTTCTCCTTGAACCCGCGATGCCTGACCTCCTGCTTGAATTACTGTCTGAGGAAATCCCGGCGCGCATGCAGATGCGCGCGGCCGAGGATCTGCGCAAGCTCGTTACCGACCGGCTTGTGGAGGCAGGCCTCGTCTATGAGGGCGCCAAGGCTTTCGTCACACCGCAACGATTGACGTTGGCGGTGTATGGCATCCCGGCGCGGCAGCCCGACATCAAGGAAGAGAAAAAAGGCCCGCGCGTCGGCGCGCCTGAAAATGCTGTTGCCGGCTTCCTGAAAGCGGCCGGCTTGAAATCGATCAGCGAAGCGAAGGTGCAGCCCGACAAGAAAGGCGATTTTTATGTCGCCGTCATCGATAGGTCGGGTCGGGACGCAATAGACGTCATCAAGGATGTTTTGCACGCCACGATCGCAGCCTTCCCTTGGCCAAAATCAATGCGTTGGGGTCCTCAATCCGCGAGCCCGGGCTCCTTGTCGTGGGTGCGACCGCTTCATTCTATCGTTGCTACGTTTGGTCCAGAGACAGAAGATCCGGAAATCGTGCCGCTCGACATCCATGGCATCAAGGCCGGCGACGAGACACGAGGTCATCGCTTCATGGCGCCCGCGCCGTTCAAGGTGAAGCGCTTTGACGACTACGTCGCAAAACTCGAAAAAGCCAAAGTGGTGCTCGATCCGGCGCGGCGCGCCGACATAACTCTCACCGACGCGAAGAATCTCGCTTTCGCACAGGGCTACGAGCTGGTGGAAGACGAGGGCTTGCTGGCCGAGGTCGCTGGCCTTGTCGAGTGGCCGGTGACGCTGATGGGCAGCTTTGAACAGGCTTTCCTGTCGATTCCGGAGGAGGTCATCCGCGCGACCATCCGCAACAACCAGAAGTGCTTCGTGCTGCGCGATCCGCAAACGGCGAAGCTCGTCAACAAATTCATTCTGGTCGCTAACGAAGAGGCGATCGATGGCGGCAAGGCGATCATCGCCGGCAACGAACGGGTGATCCGTGCGCGGCTGTCCGATGCCAAATTCTTCTACGAGACCGATCTGAAGACGCGGCTGGAAGACCGGCTTCCAAAATTTGAGCAAATCGTATTCCACGAAAAGCTCGGCACGCAGGCCGAACGTATTGCGCGCATAACGGCGCTTGCGGGCCAGCTGGCGCCTCTTGTGGGTGCCGACGTGGCGAAAGCCGAGCGCGCCGCGCAGCTTTGCAAGACGGACTTGTTAACCGAAGTGGTCGGCGAATTCCCCGAACTGCAAGGCCTGATGGGCCGCTATTACGCCGAGGCGCAGGACGAAGACGAGGCGGTCGCACACGCGTGCGAGGACCACTACAAGCCGAAAGGCCCCGACGATCTCGTTCCGGCGGATCCTGTGTCGATTGCTGTTGCACTCGCCGACAAGATCGACACGCTGGTTGGCTTTTGGGCGGTCGATGAGAAGGCGACGGGAAGTAAGGACCCTTATGCATTGCGCCGCGCGGCTTTGGGCGTGATCAGGATCGCGATTGACAATAAATTGCGAGTACCGCTCAAGGACGTATTCCTGAAGGCATCCAAGAAATTCTCGGCTGGCAGCGACCTGCTGTCGTTCTTCGCCGATCGTCTGAAAGTGCAACTGCGCGAGCAAGGGGCGCGCCATGATCTGGTGGACGCAGTCTTTTCGCTTTCCGGTCAGGATGATTTGCTGATGGTCGTCCGTCGCGTCGAAGCGCTCGCAAAGTTTCTCGACAGTGATGACGGCAAAAACCTGCTCGCCGGTTACAAGCGCGCGACCAACATCATTCGCATCGAGGAAAAAAAGGACAAGCGCGAATATACGGACGCGCCGGACGTAAAGCGTTATCAACTACCCGAAGAGAAGGCCTTGGCGGAAGCAATCGACGCCGTCAAGAAAGAGGCCTCCGCCGCCGTCGGCAAGGAAGATTTTGCGGCGGCCATGCGTGCCATGGCCAAGCTACGACCCCGCGTCGATGCATTCTTCGACAAGGTCACCGTCAATGTCGACGACAAGTCACTGAGAGAAAACCGGCTCAAGCTGCTCAACGAAATACGAGAAGCGACGGGCGCCGTCGCGGATTTCTCGAAAATCGAGGGATAACCATCGTCTGATGGGCACTTCAGGATAACGCGTCAAAGTTCTGCTGGTGGGGGAACTGCTACGCCTGTTTCGTCGTTTTGTTCGATTGCCAGCCAACTGGGGAGTCCATCATGTCTATTGGTATCGCGCACCTGCAGCCCGTTATCGCGCTTATCGCCGGCATTCTTATTCTCGTCATCCCGCGCCTGCTAAACTTCATAGTCGCCGTCTACCTGATCATTATCGGCCTGCTGGGACTCGGACTTTTCCGCTGACCGAAATTCCGGACTTGCGCCGGGCTATTCGACGGTGCTTTTAAGGGCCGTCGTCCCACCAACCTTGCTTGACCAATGGCCAAAAGAAAACATCCGCGCGTCAGCGCAAAGCGCAAAAAACGGCCGGTACGCAAGGCTTCCCGAGCCAAGCCGAAGGCGGCGGCCGGCCCATCCGGGGGCAAGGGTAGGGGTAAAGGTAAGAGCAAGTGGGTCTATAGCTTTGGCGACGGCCGCGCCGAGGGCAAGGCCGCCATGCGTGATCTGTTGGGCGGCAAGGGCGCCGGACTTGCCGAAATGGCCAACCTGGGATTGCCGGTCCCGCCCGGCTTCACGATCACCACCGACGTCTGCACTTATTATTACGGGCACAACAAGGAGTATCCGAAGGACTTGTGCGCCCAGGTGGAGAGGGCGCTCGCACAAGTCGGCCGCATCACCGGCAGGACATTCGGGGATAAATCCAATCCGTTGCTGGTTTCGGTGCGATCGGGGGCGCGCGCGTCGATGCCCGGCATGATGGACACCGTGCTCAATCTTGGTCTCAACGATGAAACCGTTGAGACGATCGCAAAGAAGTCCGGCGACCGGCGCTTTGCCTACGACAGCTACCGCCGGTTTATCACGATGTATTCGGATGTGGTCCTCGGTGTCGGCCATGAGCATTTCGAGGAATTGCTCGATCACCACAAGGAGCGCCAGGGCTACAGTCTCGACACGGACCTTTCCGCCGACGACTGGGCCGAACTGGTTGTGCGTTACAAGAAACGTGTGAAGGAGGAGCTGCGCCAGGATTTTCCGCAAAATCCGCACCAGCAGCTTTGGGGTGCGATCGGAGCTGTGTTCGGGTCCTGGATGAACCAGCGCGCGATCACATATCGCAGGCTACACAACATTCCGGAGAACTGGGGTACGGCGGTAAACGTCCAGGCCATGGTGTTCGGAAATATGGGCGACACCTCCGCAACGGGGGTCGCTTTCACGCGAAATCCGTCGACCGGTGAGAAAAAACTTTACGGCGAATTTCTGATCAACGCGCAGGGCGAGGATGTTGTCGCCGGCATCCGTACGCCACAGGAGATCAGCGAGGCGGCGCGCAAGGAAGCGGGCTCGGACAAACCCTCGATGGAATACACGCTGCCCAAGGCATACGGCGAGCTCAAGCGCATCTATAATGTTCTTGAGCGCCATTACCGGGACATGCAGGACCTTGAGTTCACGGTCGAGCAAGGCAAGTTGTGGATGTTGCAGACCCGCTCCGGCAAGCGTACCGCAAAAGCGGCGTTGCGTATCGCGGTCGAACTCGCCAACGAAGGTCTGATTTCCAGGAACGACGCGGTGCTGCGCGTTGATCCACTCTCGCTCGATCAATTGCTGCATCCGACCATTGATCCGCGCGCACATCGACGCGTCATTGCCACAGGGCTGCCGGCTTCACCGGGCGCCGCCAGCGGCGAGATCGTTTTTTCGTCCGATGAAGCGGCACAGCTCAAATCCGACGGAAAAAAGGTTGTGCTGGTGCGCGTGGAAACGTCGCCCGAAGACATCCACGGCATGCATGCGGCGGAAGGCATCCTGACCACCCGCGGCGGCATGACGTCCCACGCCGCTGTGGTGGCGCGCGGCATGGGCAAGCCCTGCGTTTCGGGCGCGGGTTCGCTTCGCGTCGATTACGCTGCGGGCACAATGTCCGCGGGCGGCCAGACGTTCAAAAAAGGCGACCACATTACCGTCGACGGCTCGACCGGACAGGTGCTGGCCGGCAAAGTCGACATGATCGAGCCGCAGCTATCGGGTGAATTCGCGACCCTGATCGGCTGGGCTGACAAGGTACGCCGCCTTGGCGTACGCGCCAACGCCGATACGCCGGCCGATGCGAAGGCCGCCGTTCGTTTCGGCGCCGAGGGCATCGGGCTTTGCCGCACCGAGCACATGTTCTTCGAGGAGGGGCGCATTCAGGCGGTGCGCGAAATGATCCTTGCCGACGACGAGAAGTCGCGCCGCTCGGCGATTGCCAGGCTTCTACCCATGCAACGAGCCGACTTTGTCGAATTGTTCGAGATCATGGCCGGCCGGCCGGTGACCATCCGCCTCCTTGACCCGCCGCTGCACGAGTTCCTGCCGCACGGCGAGAAAGAGATTGCCGAGGTCGCCGCCGCGATGCGCACCGATCCGAAAAAACTTGCGGCGCGCGCAAACGAGCTGTCGGAATTCAATCCGATGTTGGGATTCCGCGGCTGCCGTATCGCGATTGTCTATCCGGAGATCGCCGAGATGCAGGCGCGCGCCATTTTCGAGGCTGCGCTTGAGGTCGGCAAACGTACCGGCAAGCCGGTGGTCCCGGAAGTCATGGTGCCGTTGATCGCCACCAAGGCTGAGTTCGACCTGGTCAAGGCCCGTATCGACGCGATGGCGGAAGCGGTCACCAAGGAAAAGGGCGCCAAAGTCAGTTACCAGGTTGGCACGATGATCGAGCTGCCACGTGCGTCCTTGATGGCTGGCGAAATCGCGCAAAGCGCTGAATTCTTTTCATTCGGCACCAACGATCTGACCCAAACCACGTTCGGTATTTCGCGCGATGACGCGGCGAGCTTCCTCGGAGCCTATACCGCGCGCGGCATACTTCCCGCCGACCCGTTCATCTCGATTGATCAGCAAGGCGTTGGCGAATTGGTCAAAATAGGTGTGGAT
This sequence comes from Pseudolabrys sp., assembly GCA_036265125.1. Classification (GTDB taxonomy): domain Bacteria; phylum Pseudomonadota; class Alphaproteobacteria; order Rhizobiales; family Xanthobacteraceae; genus Pseudolabrys. The sequence continues at coordinate 31,459 of DATAPP010000102.1, read as the reverse complement.
CGAGGCCGCAAGGTTCGCCCGAAGCTGAAGGTCGGAATTTGCGGCGAGCATGGTGGCGATCCTGCGTCGGTCGCCTTCTGCCACGAAACCAATCTCGACTACGTATCCTGCTCGCCCTTCCGCGTTCCGATCGCGCGCCTTGCCGCTGCGCAAGCTGCTTTGGGAAAAGCAGCGGCCAGCCAGGCCTGATCGGCGTTACACCGCTACTTTGCCGAGGAAGTCTTCGACCTCAATCCGAAGGTCGGACACGGCGTGGTCGACCGCTTCGGACGCATCGCGCACCACTTCTGCCGATGCCCGCGTCTGCGTTGCCGCGCCGGCGACGTCGCCAAGCACGGATACCACATGCCCGGTACCCTCGGCCGCGCTTGCGACATTGCGGGAAATCTCGCTGGTCGCCGAATTTTGCTGTTCTACGGATGCGGCCACCGCCGAAGTATTTTCATTGATCTCACGCATTCGTGTGGCGATCTGGCGGATGGCTTCCACTGCACCCGCGGTCGAGTCCTGCACGGCCAGAATGTGGCTGGCGATGTCCTCGGTCGCCTTGGCAGTTTGCACCGCCAGCGATTTCACCTCGGAAGCAACGACCGCGAAGCCCTTGCCGGCCTCGCCCGCGCGCGCAGCTTCTATCGTAGCATTGAGCGCCAGCAGGTTCGTCTGTCCCGCAATATTGCGGATCAGTTTGACCACATCGCCGATTTTCTGCGCGCCGTCCGCCAGGCCGCCGATTTCGCCGTCGGTGGACCGCGCTTCGTTGGTCGCGAGGCCGACGACGTTGGTGGTGTGCGTCAGCTGACGACTGATCTCGCTGATCGAACGGGATAGCTCGTCGGCGGCTACTGCCGCGGTCTCCACGTTGACCGAAGCTTCATGAAAGGCATGCACGGCGCTCTCGGCGCGTTGCGAAGTCTGCTCGGAGGAGCCGAACAGCTCGCTTGCGGTCGATCGCATCGCTGTAGCGCTGGCGCTTACGGTGGACAGCAACTTCTCGATCGTCGGGCGGAATGAATTGATGGCGGAGTCGATTGTCGCGCGCCGCTTTTCCTGGTCGCGAATGGCCAGGCGCTCCTGCTCGGCATGACGCTGTTCGGTGACGTCCTCATGAGTGGAGACCCACCCGCCGCCCGGCAGGGGCTCATTCTTGGCGAGCACGATACGGCCATCGCTTGCCTCAACGTAGTGCTCCTGGCTTTTGCCCTGCGCCATCGCATCGAGAATTTTCTGGACGTAGCTGTCTACGTCGCCAGCGAACAAGCCGGTCTCTTTCCGGTACGTGATCAGACGCTTAAGCGTGCAACCTGGTTTCACGATCTCGGGCGCGAGCTTGTACATCTGCAGATAACGCGTGTTGAGCAAGATGATGCGGCCCTGCGCGTCAAACATGTTCAGGCCCTGCGACATGTTATTGAGCGCAGTGGAAAGCCTGCGATTTTGCGCGTGAAGGCGACGATAGAGAAGGCACAGCACGGCAAAAGCTGCGAAGCACAAGCCGAAAAGCAGTGTGGCTTGTCCGGCAATTGTCGATGGCAGGATGGAAGCGAACATGCCGGCCCGTGAAAAAAATTTGCGTGCAATATTGGCCAGCAGCGCTTGCGATATAGTTAATTTTTGTTTCCGGTTCCCGGCTGTGAAAAACAGGCGGCCAATTGATGGATTTGCCTGATACGCCGGCTGGCGGGCAAAGGGCGCGCCCTGGAGCCGCATCTGGCGCCTGCGCGCCCAGCCGACGTTAACACCTTCGCAAGGTTAATCGGGCCATAAAAAAATCTGTCGCATTGTCGCCACCCGGCGGCGGGGCGGTCGCAGGGCGTTGCGGTGTGGCGTTGAGCGAACGGGTAGCAGTTTCGCTTGGGCGTCGGCGGCGGAGAAAAGCCGCATCGACCGCCATTGCAGCGGCGCTGCTCATAGTGCCTGCCGAGAGGACCGCGTTTCAGGATCTCGGCGCCTTGCTCGCCCGTCAGTCGGGGGTCGCCAAACGCTGGCAACAGCATCTGATCGCCTCTCCGTTCGGCACTATTCATGCGGCGACGTTCAGCCTGCCGAATCCGGTAGGCACTACAATTCCACATCCGCCGATCTATGCGCTCGCCAACTTCGATCCGGCCGACATCACGGGTTCGATCGGCAAGCAGCCGCTCGGCGATGCAAGCGCACCATTGCAGTTCCCCAAGGCGAACCGGCATGCCAAGCGGGACTCGCTGATCGCGCGGCCACGCGAACCAATGCCGGCGCTACCGGCGATTGAGCCTGCTCCGGAAACGGAGTCCGGCGTTACGCCGAAGAAGGATGAAACTGCTGCCGCTCGCTTCGATTCGTATTCGCAGTACGAATTCGTGGCTGTTCCGGAGGAAAAGGCGCCGGCCCCGGACGTCGATTTGCCTTATGCCGACATCCCGCCTGCGAATCTGACTCCCGCCGCGCCTTCAAAGGCCACCGGCAAAGAGGCGACGCAGCTTTTCTTCGGTGTTGACTCGATGGCAGGCGGCCGGGAGGCAATTGCGCCATGGGCGCCGGGTGAAGCGCCAGTGGTGCTGGCCTCGCACGGCGATCCCGATATCAAACAGTCGGCGCTTGGCCCGGCGTCACCAGACGGTGAAGGCAGGGGAGGTGAAAGCATTGCCAGCAAGGGCGAGGTTACCGGCGTCGACCAACGGCCTCGATCTCCCGCCGAACGACTGGCACTCACAGGCGCAGGACGTGCAAAGGCCGAAAAATGTCTCGCCAACGCGGTTTACTTCGAAGCGCGTGGTGAGTCTGTGCGCGGACAAATCGCCGTGGCGCAAGTGGTTATGAACCGGGTGTTCTCGCCATTCTATCCGAACGATGTCTGTGGCGTGGTGTACCAGAATGCACACCGGCATCTGTCGTGTCAGTTTACGTTTGCCTGCGATGGCATCCCCGACATCGTCACGGAACCCGACGCCTGGGAGCGCGCCAAACGTATCGCCCGTGACATGCTCGACGGCAGATTGTGGATGCCTGAAGTGTCGAAATCGACTCACTATCACGCCTATTGGGTGCACCCCGATTGGGTCAACGAGATGAAGAGGGTCTATAAGCTCGGCGTGCATACCTTCTATCGCCCACGCGCATGGGGCGACGGCGAAGATGAACCGACTTGGGGCGACGCGACCGCGACCGAAAAGGAGGCCGCTGCCGAGGAAGCAAAAGGGCCCGTAAGTCATAGTCTTGAGTGGCTTAAATCAGAGGAAGGGCAAGCGTCACTTCGCCAGAACGCCCGCAAATAGGCGGAGTCATACGTCGCGCAAATGCTCCGGATCACGAATATTCGTTTGGGGTGGCTCTTCTCAACCCTATATGTTCCCGGGCGTATCGCGCCGGAGACTTGTTGCAATGACCATACAAGCGACGACTGACAGGCCAGCCTCGGTCGGGTGGCGCACGCCGGCCGTGGTTGTCATCAGCGGTTGCCTGATCGCGATGCTCGCTTTTGGGCCGCGATCTTCGTTGGGCTTTTTCCTGACGCCAATCTCCCAGGAATTCCACTGGGGCCGCGAAGTATTTTCGGTCGCATTCGCCATCCAGAATTTGCTCTGGGGTATCGGACAACCATTCGCCGGCGGCGTCGCCGATCGTTTCGGCGCCAATCGCGTGATCATCGCCGGCGCGGTGTTTTATGCGCTCGGCCTTGCGTTAATGGCACGCGCCACCACACCCAGCTCGCTCGATCTCTCCGCCGGCGTGCTGATCGGACTCGGACTGTCCGGCTGCTCGTTCAACCTCGTGATCGGTGCTTTCGGTAAGCTGCTGCCAGAACAATGGCGCTCGCTTGCTTTCGGTGCCGGCACGGCTGCCGGTTCGTTCGGCCAGTTTCTCTATTCGCCGATTGGCGTGGCGCTGATGGATAAATTTGGCTGGCAGACCGCGTTGATGATCTTTGCCGGCGTTACGATGCTGATAGTCCCGCTGGCAATTGCGCTCGCGACACCGCGCGCCAACACCGCCTCGCCGGTAGCAGCGCGGCCGCCGCAATCCTACCAACATGCTTTGGTCGAAGCCTTCGGCCACCGCAGTTACGTTCTGCTTGTGCTCGGCTTCTTTACCTGCGGCTTCCAGCTCGCGTTCGTGACCGTGCATTTGCCGTCTTATCTGATCGATCGCGGCCTTTCCGCCCAGATCGGCGGTTGGACACTGGCCACTATCGGACTGTTCAACATCATCGGGTCATTGGGCTCCGGCTATCTCGGAAACCGCATGCCGAAGCGCTACATCCTCTCGACGATCTATTTTGCGCGCGCGCTCTCGATCGTCGTATTCATTTCGTTGCCGGCAAGTCCGGTCACAACCCTGATTTTCGGCGCCGTCACCGGTCTGCTGTGGCTCTCGACGGTGCCGCCAACCTCAGCGCTTGTCGCCTTGATGTTCGGCACTCGCTGGCTTGCCATGCTGTTTGGCTTCGCGTTTTTCAGCCATCAGGTCGGAGGCTTCCTCGGCGTGTTGCTGGGCGGCTATGTGTTTGACACTTTCGGCTCCTACAACCCTGTTTGGTGGCTATCCGTGTTCTTTGGTGTGATGTCGGCAATTATCAACCTGCCCATCGTCGAGAAACCGGTCGCGCGTCCCGCAATGGCGCCCGCCTGAGGCGGGCATCCAGCTGGTAAAAATTGTCATGCCCGGGCTTGTCCCGGGCATCCACGTCTTTAGAACTGTACCGGTAATCAAGATGTGGGTTGCCGGTACGAGGCCGGCCATGACGAGGAGTTGGGTAGCGTGGCGGCATTCAAGGCGATCGTCATCGAGAAAACGGACGGCGGAACCAAGGCCGCACTCACTGAGTTCGACGAAGCGAACCTGATGGACGGCGACGTGACCGTCCGTGTCGAATACTCCACGCTTAACTACAAGGACGCACTCGCGGTCACAGGCAAGGCGCCCGTCGTGCGCCGGTTTCCGATGATTGCCGGTATCGACTTCGCCGGCACAGTTGAATCATCCACGCATGCCGACTGGAAGCCTGGCGACAAAGTCATCCTCAACGGTTGGGGCTGCGGCGAAACCCATCTCGGCGCCTACGCTGAAAAGGCGCGGGTGAAAGGTGATTGGCTGGTACCGCTGCCCAAGACGATGAGCGCACAGGAGGCGATGGCGATCGGTACCGCTGGCTATACGGCGATGCTGGCGGTCCTCGCGTTGCAGCGGCACGGTCTCACGCCCGCAAGCGGGCCGATCGCGGTGACCGGTGCCGCCGGCGGGGTCGGGTCGGTCGCGATCGCGATTCTCGCCCACCGCGGTTTCGCGGTGCATGCGGTCACGGGCCGCCCGCAGGAGGCTGACTATCTGAAAGGGTTGGGGGCCACCGAGATTATTGATCGCAAGGAGTTCGCAGGACCTGCCAGGCCACTTGCGAAGGAGCGCTGGGCAGGCGCGATCGATGCGGTGGGCTCCACCACCCTTGCGAACCTGCTGTCGATGACCCGTTATGGTGGAGCGGTGGCGGCCTGCGGCCTTGCCGGTGGTATGGATTTGCCGGGCGCGGTCGCGCCTTTCATTCTGCGTGCGGTGTGTCTTTACGGCATCGATTCCGTCATGTGTCCTATAGGACGGCGCCGGGAAGCCTGGAAAGCCCTGGAAACCGACCTGAATCGCCAAAAACTGGCCACGATCAGCCGCGAAATAGGCCTTTCGGATGTATTTGGGGTGGCTCCCGAAATTCTATCCGGCCAGGTACGCGGCCGGATCGTGGTCAAGGTTGGGTAAACGCGTTCAGGGTTTGTCGACGGAAACGGTGCATAATTTGTTAGGCCTAAAATTGGGCCGAATGTGCAGTAGTCTGTTGCGCAGGTCAGAGTACGGGGAGTACCGGCGATGGTACGTGGGTTTGCATTGACGATCGGCCTTTTGGCCGCACTGCCGGCATTTGCCGGCGAGATGAGCGCCGATGAGGCCCGCCGGTTCATCATCGGCAAGATGTTCAACTACACCTGTTTTGAAGGAACGCGCGGGCAGGGCCGTGTCAATGCGGACGGCTCGATCGCTGGCACACTTCAGGTCCAGGGCGCTGGTCCCGTGCGCTACGCGCATCTGCCGGCCAATACGCTCCAGGTGAAGGGTGAGGCCGTTTGCGCCTCGATGCGGGGGATGTTGTTCCAGCCCTGCTTTAACCTCGAACGCATAAGCGACGTCAGCTTCCGCGGTTCGATTTCGGGTCTGGGTTTCGCGTATTGCGAATTCACCCGGCATAACGGTCGAACAATTGTGGCTCATCGTGGGGCTGCGGCTCAACCGGTTGGCCTGCGTCCGTCGCTCGCGGCCGACAGCAACAATAACTGACCTTCAGTCCTTCGCGGGGAAGATCATGCACGTTGTCGTGGCGTGCGCATAAAGCTTGCCTGCGCGATCCTTGAGATCGCCTTCTGAAGTTGCCACCGTGCGGCCGCGATGCACGATGCGGCCCTCTGCACGCACCGGCCCCGTGTCCTTGGTGAGCGGGCGTACAAAATTGAATTTGAGTTCGAGCGTCGTCCAGGCATCGCCCTTGGCAATTGTAGAAAAAATCGCGCAGCCAAGCGCGGAGTCGAGCAACGTCGCAGCGAAGCCGCCATGCACCGTGCCGATCGGATTGTAGTGGTGGAATTCCGGCACACCCTCGAATACGGCGCGTCCTTGTTCGGCTTCAACCAGGTGAAAGCCCACGAGCCCGCTGATCGGCGGATTCGGCACCGTGCCGGCGATGATTGCTTTCAGGAAGCCAAGGCCGTCGTAGGATTTGAGAACATCGGGCGCGACGACGCCGTAGGTCTTGCTGCTCACAACGCCCCCGTTTCGTTACGGTATCCATGCATGGTCTTGTCGTCACAGTGAATTTGCTGGGAAGAGGCTGGTCAAGTGCCCTCTTGGTCTTCTTGTCGCTCCCGAGCCCTTGCTTGCTCCGAATCAGCTGCGTGGCTAGGCCTTTATGCCTGCGGATTGGCAAGACGTGCTGATCGGAGCTCACGTGCCGGATTTAAACTGGAACAAGACGGTGTGGGGCTCGACCTACGGCTGGGAGGCCGGCGGTGAGGAGTGGAGCGAGACTTGGGGCAGCAGCGAAGCGCAGTGGTTTGGCTCCATCTTTCCAAGACTGCATCGTTTCCTGCCGGCACGACGGATACTGGAAATCGCACCCGGATTTGGGCGATGGACCAAATTTCTGATCCCCGCATGCGATGAATTCGTCGGTGTCGATTTGTCGGCCAAATGCGTTGATGCCTGCCGCAAAATATTTGCCACAGCAGGGCACGCGCAATTCATTTCCAACGACGGGTTCTCCCTGGACGCAGTCCCAGATGGAGAGTTCGATCTCGTTTTCTCATTCGATTCGCTGGTCCATGGCGAGCACGACGTTTTGGCGTCCTATATTCCGCAAATTTTGTGCAAGCTGTCGTCCAATGGTGTCGCGTTTCTTCATCACTCAAATCTTCTCGCCTACGGAAATACAATTGGCGCTCCGCATGGCCGTGCGATGACGGTCTCGGCCGACATCGTTGCCGATCTCGTCAAGCGCGCTGACGGGGCGGTTCTCGTCCAGGAGATCATCAATTGGGGCTGCGATCATCTGATCGACTGCTTGACGCTGTTGGCGCGCCGCGACGCCTATCCTTCAGCGAAGGCGGTTCGCTTCAAGAACCAGCTTTTCATGGCGGAGGCGGCACTCATTAAAAATTTTCACAATCGCTACAACGGATCGGCCGAATATCCGACGCACGGCACCGGCGCAATCGCCGCCGCCGGCTGACCTCACGCAATATCGAGCCGGAACGGATGACCTTCGGCTGCCGCGTCACCAAGACCGATGGCGTCGATCGCCTGTATCATGCGGCCGTCCCGCTTTAGCAGGCGGTCGGCGATCGAGACGATCCGCGAGTTCGGCTGCGCGGTACGCGACGCGCGGCGAATGTCCCAGGCAATTTGCATCTCGTCGCGTTTCGGATTGAGAGCGCAGGCCGCCACATAAGCGCCGGCGGTTGACCGGCTGATTCCGGCGAAGCAGTGGATCACCATCGGATCCTTGCGATCCCACGCGCTGACAAAATCGATCAGCCGCTGCACGTGCTCATGTGCCGGCGCGGTATAACCGTCCATCGGCATCGTTATGTCGTCGACCGCAAGCACCAGGTGGTTTTCAGGCGCAATATGGCCCGGTCGCTGCACGCGGTCGACAACCCGCAGCAACGTGACGATATGGCGGGCTCCGGTCTCATCGACCGTAGCGTGGAGGCGGGACAGGGAGCAGACGTGAATCATTTGCAAAATATACGGTGATTCCTGTTGCTTATGTATGACCTTGATGCCGCAATGAAAAGCCTCAGGCGCGCAGAAGTTTTTCGAAGCGCTCGCGGAAGCGCGCTTGTGCGGACCCGGCAGGCCATGGGCTGAGATAGTCGCGTTCAAGCGTGGCGGAGAATTTCGGCGGCGGGCCGAAGAATTTCCGCGCCTCCTCATCGGCAAAGCCGGCGAGCCGCGTGGCCTCGAGATAGGCGGCACTGCGGTCGGCAGCCTTGATCAGGTTCTGCAGGCTTTCCGGCAGCTTCGCTGGAAGGCCGAATCGCAAATGGATTGCGGCAAGGAGCCGCTTTTCGACCGCCTTGTAGCTGTCACCAATCACTGCCTTGAACGGCGAGATCATGTCGCCGATGACGTACTCGGGTGCATCATGCAGCAACACCGCCAGGCGGCCGTTGCGGTCGAGCCGAGGAACTTTCGCGCGCGCCAGTGCCTCCACCAGCAGAGCATGCTGCGCAACGGAAAAGATGTGCGCCCCCTGGGTTTGCCCATTCCAGCGCGCGACCCGCGCCAGCCCATGGGCGATGTCGTCGAGTTCCACATCAAGCGGGGAGGGGTCGAGCAAATCGAGCCGGCGACCGGAGAGCATACGCTGCCAGGCGCGCGGCGCTGATCTTGCGCCCTTTGCACTCTTGGGCGCCCGGCTCATGGTTTTATTGGTTTTCTTGGTTTTCTTGCGAGCTTCGCGCAAGCGGCGTGCCGATAGCACGTGACGAGATGGTCATTGACCATGCCGACGGCCTGCATGAACGCATAGACGATGGTCGGCCCCACGAATTTAAAACCGCGTGTGATCAGCTCCTTCGATATTTTTTGGGACAGTGCCGTCTCTGCGGGCACCTGCCTGGTCGTACGGAAATTGTTGAGCTTCGGCTTGCCGTCGAGATGATCCCAGAGCAGATTCGAAAATCCCGGCCCACTCTCCATGATTTCAAGCCAGGCGCGTGCTGACGAGACCGCTCCCTCGATTTTTGACCGATTGCGGACGATGCCGGCATCCTTCATCAACGATTCGATCTTTCGCTTCGGATAGCGCGCGATTTTTTCCGGCGCAAAGTCATCAAAGGCGCGGCGGAAATTCTCTCGCTTGCGCAAGATGGTGATCCACGAAAGGCCGGCCTGGAAACCGTCGAGAACAAGTTTCTCATAGAGCGCACGATCGTCGAATTCCGGCACGCCCCATTCCTCGTCGTGATAGGCCAGATAGAGCGGGTCCGCTTTCGGCCAGGGACAGCGACACAGTCCGTCAGGATGGAGGAGCGATTTGCTCATGTCGGCGATTTCGCTTCACCTGGCCAGTCGAACTTCGCCCAGGCTGGCTTTACGGCCCGAATGGCAATCCCCCCGGCCTCGATGGTCGCACCGGCAGCGAGCGCATCCCGGATCCGGTCTAAACGCATGAGGGCGAGGCCGTGGCCTTTGGCGGTCGAGCCAAGCGTACCGATCTGCCTGTCGCCCGCCATGACGGGCAGGCCGGAACTCGGCGCAAATTCGTCATAGACAATCGGCACGACGCGACTGCGTGCGCTGGCACGATGCTCCACGCGGGATACGACCTCCTGACCGACATAGCAGCCCTTGCCGAAATCGACGCCGTTGAGCTGATCCATATCCGCTTCGTGCGAAAACGTATCGCCATAAATGAAATCGAGGCCGCCGCGCGGAACACCGAGCGCGATACGGTGAGCCTCATAGGCGTCTGCGCCGACCAGCATGCCGCCGAGATCGGCGGCGGCTTCCTCGGCAAGATGCGGCGGCAGCATCATACGCGAACCGAGCGCCGGCAGCCGCGGGTCGGGATAACTCAGGCCATATTCGCTTTCGGCGGTGCCGTCCCAGATCGCCATGACCCCGAGTACGCTCGACAGATCCTCGCAAATCACCTTTGCGCGCAGCTTGTAGAAATTCAGTTTTTCCACCAGCGCTGAAGCGAGCGCCCGTGGGCAATCGAGGAAGAAGCCCCCGCCATCGTTGATCGCCGCCTCGGCGACAATGAAATCGATGATGATTTTTCCCTGGGGCGTGAGCAATGCCGCAAAGCGGGGCTTGCCCGGCGCGACCTTGCCCATGTCGTTGGTCACAAGCCCGTTCAGGAAACCGCGGGCATCGTCACCTGCAACCTTGACCGCGCCGCGATCCGGGAGAAGAGCTACCTGCATGCGATTTCCTTGGGTGTCTTTTGATAGTCTCTTGCCAGAACTCTCGCCGGAACGTAAGCGCTGTCGGGCAGGGCTCAAGACCATTTAGACACATTCCAGCATGGCCGATAGCTACGACCTGATCCTCAAAGGCGGCACGGTCGTCAACCATGACGGCGAAGGCCTGCGTGACCTCGGCGTGCGTGCCGGCCGTTTCGCTGCCATCGGCGATCTGTCGCAGGCTTCCGCCGGCGAGGTGATTAATTGCCGCGGGTTGCACCTGTTGCCCGGGGTGATCGACACCCAGGTCCATTTTCGCGAGCCCGGGCTGACCCACAAGGAAGACCTGGAGAGCGGCTCGCTTTCGGCAGTGATGGGCGGGGTCACCGCCGTATTCGAGATGCCCAACACCGATCCGCTGACCGTGGACGCGGAAACCCTTGCGGATAAGGTCAGGCGCGGCCATCACCGCATGCATTGCGACTTTGCGTTTTTTGTGGGTGCGACCGCCGACAACACACGGCATCTCGCTGAGCTGGAACGGCTGCCGGGCTGCGCCGGCATCAAGGTGTTCATGGGTTCTTCGACGGGCTCGCTGTTGGTGGCCGACGATGCAGGTTTGCGCGCTGTCCTGAAGATCATCCGCCGCCGTGCGTCATTCCACGCCGAAGACGAGCCACGACTGAGTGAGCGCAGGAATCTGCGCGTCGAGGGGGACCCGCGTTCGCATCCGGTCTGGCGCGATGAGGTTGCGGCGCTCAAGGCGACGCAACGTCTTGTCGCGATCGCGCACGAAACCGGTGCCCGCGTGCACGTCCTGCACGTCTCAACGCTGCAGGAGATGGAATTTATCGCCAATCACAAGGATGTAGCTTCGGTCGAAACTACACCACATCATCTCACTCTCGAAGCGCCCGGCTGCTACGAGCGGCTTGGGACGCGCGCGCAGATGAATCCGCCTGTGCGCGATGCGGCGCATCGTTCGGGAATCTGGAACGGCATCCATAACGCAGTTGTCGACGTTCTCGGATCCGATCATGCGCCGCACACCCGCGAAGAAAAGGAAAAGACCTATCCGGCGAGCCCATCGGGAATGACTGGCGTGCAAACGCTTGTTCCGATCATGCTCGACCACGTCAATGCCGGCCGGCTGTCGCTGCTGCGCTTTGTCGATCTGACCAGCGCGGGCCCGGCGCGCTTGTTCGGGATCGCCACCAAGGGACGCGTTGCGGTGGGCTACGACGCCGACCTTACGGTGGTCGACCTCAAGCGCAAGGAGACGATCACCGACAAGTGGGTGGCCTCTCGCGCCGGCTGGACTCCCTATGACGGCGTTACCGTAACCGGCTGGCCGGTCGGGACCTTCGTTCGCGGCCGCAAGGTGATGTGGGAGGGCAGTCTCGCTACGCGAGCGCAGGGAGAGCGCGTCCGATTTTTGGAGACGTTAGCGAGCTAGCGTTGGGGCCGCTATTGCCGCGGCTGTTCGAGCGAAAATTCGCCCTTACGGATCCGGCTGCTCAAACCGTCGGTGAAGGTGGCTGCCGCTTCTTCGCCATAGGTGGTGACAAATTCAGCGAGCGCGGCAAACAGGCAGGTTTGCGCCAGGCAGTCGCCGTCAACGCCGTCGAGGCGCGCCTCGGCCCACGCTTCCCGGAGGTAACCAAGCGCCACGCGCTTCTGTTCGCGATCAGAAATCAGCTGGCGTGCGTCAATAGAAGCTTCGGTTGATGTCATTGTTTCCCGCGTCCCCGGCGTCCAGAACGGACACCCCATTTCAAGTTGCAATTTGAACGTTAGCACGGGGATCGTAGCGCACGAGGCCACAATAAAGAAAAGGTTAATCGCGGTAACTAATTTGCATATCGTGCCGTGATTTCACGGGCGATTTTTGCACCCTCGTCGAGATACCGGCGTATTGCGAGATCGGCGGCAGGAGTGCAGACCCGATAGGTCTGCTGGAAGCCGCGATAGCCTCGATTGAAGCTCGCGACGATCTTGCGGCGGCGCTCGCCGCTCGGTGCCTCGGCGTCGATCAGAGCCTGCAACTCATTGCGCCATTTCGAACCCTCATTGGCGCCGCAGACAGCGCGCAAATAATGGAGCGCGCCCATGATTTCGCTAAGCCGTTCCAGATCGGTATCAAAAGGCGCCGGCGTGTCGCTTTGTGCGCGCGCCGGCAGAGCGAGACACAGCAGAATTGAGCCGATGGTGAGAAGCTTCTTCACGCGTTTGCCCTGAGTTCCCGTGCCGAAGATATGCGCCGGCTTGACGCCAATCGCAAGACAGGCTGATCAGTCCATTTGTTCCAGAAGCGCGGCAGCTGCAGCAACAATCTCGGCCAGGCCGTCCGTGGTCCGATAGGCGCTGAGCTCCGGCGGCTCGATCCAGTGGGCGTCATCGAGCTCGTCGTTGAGAACCGGCTCGCCTGACAGCCAGCGCGCCGCAAAACATAAAATGACGAAGTGCCGCTCGATCTTCCCTTGCGTATCGCGCGTTATCACCTCGCGGTGGCCGGCGAGCGCAACCGCTTCTATGGAGAGCGACGTCTCCTCGCGCACCTCACGGACGACCGCCTCAGCCAGCGATTCGCCAAGCTCGACGGCTCCGCCGGGCAGCGTATAGAGATTGAGTGCAGGACTGCGCGCGCGTCGAACGACCAGAACCTTGCCATCTCGAATGATGGCGGCGCTGACGGCAAGATAGGGACGCTTTGGGTAGGTTCGCTCGTCGGCCATTATTGCACTTTGCACATGATCTGTCCGAAAACCGGTTCCCGCTTTTCGGGGTCATGCGCGCGATCTATCGCTTCATCAATTTGTCGACGACTTCCTGCGGTGTCGGCGCTTCCTTCTCGTCGGACTCACCGTTGATGATCGCGCCGGCGCGTGCGATCAGTGGCTTCAACCAACCGATCGCATTTCCGGCGAGGGCCGCGACCGTGTCCGGCCGCCGATCGGCATCATCCATTGCCGCCCGGGTTGCCTCTAGCACGATCGTCATCGTAACGGCCAGTGTATCCAGGCTGTTGCGCAGGTCCGGATCGGCCTTGTCATAGGCGGCGATCGCGAGTTCACGGGTCTTGAAGTGCGAGAGACGAAAATGCTCCCGGTAGCTCATCGGCTCCCAGGCCAGAAAATCCGCGCGGAATTCCGGACAGTTCGACAGCAGGTCGAGCAGCATGACGGCTTCGTTGAACCGGTTGAGATAGTCGGTCGCGAGGCCGGTCGCGGGGTTGATATTGGCATCGGAGAGCCGGTGAGCCATCTCGGCATCAGACGGCTCGGCCGGCGCTTGCGCGGTGTCGGGGCAATTCTGATATTTCATCGAGACCCCACCCCCGAAACCGGCCGGGCTATCAGTGTTACGATCGGGGGTTAAATTGCGCTTAAGCCAAATCGCGTTTGTTCTATTGGTTTTTCGGGGGGCTTGGCTCACGCAAACTAGCGATCCACTAATAATTCAAAGGGGCCAAAATCCCTGTTGTCCTGCCCGTCCCTCAGCAAATTCCCAGCCCAGCCCCGTAACGCGTCCCCTTGCGCATGCTTGTGGCGGTCCGCAGGGATTAAAACCGCCCCAGCAAGCCCCCTGAGGTCGCTACCCTCGGTGGGTTTTATTTTGTCAAACCGTCAGGCATCGACCCGCGTGGATGTACGCGCGGCTTTGGCAGCCAAACCCTGCAGAGCCTTAGCGGTCACCCGGTGCTTGCCAGCGCGGCTACGCTTGGCGGCAGGCCGCACGGCCATGGTCAGGCCAAGTGCGCGCAAGATGCCCATCACGGTGCCGAACTCCGGGTTGCCCTTTTTACCAAGCGCCTTGTAGAGACTGACGCGATTCAAGCCAGCGAGAGCTGCAATCTTGTTCATGTCGTGGGCGCGCGTCACGATGCCAAGTGCGTCCCGCGCGAACGCGACGTCGCCAGAGGCCATTGCAGCATCCAAGTAGGCCGCCTGCCGTGCCGGGGTGTTGAGGTACTCGGTCGCGTCAAATTTCTTGAGTTTGTTCATCACAGTTGCTCCATCATCAACTTTTGAGCCCGCTTGATGTCTCATTGTTGCGTCGTCTTGTCACCGCCGCATAGCAAAATGACGACGGTGTCGCCCTGCCGTACAAAGTAGACGCGATAGCCGGGGCCATAATCGACACGCATTTCCATCACCCCGCCGCCAACGCTGCTGCAGTCGCCCAAGTTCCCTAGCTCGGCACGCCGGATGACAATTCGCACGGCGGCTTTGTCATCTTTCAAACGGTGCAGCCTCCGGGAGAAGACGTCGGTCTGACGCACCGTGATCATGCAAGGGGATATGTAGCCTATAGGCTACAAAAAATGCAAGGGGCCTAAGTCAGTCCTTCGTAATGCACTCCGCACGCGTCGTGCATCTTCCCTTTCCGCTTGCACCGCGCGATCTCGACCCGTAGGTCGGGCAGAGGAATTTCGGGACCGCGCTCGGCAAGCTTCCGCTTCTGGTACTGATTTGACCGCCCGCACTCCTCGCAGACGATGCAGCCGGTCATGCTACGGTGATCCGATAATGACGCCTGAGCCAAAAATACCTCTAAAGATATGGGTAATGCTGGGCGTGGTGATCCTGTTCACCCTGCTCCTGTCTTACTTCCTCGTCATCGGCGTCTACGACATCTCTGCGCGAGGGCACTAACAAATCAAACCGACGGCTGTTGCGACAACCTGATCATGCGCGGCAATTTCAACGCAATCAAACCGTCATGCAATCGCCAGACTATCGTCTAATTTGGTGGGCAAGCCTTCGGGACAACACGAGGGGTGATCATGGACGGTAAAGAACCTGCGTATTTCGATCTCGAAACTGTTGCGCTGCTGCGGGAGGTTCTGGACGACGCTTGGGCTTTGCTGCGGCCCGGACAGCGAGCCACAATGCTCAAGACCACGCTCGCCGAGCGCATTCTCGCATCGGCTGCTCAGGGCGAGCGGGACCGCGAGCGATTGCTCGACGCCGCGCTCATGGAGTTTACGTCCGAAGACGCCTAGGTTTGTCGCGCGACAATTTCGCGCCACGTCAGCCGGTTGGTAAAGCATCTGCACATGCTCTAATTATTCGCATGTCCGCGCAAAATCAGTACAGTGCGCGGGAGGTTCGGCCCATGGCCGCCAAATTTATTTCTCGCCAGGATGTAATCGCTATTCTCGGCGCAGCTATGATTGTTTTTCTGGCGCTGACAATCGTGACGTTTCCTATTTCGCTCATTTGGACCGGGCAGCCACTTGGGAACGCGGCCCTAGTAGCGGCGGACAGTTTTGCTTCCGTGTTCTCCGTAGCCTTTTTCGGTGCGTTCGCCCTCGCGATGGCCGAGCAGCCGTCGAGTAGTAGCGGAAGACATTGAAGCGCGGCCACGGTTAGCGAGGCGCGTCCTTAAGTCTACCCCGCACGTAGCCTTCAACGCCGCCGGACGGTTTTGTGGCCTCGACGAGTTCGCCGTAAAACCCAGCGTGCGTGGCATCTTGGGTCAATTCGTCTGCCCGCAGCCGCACCCAAGTGCTGAGATCGGTACGGTCACCTGAGGAGCCGAGGTTTGCGGCAACCCAAATCTGCAACCACGTTTCAAAATTTTCGAGCGGTTCCATCATGAGGCTGTCTATCCCATCATTCCCAGATAGTGCACGCCACACGCGCCGTGCATTTTGCCCTGTCGCTCGCACTGGGCGACGCGCAGGTCAAGGAGCCACCGCCACAAGCGCGAGCCCGAAAGCGGATGGCGGATTTCAAGGCGCAGTGGTTTAATTGAAAAACGTCTTCGACTGTGCGGTGGTGTCAAAGTGAAAAAGAATGGCTTTCATTTCGAGCTCTATGGTTCGTCATTCGCCGCACTAAACAAAGGGCATTGGCGTTGGGCGATATTTCGCGGCCGCGAGAAAAAGCCGGTGCAGGTCGGCTCGTTTCGCGGCCCGCTTGCCGACGCAACACAGCATGCAGAAGCGGCGGTCTCACGCTTGAAAGATCGTGCTAAAAAACGAGCACCATTGCATACCAATTAGGCACGACATCTAACCCAATCTACGTAAGCTGTGATTCGTATCGTGGGTTCGATCCCTTGTTTCTAGAGAATGGATGCCAAGAAGAGCCGCAGTGCACCTCCGCTGCGGCTCTTTCTTTTTTGAGCTGTTTATAGCCCGAGCACATAGTGCGAATTGATTTAAGACGCGAAGAAGCGATGGCAAATTTCAAAGCGCAGAGGCTACGTTAGAGGGCCTCACCGAGCGGCTCTTTTTAATTTCTCCCACACACTATGTCTCCTACCGCGAATGCAGGACACATGACTCGCCGTTAAAAAAACCCCGCTGACTCATCCAGCCAACGGGGCACAGGTTTTGTAGAGGTGGACCTACCGTTTCACCACGTTTGAGTGTCGTACCAAGTATCAATGTCTTTTCTAGCCTGATCCTTGGCGATCCCGTAACGCTCCTGAATTTTTCCTTCGAGTTGATCACGCCTGCCGGCGATTTTGTCTAGATCGTCGTCGGTTAGATTACCCCACTTCTCTTTAACCTTGCCTTTCATCTGCTTCCAGTTTCCTTCGACTCGATTCCAATCCATCACAAGCCTCCCTGTGTCATTCGACATACGCCCGCGGGTGCGCGCGCTCGTTCTGTTAATTCCTTCACGATTGGTGAGTTCCGGTGGAGAAGGCATGTCCGCTAAGTGCCAATATCTCAGTGCGAGCGATCCATGTGTCAGCTGCCGGACAGACGCTATCGGTTCCGCCGACTGGCCAACGAATTCGAGCCCTTCCGCTCGCTCCTTCTGCGGCATGAGCAAGTGTTGTTCGCGCAGTCGCAACAATCGGCGGCGTGCAACGCCAGACAGCCATTGAAAATCTGCGCGCAGCTGCGGCCCGCTATCACGCGGAAGCCGGTAGATTGAGACCGGTGTTAAGGCGTGGGAGCTGAAGGAACCCCCGGAGCAGAATTGAATTCCTCACTTAAGGCGTTCGATGTCCGGTTTGGGTCAAGAGTAGAAATTGCGACAAGCCCGCACGATGTCCGCTCTACCCCCAAAAGCGGACATGACCTTTTGCGCTGCACATGTCCGCTTTTGACCCAAAGCGGACATCCACGCGAGATAAGCTAAATTAAGCGTTCGTGCGGGAATTCTTAATAACGGTATCGCGCGACCGCAGCTTCATCCCATTCAATTCCGATACCCGGAAGGTCGGGAATTTCGAGGCAGCTGTCCTTAACAGCAAATGGTTCTTTCAAGATCGGATCGGCCCAATCCTGCCACTCCAGCCAGTGCGCGGTTTCGGTCACGCGCATCAGATGCGCAGCAACTTCCGGATATAGATGGGTAGAAACCTGGACCCCTGCAGCCGCAGCGACCGGTGCTGCTCGCAGCCATCCGCTGACGCCGCCGATCCGCATCAGGTCCGGCATTACATAGTCACAGGCTCCGGCAGCGAGCGCATCATGGATGGCGCGCGGTCCGTAGAAATTTTCGCCAATCTGTATAGGCGTCTTTAGTTCGCGCGCGAGCTGCGCGTAGCCCGACAAGTTGTTGTAGACGATTGGCTCCTCGAACCAATAAAGCCCCGCGTCGTCGAGCGCTTGGCAGCGCGCCAGCGCATCGCCGAGCGATAGACCTTGGTTGAAATCCACCATCAGCTTGATTTCGTCGCCTGCACCCTCGCGAACTGCGCGAAGGGCAGCAAGATCGTCGGCCAGGCGGTCCCGCCCGAGACGAAGCTTCAGCCCTTTGAACTGACCTTCGGCCACCAATTCTTTTGCTTCTTTGGCCAATGTCGAAACGTCGGTCAACCAGAGCCCATTGCTGTTGTAGGCCGGTACGCCGCCGAGCGACCCGCCCAGCATGACCGCAAGCGGCATGCCCGCAACCTTTGCTAAGGCGTCCCAGATCGCCATATCAATACCGGCGACCGCGATCATCGTGATGCCTTCGTAGCCCACGAGATTTAGCGAGCGTCGGCTGGCCTGAAAACTGTCGAGTGGCGCCAGTCGTTTGCCGACCTGCGCTGCCACCAGATCTTCAATCGCGGGGATGATGTAGCGGGACGAATGCTTGAGATAGGGCTCAAGATAGCTGTGACCGACGACGCCTTCGTTGGTGTAAAGATCGATTAGTATCAAGGGCCATTCTGTGAACAGTCCGACTTTCGACACGACAGGTCGGCGCAGCGGCACCGACACGCTCCTGATCCTAACGGATTTGAACGTTAATCGTTCGGGCATGGCTTGGTGATCAGAGCGCCAGTTCCGTTGCCATGTAAATACACTCGTCGGTATACTTGAGTATTCATCTTCAGGCCCCGCGCAAAACAGTGAAACGGACGAAACAGCAGACTCGGCTACGCATTCTCGATGCCGCGTTCGGCTTGTTTTGGCGCCAAGGCTTTCTGCGGGTGTCGATGGACGAAATCGCAGCGAGGGCCGGCATTACAAAGCGCGCACTCTATCAGCACTTCCCCAGCAAGGATGATCTGATGGCGATGACCCTCGCGCATTCCAGCAAACTGGCAATCGACCGGTTGCGTGCATTTCCACGCGCGGGCGAGCCTGGCGCATTTATCGACTCGTTCTTCGCGGACCTCTCGGAATGGGCGGCGAAGCCGAAATGGTCGGGAGGTGGCTTCACGCGCGTTGTGGTGGAACTTGCTGATTTGCGCGGGCACCCAGCTCGCTCCATCGCGCGCAACCATAAGGCCGCAGTTGAGCAATGGCTGGCCGACGGGCTTGCCACCGGCGGCGTCTCCTCGCAGCGCGAGCGTGCGCGCGAGATCATGCTGCTAACCGAAGGCGCCATGGCTTTGATGCTGATCCACGGCGATCGCAGCTATGCCCAAACTGCTGCGCGCGCGGCAAAACGGCTGGTGCGGAAGGCTTAGTGATGTCCGCTATTGGCCCTTAGCGGACATCTCTAGCTGCACCGCACATGTCCGCTTTCGGGGGTAAAGCAGAAATTTGGGTCGCGAAAATGTCAAACGCTTATCACGCTACGCGATTGGACCACGGTCCAATGGCGCTAAAGCGACGGCTCAATCAAACTGGCAGAAGCAAGCCTTTGAGCACGCCGGTTTTGCTAGTCTGTTGGACAACTCGGATTTGGGGGAGCGCGGACATGAGCATCATTTGGACCATCATAATCGGCTTCATTGCGGGCATTGTTGCTAAGTTCCTCCATCCGGGATCATCGAACGAACCATCTGGCTTTATTCTCACGGTCGCGCTTGGGATTGCCGGCTCCTTCCTAGCGACCTACCTCGGACAAGCTCTTGGCTGGTACCACGCTGGCGAAGGGGCAGGCTTTATCGGCGCGGTCGTCGGGGCCATCATCTTGCTTGTTGTTTGGGGCTTTCTAGCTCCGAAACTACAAAATAGCGCTTAGGTGGAAACGCGCGAATCTGAGAAGCGAACACAAATCAGTTCGATTTTAGTTTGATAGGAGGCAGACATGGGATTGCTTGACGTACTTAGTGGCATGTCGAACGCCGAATCTGGCCAACGCGGACCGACGAGCAGTGGCGGCGGCATGTCTCCGATCACAAAGGCAATAATTGGTATGCTCGCCTACCAGGCCATCAAGGCCTTCACAGCTAATCAGGCAAGCGCTGGCACTAATACCGACAAACAAGGTCCTGGCGCGACTGGTGGACTTGATGACTTGCTCAAAGGTGGATTGGGCGGATTACTCGGAGGCGGTGCTGCTGGAAGCGTAGTAAGCGGAGGCTTGAACGATTTGCTCAAGCAATTCCAGCAGAATGGCCAGGGTGATGTCGCAAATTCGTGGATTGGTCCCGGGCCTAACAAGGCGATCTCCCCGAATGACTTGGCGACTGCACTCGGCGCGGATCGCGTCAATACGTTGGCGGGGTTTTCCGGGATGTCGCGCGAGGAGATGTTGAGTGGACTCAGTCAGCAATTGCCGGATGTCGTTGACCAGCTTACACCCGAGGGACGAATGCCGACTGAGCAGGAAGCCGCGAGGTTCGTCTGACTTGCTTCTAACAACTCAATGTCCGCTTTCATTTCGAAAGCGGACATTCGGCTGAAATAAGTACACAGGGACGATCGCACAATTTACGATACTTTCCCCTGCGCCTCACCTACAATCCGCAGAATGCGACGCGTTTCATCCGGCCCCCGTTCACAGGTAAGGAGAGCGGCAGCTGCCGCGATCATGTGTTTCGCTGTCTGCAGGGCAACGTCTGCGCCATCGCGGCAATAGACCGCTTCGAGCAAGGATATGACGACGTTGACGTCTTCGTGGTGGTCCGAATCAGCAGCCATGCCGCGTCAGCATGCGCCCGTGGAGTTGTCTCGGCAACTTGCTGACCGGACGGACATACAACCTGTTAATTAAAGTCCTCTGGCCCAAAGCGGACCGCACTGGCGCGCTAGTCACCTGTGCCTGGATTTGGCGAGAAATATTTAAACTTATCCGGCTTCCCTTCCCATTCTTTTGAATCTGCGGGAGGGTCGCGCTTGAGCGTTATATTGGGCCAAGTTTTTGCATAGTCAGCGTTGAGCTTGAGCCACTTCTCGGCCCCGGGCTCGGTGTCAGGCTTGATTGCCTCCACCGGACACTCCGGCTCACACACCCCGCAATCGATGCATTCTTCAGGATGAATGACGAGCATATTTTCGCCCTCGTAGAAACAATCAACGGGGCATACCTCCACGCAATCCATTAGCTTGCACTTGATGCAGCTTTCATTGACGATGTAGGTCAAATGTCGTCCTCCTTCTGAGGAAGCCTATCAGGTTTCCACCAAGGCGGTATGTATTCATCAGTTCTTGAAGATACTGCCACAGATGCAGTCCAGGATTTTGGTTGAGTTATTATTCGGTTCGGGAGCCACTTGGGAAATCCCGTCTAAGGAGAAGGCCGCACCATGACTGAGTATGTCGTCGGCTTAAGGCATGGGAAACGATCAGAAGTTCTGACAATCGAGGCCGAGGATGCGCTAATTGCTGCGCTCAAGGTCAAACATAACCACCCCGAGGCCTTAATTTCCTACGTTCGCAAATCTAATCGGCGCGGCGATCGTCGCAATCCTCATCGGAAGGAATGAAGATTTATGCGCAGCGGCCGATGTCCGCTATTGGCCCAAAGCAGACATGGGCGCACGGCCTAAAGCAGACATTTTATTGCTGCGGTCGAAAAGATTTGGCGAAGTCTTTTGCGACCATTGCGTTAGCCTCGCGGATGGCGCGTCCCTCGTCTCCACTTTCAGCTAACACTGAGTTGGCGATCTCTGCCCACATGCGCTGACGTTTAGGGTCATCGGCCTTTTTGGTATGACGTTCGGCGTCTTCGGCGTTCCACGGCATCGGCTCGTCCTCCTACCGTAACCAAAGGGAATGCATCAGCTTAAAGCGGTAATGTTTAGTTGGTTCCGTTGAAGATGAAGTTGAACTTTGTGTCGCTTGGTCTGCTTTTGACCCAAAGCGAACATCATCGTGCGATAGCGCCTTGTTCCGTAAGTGTAGGAGCGCGAAATGTCCGACTATATATTTTTTATGCACGACGATGCGCGAGACGGGGCAAATGACTGGGAGCCATACCTCACAAGGCTAAAGGCTAGGGCTCTTTCGAGGGTGGTAGCGCGATTGGCGATGGTGTCTGCGTCCGAAAAAGCGGAGAGGTGCCGCCGCTAACCGTGCATGTAGCTGGATATATCCGAGTGAATGCCGACGATTTAGACCATGCGAAATCTATGTTGACAGGCAATCCCCATTTCGAAGCGGGAGGAACGGTGGAAATCCGGGAACTTCCGCGGGCGGACTAAGACTTCACACTCCGCGAATATGTCCGCCTTTGACCCAAAGCAGACGCGCCACAACACCTGCGTCCTAAAGGCTATCGTTGCTGCGGTGTGGCAGCAGCCGCAGGTACTAAAGCGATCGTGCAGGTTCGGACGACAGGCGTAGTCCCTCCTGGTCCGGCCCAGGTTTGTTTGCCCGTCATAGTGCCACCGGTCTTGGTGAGACTACCGCTGTAATCGCCATTGGCGGTGTTGCCGAGAAAGCTCCACTCGGATGTCAGATGCAGCTGCCCATCGCCATTGATAGTGCCTGCGGCCATTTCAGTGCCCACCACGCGCGTTCCATTCAAGTTAAATAGCGGCCGGCCGAACTGAACGCTGTCTCCTTTTATGACTAGATCGATCGGCGCCAGCAAAATGTCGCGTGTCGTCGGCAGTTTTTCGCAGACATACATGCCGCGAAATTTTCCTTCGATCGTCTGCGCGCTCGCACTTATTGCAGCCACAGATCCGACGACAAGTACTGTAACTTTGAGAAGCCGTCTGTTCCGCATTGAGGAACTCCAAGAAGACCTCGCCGCCCCAGACCACATGCAAACCGACAACATCGGGCGATGGATCCGGGTTCCGACAAGAGCGTGCAGCCCCCTGGGTGAATAACTTTGTGAATGTCCGCTGTGAAGCTGAAGCCTGGAGATTGTTGCGTGTTCTGCCCTTATGGATCGGTCCCATGTCCTCCAGTGCAAGCCGGTAGCTGCTGCAACTAGCGCCGGGTTCGCGAGGTGCTTTTGTGGACCAAAGCTTTGACATTGGTGGGTTGATGTTCGCCATTGGCTCCGATTAGGGAGTCACACGAAACATGATCTTGCCGACCACAGTCTCGGGCTCGCCCGGTACCTTGGCCGCAATAGACAAGAACCAGCTTCCCGCCATCGTGAGAGGCGCCATAAAGGCGTACACGCCAGGTTTCGGGCTGGCCAGCGGAACGAACGCCGCGTCCATTTCGGCCCCTCCATCATGCGCCATGACAAAACGCGTCTGGACGATCACCGCGTCGGTGACTGGCCTTCCGCTGGGCTGGTGGAGCAACCGCACGGCGATGGTGGCCACGTTGCTCGATTTGATCTCGGTTTGGACGGGCTCGAACACGTAGTCGTTTGCCCCAGCCAATATGGCATTGGTCAGGGTCAGGAGGATCGCTACCGCAGCGGCAGTGAGAACAAATTTCCGCGTCACCATCTCAAGCAACATTGATCGAGGTCAAAAGGTAAAACGGTGGCAGCCCGCGTTCCGCTCGGGTTTGTACGGCCGAGAATTTATTTATTCAAGGAATCGACCAGCGCATTCGCTGGCGGCTCCATCGAATGTCCGCTATTGGCACAAAGCAGACATCGCCTAGTGCACTGCAAATGTCCGCTTATGACCCAAAAGGGACATCAGCACGCAGATTGCTGCGGCGCGCTAGTGGACACACACGAAAACCAAGAGCGCTATTACCGCCGCGCCTAAGAGGGCTAGTTGAGCCGCTCCAAAGTTGGAACGGTGATCAAGTCCGCGTTGTCATGAGCGTTACCAACGCGAGGGACTAATTATACCCGGGGTCGTATCAGAAAGTTCCATATGAGATGCATTCGCCGGAGTCGCAGGAACAATAAAATTAAAATTAAAAAGTAGCACCTGAGGCGCGAGTTGGGGCGACCCTGGTGTTGACGCTTACGACATTAGCTCCGCGTCATAAAAATCAACACGGCAAGTACAGGAGGCCCCATTATGGCGCACGCGAAGCAAGCTTCTAAGCGAAAACGCCGGAGGGTAGCGCTACCAATATTGGGGGCCGCCGGAGCGTATTTGGCAATGGGCGGCGCGTCAGCAACTGTGCCGACAGCGAACTTACCGTCGCAAGACAAAGCTCCGCTTCCTGAAGTTACGCTCGACGAGGAGGAAATTTTCGACGTCAACTTGGCGACGTTCTATGTCTTCGACAAGGAAAACGACGCAACATCCCAACTCGCCGAAAAAGTTGCAGCACGAGGCTGCGGAGGCTGCAGAGGCTGCGCAGCACGAGGTTGCGGAGGCTGCGCAGCGCGAGGCTGCAGAGGTTGTGCAGGAGTACGAGGCTGCAGAGGTTGCGCAGTAGTACGAGGCTGCAGGGGCTGCGGCTGCGGAGGCTGCGGAGGCTGTGGAGGTTGCGGGTCCTGCTGGGTTTGGACGCCTCTGGGCTGGGTCCCTGTGTGCTAATAACGGCCGAACGCAACGCGGCGATGCGCAAGGTCCTACTTCAAACGAAGGGTATTCAGCATGTTGAACATCGAGGGTGACGGGCGAGATATTTGTGATGCCTCGTCTCCAATCTCCAGATCTCAAGTTCAAGTACCCTGAGTGTCCTACATGCCGCCTTTAGTTATCGGCGTATTGTTATTGATTTTGCTCACCGCTGCAGCGGCGAGATACACAGCAGTCCGGTCCACGGTTGATCATCACGACCGCGTGGGGGCCTTTGTGTTCTTTACCGTCGTTGGCCTCCCGGCAATCACGGTAGGACTGATATTGATTGCTCCCTTTGTCGTGAATTGTACCTGAATCCAGATCGCATTCTTGCACCGCACATGTCCGCTTTCGGGGGCAAAGCGGACGTGAAGCTGGGCACCGCGTCCAAATGCCTCATCCCAAAGGGCAGGCCAAACTTAGACTTAAATGGGTTCGAGTTTGAGGAGCGCGCGTGGCCGATATCGACGATGACGTTCGTCAAATCAGGACGATCGTTGGACGACAATTTGGTGCCTTGAGTTGGTCGACAGGGAAAGTCGGCGATTGGCAAACCTTTGCCGCCGATTTTTGTGACGGCGCAACGCTGTTTCCTGCGGCACGTCCGCTCAAACCACAAAGCGTTAACGTGTTTCTCGCCCGGATGAAAAATCTTGCGGGCGGTGAATTGTGCTCACTACATGAGGCGATTGAAAGAACTCATATCAAGGTCTTCGGCAATGTAGCGATCGCTGCGGTCTTATGCGCAATGACCGAGAACGAAAACAAGCATAGCCAGACCGTCGAAATGCTATTGCTGGTGAAAGACGTTGGTACCTGGCGAATTGCCGCGCAGGCTTGGGACAGAGTGAACGATGAAAACCCCGTGCAGCAGGGACTTTTTTAGTTTGTTGTCCGCTGTTGGCCCAAAACGGACAACCCTACACATGTCCGCTCTTAGGGGAAAAGCGGACATGGGTTGGTGCGCTGCAAATGTCTGCTTTTGACCCAAAGCGGACATCAGCCGGCTTTAAACCGGCACTTCCCGAGCAGGAGCGCGGATTGCTACCATCGGATTCCCTGAGGCTCGGGCTCCTTGGGCAGACCGATGCGACGACGAGACGGCCGCTAGAGCTTAGAAGCAGAAAGGCCCATGCGACACTTCACCAGCACCCAAGACTGGACCGTCGAGGAATTGCAGGCGCTTCTCGATCAGGCGGCGGACCTCAGGTCCGATCCCGTGCGCCCGCTGCTGCAGGGCAGGACCCTCGCACTGCTGTTCCTGAACCGCTCGCTGCGCACGCGCGCCTCGTTCCAGATCGGCGCCGCCCAGCTGGGCGCCACGGCGATCGTCCTGGAGCCGGGCAACGGCGTGTGGGGGATCGAGTTCGATTCCGGAAAGATAATGGACGGCAAGGCCGAGGAGCATATCGTCGAGGTCGCCGAAGTCTTGTCGCGCTACTGCGACCTCATCGCTATGCGCGCATTCCCCGGCTTCAAGAACTGGCAGTACGACCGTGACGACCCGCTGATCAAGGCGCTCGCCCGGCATGCGAAAGTTCCGGTCATCAACATGGAGACGATCATTCATCCCTGCCAGGAGTTGGCGCTGGCGATGACGCTCCAGAAGAGGATGGGCCAGCTGAAGGGAAAGAAGCTGTGTCTCAGCTGGACATGGAACCCGCAGCCTCTCAGCACAGCGGTGGCCAACTCGGTGGTGATGATCGCCACGAAGTACGGGATGAACGTCAGCCTGCTTTGTCCAAGTCCCGACTACGTGCTCGACGAGCGCTTCATGAAGGCGGCGCAGGAGAACGCCGCGGCGAGCGGCGGCGGCCTTTCTGTGACTCACGAGATCCGCGACGGCTACGAGGGCGCGGACGTGGTCTACGCGAACAGCTGGGGAGCGCTGCCATACTACGGAGATCCGGAGAGGGAATGGAACCTATCGAGGGCTTACCAGCGTTTCATCGTCGATGAGGAAAAGATGGCCATGACCAACAAGGCGATCTTCAGCCATTGCCTGCCGGTGCGCCGCAATGTCGAGGCGACTGATGCGATCCTGGACGCTCCGAGTTGCGTGGCGATCGACGAGGCGGAGAACCGGCTACACGTACAGAAAGCGCTGATGCTGAGGCTGCTGGGGGTTGCGGCTCGTTCAACATAGCGACGACGCCAATCGATGTTCAGGAGGCCGTGCCGCTAACGCTGCTCCCGCGCTGACGCAGTGATCGATTAGCGATCTTTTTTGCCGCGCTGCATGAGTCCGCTATTGGCCCAAAGCAGACATCCCTAATTGCACCGCACATGTCCGCTTTTGGGGGTAAAGCGGACATCCCGCTTGCAACGCAAAATGTCCGCTAATGACCCAAAGCGGACATTACCTCGCGGCCAGTTACCGCCTGCCTTTTGTCTGCGACGATCCCGACGTGGCGGACGTCGTCTTCATTTGTGTGCCTGCGACAGCACCTGCGCGTTTGGTGGCACCTGTGCTCCCCGCACCCTTAGGCCCTGTGCTCGGTTGAGGGTTCGGCCGGGCTTGTTGTGTTAGCTGGTTCATTATCTGCTGAAACTGCTGTTGTGGATCGTTTTGCCCGCCGCCCCCTTGCCCGCCGCCCCCTTGCCCCCCGGCTCCTCCGGCCGCACCTTTTGTAGCACCTTTGAGGGCGGCGCTGCCCGGACTTTCGGCGTGCAGCGGCGAAGTTAGAAACGCAATTGCGAAACAGGCAATGATTGCTCTGCGCATACGAACCTCCTGATTACTCACCTGCTGCGCCCTTTAAACTCTTTGCGTAAGCCGGGAAGTAGGATTGAGTGATTGCGAAAAACCCGCTCAAAATAAGAAATAGACGAAGCGGTTTCATGATGCGCCCCCGCATTGCTGATCCACGTCGCTAGAAAATGATGCCACGACCCGGAGTAGGTGCCTAGCCTTTGTTTGGTTGCAAGAAAAAGGGCCACTATCACTTTTAGTACCCTTGCTAACCCGCAGTTTCCCACGGGCGGCAGATTTGTCCGCTATTGGCCCATAGCGGACATCCCTAGTTCCACCGCACATGTCTGCTTTCAGAGGCAAAGCGGACATGACGATTCGGTCTCCAAAGGTCAATTTTGTGATCGCCAGCACAGCGCGAAACTCCTCGGGGCAGTAGTTTATTTGCACGGGTTCATGGAGGGCATCACCATGCTCGCAGAAATTTTCATGTTGCGATTGGAGAGGCAACTACGTTCTAAGAGAGAGGCGGCTCAGACCGAAATACCGCGATACGTACGATACGTACCGCTCCGCACGCTCCCAAATCAAAAAGGCTAACAGTGACTTTAGAAAAATTCGCTCTAGTTTCGAATGTGCGGTCGGCGCTTTCGGGCGTAGAGCGGACATCACTCCCTATAGCTCCTCGGCAAATCCGGGCAGCTTGCGCCATACGCATCAAGCTTTGTCTGCTTTGTACCAACCTTGGCGTTTAAGTTCCTCGTATTCCCTGAATGTTGGATTGTTGGGAGGCCATTGACGAAGTGGCGCAGGTACTGACTGTGGCGACTTCATACGATGGGTTGCTTTATCAGATAAAGACCGTTTCGGTGCCGCCATAGCCGTGCTTGATGCGACTATCAAAGCCATAGCGGCAGCAATAATGCAGCGCAGTTTCATCCTTGCACCTCGCCTAGGCTCCACGAAAGCTACGCAATACTATGCAGCCGATATAAGACCAGCGACCCAAAAGAAGAAGCGCTGCCTTGGAAAGGACCTTCTGCGCTATTGCAGTGGCTTTCGGGGGTAAAGCGGGCATGCGGTTTTGCGCTGCAAATGTCCGTTTATGACCCAAAGCGGACATCGGGTCGGCGCGGTGTGGCCAAAGATGTGACGGCGCAATATATGGCCAAAATTATACGGTCGCCACGCAATCCACCTCAAGATCGAACGGCCCCGGCCACGAATGAATGAACATGAAGATGCGCGATGGCGCGTCTTCCGGGAAATAGCGGTCATAAACGGCGTTGAAGGTCGCGAAGTGCGCCGGGCCAGGCACGCAATAGACATTGCATTTGATCACCTGCTCCAACGACGAGCCGGCGGCCTCCAGGCAATGCTTGAGTTGCTCCAAAACCAACTCGCATTGCCGCTCAAATGGTTGCGGCTTGATCTCGCCGCTTTCTGGATCAAACGGCGGTAGGCCGGACAGATAGACGAAACCGTTGGCGATTGTGACAGGCGCCACCCCACCTTTGCGATAGCGCTCCAGATAGGTCGAAATCGGCTCAACCCGCATGCGTTTGATCATGACCGGTCCTCTCGCGTGTGGTCGCAATCTTAGCATAACGCTTGCGCACGATAGTTCGGCCGCGACCGAACCGTCGTCTCTTTCCCTGGCCAGACGCCTCGCGCAAACGTCGACCACGCGCCGACGAGAGCAGGCCCGTCCGCAGTTGCATCGCACATGTCGGCTTTCGGGGGTAAAGCGGACCTAGTGCACTGCACATGTCCGCTTATGACCCAAAGCGGACACAAGGTTCCAAACATCGGCGTTGGACTTGGGTGCAAATTGATCTCGAGCCCCCAACAATCAAATGAACCCACGGAGGCTTCCCTCGCAGTCAGAGGAGAATCTCGATTCGCTCAAATCGATTTTCGCGTGCGATTCACTGTAGCGGCGCTGCTCGTGTGCAGCGGCGGTTTCCAGAATCTACTCGCAGCATCGGGCCCAATTAATTGGTTAGATCGAACAGATTCTTCGAATTTGAATTTCAGATATCTCGAACTTGAATTTCAGATTTCTCGAATTTGGATTTCGCTCGACCATGAAAATTTGATGGCGCTGATATGTGAAACTCACAATCGTGCAGCGCAGCATGGGGTCAGCTTTGACCATCCCTCCTGATTACACGTCTCTAATTGATGGCGGATCACATTTCGAAAGGGACCTTTGTTTGCGTCGCGGTGAAGTTGACTAGGTTTATTGATGGAGCTTGTCTGATTTTTGTTGTTTGCAAGCGTCATCGCTCGGCACTTAGCAAACGGGGGCGTCAACTGGGTATGTTGTAAACTTAAAATACAGGGAGGCTGTACAATGACAGTGCTTGTTGATCGGCTCGGCAGAGTGCTGGCCTCGCCCCTTTTTGATGACCGCTTCGAGGCCAGACGCGGCCAGCGGTGGCTTCACCTTCGCGATGTCGTCCTGCGCTGCGCTTGCGCGATCGGCCTGGGAGTTTCCCTCGCGCCCGTCGCTGTCGTGGCAGCGGTGCCAGCGATTCCGGTGGTGGTCGCCGTCCCCTTCAGTCCGACCAACCCGCTGTTCATGGCTTCGCAGCTTCCTCTCGCGTACTACGGCTATGTCGAAGAGGAATTCTTCATCCAAGGAAGCGCGCACACCTACGCATCACCCCTCGGGTCTACGCCGCAGATAACCTCCACTCTGCCGTATCAGACCCGCATTCTCGTGCGCCGCCCTGCGGACTCCAAGAACTACAGCGGACATGTGATCCTCGAACCATTGCACCCCTCCCACAGTGCGCCCTCCCTCGCCGTGGATTTCCGCTGGATCTACGCCAATGGAGATGTCTGGGTGGGCGTCGAGCCGCCAGCCAACAACGCGCTGCTGCAAACGTTCAACAAGGCGCGCTATGGCGCCCTGACCGCGAACGCTGCGCTCCCAGTCTACGATATCCTGAGTCAGGTGGCGGCGCTGGTACAGAGCTCGTTGAGCCCGATCCCGATGCTCCGTGTCCGCAGCGTATTCATGCAAGGCGTCTCGGCAACCTGCAGCACGGTGAGCCAGTACGTGATTTCCTTTCACGCGAATACGACGCTCGCCAACGGGCACCCGATCGTGAACGGCTATTTCCCCGGTGAATGCAGCACCCTGCTGCCCGATGTCAACGTACCCGTCATCCGCATCAACACGCCGCTCGACTTCAACGCGGCCACGCGCAAAGCGGACAGCGACAATCCGAACGGCCGCTATCGTCTCTACGAAGTGGCCGGAGCGAACCACTTGGCGAGCTCGGGCCCGCAATTCGGCGAAAATCTCGGAATCCTCCACGCGATCGGCGTGACTGGTTCCATCGGGGACACCATCAGCCAGTGCCAGGAGTTCGGGCCTCCGCTCTACGCGGCGCTCAACGACTTTCCCATCTGGACGGTCTACGACGCCGCGATGCGCAATCTTCAACAATGGGTCGATCACGGCGTACGGCCACCGCGCGAGGCCCAGCCCTTCGTCACCGATGCAACCGGAAAGGCGATACTGGACCAGTACGGCAACTACCAGGGAGGCGTACGGCTTCCCGCCGTCGACGTTCCCGTCGCTACGCTATTCACTCAAGGCACCAATTGCTTCCTGTGGGGATACAAGGTCTCCTTCACGCCGCAACTGCTGAAGCAGCTCTATCCCACTCACAAGGCGTATGTGAAGCAGGTCTCGCGCAAAGTGCAGGATCTCGTCGCTGAAGGCTGGCTCACCGAAGCTGATGGAAAGGAGCTCATCATCGCCGCGGACGCGTCGCCCATCCCGACGCCGATAGATGCATCGCAGATACCGATCCTCCCGTACTCGGCCCTCGTCCCGCTGGACGCGTCGGGAGAACACAAGGACGATGATGAACATTAGAGCGCAGGAAAACTGCGCTCCCTGCTCACCACCAACAGCCAGTCTTCTTAAGTAGCGCGAATGTCCGCTTTTGGCCCAAAGCGGACATCAACGAGGCCTCATCGCACGTCGACTAACGGCCTTGCGCAATCCGCCTGAGGACTGCGCACCACGATACCGTGATGGACGATTCAAAACTGCGTCGGTGAGCAGGAGCATCCGCAACGCGCGTGCCAAGCCCACCTGTCGGCCCCACTTGCGCGATGGGCGCCGTAGCTGCCGTACACGCATGATCTCAATTCGGATTCGCTGGTTGCAACGGCAGGTTTGAACTGTACGATTCCAAATGCGGACGCGCATCAACAACGTCGGACGTTGTTACGTAAAACTATCAATCGGGGGAGACAAACACCATGCCCAACAAATTGCTTAATGTTGCGACGACAATCGCGC
>DATAPP010000101.1:0-2300 GCA_036265125.1 Pseudolabrys sp. | reverse complement strand
CGCCCTTGGAAATAGCAACGCACCTTTTTGTAGGAGCCTCCGAAATCGCTGGTGAAGAGGAAAGCGCAAGCAGCATCAACCCAATCACAGCAGGGCAACCGCCGCTCAGCATATGTATGTTGGGTTTATCCTGCTTCACTGGATCACCCCGAATCGCCTTGGAGGCAAGCAATGATGGCGCGGCTCGGCCATGGTCGGGACGATTATTATATTCGGTCCGTCTTGATGAGGCAGTAGGTGGTCCGCTTTTTGGGGGGTAAAGCGGACATTGCTCAGGTATCACAGAATGTCCGCTTATGACCCAAAGCGGACATGTGTCCGGCAGCTATTGCCTATTTTTTCTCTTCCAGGAACGGAACGATGATAGCGATAGCCTGTTGGGGCTGTTCCTCCGTGATCCAGTGGCCCGAATTATTGATGACCGCACTGCGAACGTTGGACGCGGCAAAGCCGATTTCTGTTGCCAGGTGAGCGCCATACGAATGATCGCCGCCGATTGCAAGCACTGGAAACGTCAGCTTGCCCTGCGCCACCAGTTTCTGATTGTCGATCGCGTCCTGCGCAAACGCCGCAAACTGTCCGCTGAACGCGTCGTGAATGGCGCCGGGCCGAGCGTATAACGCGGCGTAATGATTGCGGGTCTCTTCGTCGATACTGGCCGGGGTCGCAGACAGTTCATTGTAAAAGCGATCAAGCAGGATGCGCTCGCGCCCCGCGACTAGGCGTTCCACATCAGGTCCTCGGAAATTGAAATGCCAGACCTTGGGATTTTTGAGCTGGTCATCCCAGTGGCCGACCCCCGGAAGCGGTGCATCCATGACGACCCATTTCGTTACCCTCGCAGGATATAATGCCGCCAGGGCGTAGCCGACCATGTTTCCTATGTCGTGGGTGACGAGAGCAACATCCTGAACTCCCAGCTTGTCCAGAATACCGGCAAGGTCCCGAGCTTGAGCGGTCTTTTCATACCCGCCATCCTGATGCGATGACAGGCCCATGCCGCGCAAGTCAGGGACGATGACGGTGTGGTCTCTCACCAAAATCTCGGCGAGCGGAATCCACATGTCGCCGGTGTCGCCAAACCCGTGGAGCAACAAGACCGCGGGGCCGTGACCACCGACCCGGACGTATTGAGTGCCGCCGCTGACCGCCATTTGCTGGTCGTGAAAAGCGGAGGGCCACGGCTTGATGGCAGCATGAACCGGCATCACGTTCAGTAGTGTCACCACAGTCGCCATTGAGGCCACGGAAAAGGCAAGCTTTGTACACGAGCGAAAGCGGCTGAGCATATTTCATCTCCGATTAACTGGCATATGAGCATCGCCTTTTCTGTCATTGCCTCCAAGGCCCTCGGGTATCCGTCATGTTAGCCATGCCAAAAAGCGAATGACTTATCTGAAGACGAGGCCGATGTCCGCTATTGGCCCATAGCGGACATTCACGCTGCAAGGGCGAGTGTCCGCTTTCGGGGGTAAGCGGACACGCATCGGGCCGTCGGTTTGAAAAGCCTGTTTCGCGTGCGCGGTTGCGAGAAGGCCGTCAGCAACCGCAGCTCTACGTGATAAGCAGGCATCGTACCCTGGCATCAAATTGAATCATTCGCTGTGGCTTTCGGCGGCGATGAGGTGTGTCACGCGCGATGGCTCGAGCAGTAAGCCCATTAGTCGCTGCTCTAAAACTCGATCAGCATTGGTCACGCGCTGATGCTGACGCAGGTGCTCTATCCATGATTCTAGGAAAAACGTTTCGACGAAGCGTCCGGCATCGGCGGTATCCTGGAATATCCCCCATGCGTACGCGCCATCGCGCTTCCGCTCGTGCGCTTGTTTCTCGATAGCGTTTAAAAATTCTTCGCGATGCTTGGGATCGATACGATATTCAACAGTCACCATCACGGGGCCTGCGTCGTTTTCTACGTTTTCGACGACGACAGGTTCTGGCCAGTGCATTGATGGTGTCAGATCCAATCCGGCTGCGGTTTGGAGCTTCCAGTGCGCGGTTAAAGGAACGGCCGCGAGCGCACCGGTCGCTGCGATGAAGTGCGTCACAGGTAGCCCTGCGTAGACGGCTACTTCTCCCCATAGCGCGCTTCCAAGCGTGATCGTTCCAAAGAAAACCATGACGTACATCGCAAGTCCGCGGCCACGGACCCAGTCCGGTAATGCGACCTGGGCTGAAACATTGAGATTAGCGAGTACCGCAATCCAACAAATACCCGCGATGAGACTTGCAGCGACCGCCATGATTGGTTCGCGCGATAGTCCAAATAGCAGAAGGCTAACGGCGGTCCCGATCTCGCC
>DATAPP010000100.1:0-4408 GCA_036265125.1 Pseudolabrys sp. | reverse complement strand
CGCTTTGGAGGGCGCCGCGGGCATTGCGAATAAAACCGCCAACAGCAATGCGGGCACCCACCGATCATGCCCAAACATGACATTCTCCAAAAGACCGCGAGGCTCTTTGGCCTGATTCCGTCTCCACTTCGCCATCGGGACCATCCGCTCAGTACCTGTAGGTCAACCCAGCCGAGACCACATTCGCGTTAAAGCTGTTAAAGGCAATATTCGAGTGCAAGGTCGAGTATTGGTAATCAAGGGTGAATCGCAGATTGCGCCAAATTTCATAGTTGAATGACGCGCCCGCCATCCAGCCAGTATCCAGTCGGTCGAAGCCTTTGTAGTCGCTGCGCGTGTAGCCGGCGCGCGCGCCAATCGACCACTGTCTCGAAATCCCGTAAGTGGTTTGTAGGAGAGCCGTGGTCTGAAAGTTGGGCGTTCCGAAGGGAATCGTCGGCGTGATGATGGTGGACATGCTCAGCACCTCGTCGACCGAGGCAATAAACGTCCAGTACTGCGTTGGGTAGTAATAGACACGGCCACCAAAGACTGGGCTGTCGGAGTCTTGCGGGATGCCGAACCCGGGCAGTTGTTGTTGCTGTTGATGTTGAAACTGATATCCGCCGTAAACTTCGCCGCGGATTAGACTGTTTTTGCCATCGGTCCCAATGCCGCCCAGGACCCTATATCCGTTCGTGTCGAATATTGAATTGTTGTAACGTTGCCAAATGCCGTCCACTTCACCGAAGGCATAGACCCCCGGCACGAAATGGTAGCCCGCCCTTCCCGATAGCCAACCGCTGGTCCCATCGTGAGACGTACTAAACGGCGCTGGATTGTTGTCGCCGTGGTCGTACGCGATATAAAAAGCGGTCCCCGATACGCTTGCGAAGCCCTCGCCGAATTGTTTTGTCGCCGATGCGCTGGCCGTAAACTGATTAAAGGCGATTGGATTGACGCCAGGGCTCGTTCCGAAAGGATTGATGACAATCGGAATTGTGACGGGTGGCGTACCGCTTGGCCCAATCGCGTTGTTGTTGAAGTTGAGAGCGCTGTTAAAAAGGCTGGTCTCTCGCGTGTACCTTGCATTGAAATTGAGCGAAAGATCTTGGGTTGGATTGTAATTGTGTGACAATCCCGCGTCGGCACTGATGGTATTGCTGTTGAAAAACTGGAAGTCCCCCACTGCGAAAAGAGTGGTGGAGTGAATTGCACCGTCAGTCCCAGTCGCGATCAGGCGCGGAGCCACGCGCGCGCTCCAACCGGTGTCCTTGTTGGTTCCTTGAGCCGCCTGATTGAAATTGCTGTTATAGGTGCCACCAACAAAGATGCTCGGATAGTACATCCACGGGCCGACCGCCACGCCTTCTTTGTATTCACCGGTTGGGGAGATTTCACCGCTCGGCGGAACGTTATTCGCCACTCCGGGAGTGTCGGCCGCCACTGGTACGTTGTCCGATGCTGCCCAAGAAGGTGGAGGCGCGCCGACGACCAGTGCAGCGCACACAAACAGAAGCGATCCGCACAAGCTTATGCGAATCCAGCGCCTCCGCATCGTGTCAGACCCCACGCGACGCATCCCTAATGCTGCCTTGAAATTCCGCAACTAACGCGATGGTCGAGATGCTTCTCCCCGATAAGCATCGGAGATTACAGACTTTCTTGATATGTTAATAGGGCCCGGCGGTAGCGACACACTCAAAAAGACTGGAAACTCAAAGGTTTGTCGGGGAGTGTTGCGTCGCGAACACAACCCGAAGTAATTGAAATGGCTTGCAAAATTCGAGTTAGCAGATGGCTTTTGCGATGAAGCGACACACCGGGCGATTGATCTACATCGCCATTGTGTTTGCGCTGATCGGAGGTGCCATTCTGCTCCGCTACGCGGACCCCTTTTTCGTGCGCGCCTTACGCCTGATTGCGTTCGATACCTTTCAGCGTCTCGATCCCGCACCCTACGACCCCAATCTGCCGATCCGCGTGGTCGACATCGATGAAAGATCGCTTTCACTGTTCGGTCAGTGGCCATGGTCGCGAACCACGGTCCGCGATCTCTTGTTGGGATTGACGTCAAAGGGTGCGGCGGCCGTTGCATTCGACGTTTTATTTGCGGAACCAGACCGCACCTCGCTTGAGGAAATCGTAAAGCGCCTCCCGGCGGCCCAGGCCGCGGCCATAACTTCTGCGATGGCAGGACAGCCGAGCAATGATGAACTTTTTGCCGCCGCGCTCAAGGAGACACCGAGCGTTCTATCAATTGCGTTGGGTGAAGGCGCAAGCACCGACTTCAAAGCGAAAGCGGGATTTGCCTTTGCGGGTGATGATCCACGGCGCTTTCTGACGGAGTTTAAAGGGGCGAGCCGAAACCTTGCCGAGTTCGAAAATGCGGCTCGTGGCATCGGTGCGTTCAACTGGGTCGCCGACCGCGATCAAGTCGTTCGCCGAGTCGCACTCGTGTTCACGCTCAATCAGAGTTTCGTGCCGTCACTTGCAGTCGAAGCACTGCGCGTTGCCCAAGGAGCCAACACCTACGTGCTTAAGGCGTCCAACGCGAGTGGCGAGACAGCCTTCGGACAATCAACGGGCCTCAATCACATTCGCGTTGGCGACGTCGAAGTGCCCACCGATGCCGGCGGAGGCGTCTACCTTAAATTCCGCCACTTCAACAACAAGGCGTACATTCCCGCCTGGAAAGTTCTGAACGGCGAAGTCCCGCAAGAGGAGATCGAGGGCCGGATCATCCTTGTCGGGACCAGCGCGCCTGGCTTGCTCGACTTGCGCGCCACTCCCGTTGATGCAGCAATACCTGGAATCGATATTCACGCGCAGCTGCTCGAGCATTTGCTGACGGGCAAATTTCTCGAGCGGCCAGACTACGCTTTGGCACTCGAGCAATTTGTCATCTTGGTCCTAGGCATCATGCTCGCGTTTGCCTTGCCGCGGGTCTCGGCCATAAGCTCAGCAGCCATTGGCTTTCTGACAATCGCGCTCGTTTTGATGGGCGGGTGGGCTCTATTTAGATACTGGAGCCTCTTTATCGATCCTTCGTATCCAGCTTTGGTGCTGGGATTGATGACCACCATCATCACTTTCTACACATATCAAAGTGTGGAGGCGCAACGCAGCCAAATCCGCCACGCCTTTGGTCAATATCTTGCTCCCGCGCTTGTCGAGCAACTTGCACAATCGCCAGAAAAGCTCACGCTGGGTGGCGAAGCGCGCGAAATGACCATCCTGATGAGCGACGTGCGCGGCTTTACGACAATTTCCGAATCTTACAAGGACGACCCGCAAGGTCTCACCTCGCTGATGAACCGGCTGCTGACGCCACTCACCAACACAATCGTCAGTCACGAAGGAACAATCGATAAATACATCGGCGATGCGATCATGGGATTCTGGAACGCTCCGCTGGATGTCAAAGACCATGAACGAAAAGCATGCACTGCTGCTCTTGATATGCTCGCCCGCCTCGAGGCGCTCAATCAAGAACGTCAGCGGGAAGCCGATGCTGGCCAAACAATCATGCCACTTCGCATCGGCATCGGACTCAACACAGGTCGATGCGTTGTCGGCAATATCGGATCTGACCTTCGTTTTAACTATTCAGTTCTTGGTGATCCGGTCAACGTGGCTGCGCGTCTGGAGGGACAAACAAAATTTTACGGCGTTTCAATTATCATCGGAGCGAGAACTGCGGAGCGGGCCAAAGAATTTGCGGCCCTCGAACTCGATCTCATTACGGTGAAAGGAAAAACAGAAGCGCAAACCATCTACGCTCTGCTCGGCCGCGAGGACCTCGCCAGCAACGGTGACTTCCAGGAATTGCGCAAGCTGTGGTCGACGATGCTGTACTGCTATCGCAGCCGCGATTGGGACGGCGCTTTAGAGGCAATCGAGTTGTGTCAATCGGCCGAGCACAATTTTGACCTTGCCGGCCTCTTTGACCTTTACGCAACGCGGATAAAAACGTTTCGCGAAGTTGCTCCACCGCTCGATTGGACGGGGATTTTTGTCGCCGAGACAAAGTAGAAACCTTGGCTTTCCGCCTCTCAATGGTCGCGTTTCACGGAATCTGCGATCGCCAAATCCCATTGTTTTATTGTGCCCCTCAGCGAGCCGCGCACCGGCTTCCCCTCTGTCCTGCCAGGCGCGGCCCTTTCCGCCCGGCTATCTAACGCCACAAAGCACGTTCTCAATCTGCGGGTAACGATTGTTTTCGCAACAAGATCAAGTCTGCCCTTGCAGGCATCAAAACCACGAGGGGCATCATCGTGAGAAATGTGTTCATTCTTCTCTGTGCGTTGATTGCAACAGGACAGGCGTCAGCCCAGAGCCCGCCTCGCTCCTCGACGATGTACACGTGCGCGATTTGGACCGAGATGCGTCTGAAGAACGAAAGCACCGACCTCGAGAACTGGGTCAT
>DATAPP010000099.1:0-2786 GCA_036265125.1 Pseudolabrys sp. | reverse complement strand
TGCGAGATCGGGGACAGTTTCTGGAACTGCGGCATCTTGTGGCCGCTCACCGGATATCGTGCGACTCTTCTCGACGGGCCGCCCTGTCGGCGCCACCACGGTCGGATGGGAAGAGGACCTCCCGAAACTCCTTGCGGTCTTCGCTACGGCGTGATCAAGCAATCGACGCGCGAAGCGGTTGACCAGGATCGGATCGCCGCCCGAAACATTGGCGATGGCAGCGACTGTTTCCTCACTGAAT
Source organism: Pseudolabrys sp. (assembly GCA_036265125.1). Taxonomy (GTDB): domain Bacteria; phylum Pseudomonadota; class Alphaproteobacteria; order Rhizobiales; family Xanthobacteraceae; genus Pseudolabrys. The sequence continues at coordinate 2,545 of DATAPP010000099.1, read as the reverse complement.
GCCCGCTCTGCTTCACCCGGCAGCTGATGGCGAATGAAATCCATCACTTCGTCGCCGCCCGAGCTCCTGAAAACGAAGGCGCGCTGCGAGCAAGCGCTCAGCGAGCCAGAAGCGTAGCGCGGGTTGCTCCAGCCGGGCGAGAAAGTTAGGGCGCGCCAGTAGGACCGCGGCCGTGTTCCGGTGATCCCCACGCCGCGTGCTCATACAAATATTTTCAAAGATTAGCTCGATCTGCTCATCGGACAGCTGTGCTGCGTCGTCGAATACCAAAAGCGGTGGTGCAGGTGAGGGCCTCGGGGGATCCCCGGATGTCGTGCGGGCGCCTGTCGAAGGGTCTGAAAGCACGTGCGAGGCGCGCAGCAGGTCGTCTCGACCCAGCTCAGGTCCGCATGACAGGCCGGTCACCGCGTATTGGGACGCCGCGCCAGCGGTCAGGGCTGTGTAGAGGATCTGCGGAAAAGGCGGCGGATCTCCCGTCACGACAACCACCGTGAAGCCGCGCAAGGCGGCGATGGTACGGCTGGCGAACGACTGGTAATGCGCTACTGTGGTAAAATAGTCGGAACCCGCGTCGGGTAAGGCGAAAGCTTGAGAGCGGGCATACCAGCGCGGGATCATTGCGCCCTGCTGGCAAGAGCACAATCAGGCATGACCACGCAACACGGTCCAATATTGAGCAAGCATTGTTGCAACAACAAAAATCCTAAGCTGCCGGTTGTCCCCCCGCCGAGCCCCGGCGCAATGTGAGAGGCGAGGCTCGAGAGCATTTCAATACGCGTTCTCGCACGCTAAAACTCCAGCGGTCTTCAACAGGATCTTGAAATCGAGCACGGGGGACCAGTTCTCTATGTAATAAAGATCATATACCACCCGAGCGTTTGCCTTCTCCAACGTGTCTACCTCCCCGCGCAACCCATTAACCTGAGCCCAGCCAGTGATACCCGGCTTGACGCGATGCCGATGAAGATACTGCTCGACCGCGTGGGAATAGAGGCGATCCCCGGCCTTCATCTCGATAGCGTGCGGACGCGGGCCGACCAGCGACATGTCGCCACGTACCACATTGAACAGCTGCGGCAGCTCATCCATGCTCAGCGCGCGCAGCACTCGGCCAACTCGAGTAACGCGCGGATCGTTTTTCACCGTGCGCTGTGCCCCTGTTAGGTCGCCTCGGTCGACATACATCGTGCGAAATTTGAACACAAGAATCACTTTGTTGTTAAAACCAAAACGTTTTTGAAAAAAAATACTGGGCCTTTACTATCAATTTTGATCAAAATTGCGATCAACGCCAATAAGGGGCCTAGAAAAACCAGAAGAAGTGCCCCAAGCACTTTATCTTCAAGAATTTTAGCGAATCCACACCAATTCTTCAGCGGTCGGTTCACCACGTTGAGAACCGGGATGTCACCGACATAGCCCATGCCGCGTACGCGAAAGCTCTCGGCCAAGGGCTCCAAGCTGAGACGCACATCGACCGCCAGCGCCTTCAGCTTGTCGCAAAGGGATCTGAGTCGATATTCGGCGTGGAGCGGTAAGGCTATGATAACTTCGTCGACTGGGCTCTGGCCCGCAAAATCGAGAAGATCGTCTGTTGTACCGCGTACGGCCAAGCCGTAGACTGCGCTCGGTACTCGCGATTTGCGATCGTCAAAGACGCCGCGAATAATGACGGTATTATCCTGCCCGTCCAGTAATTTTGCGATCAGCCGCTGGCCTTCATCGCCGGCGCCGATAATCACGACACTGCGGGCGAGGCTGCGGCCTCTGTCCGTAGCCACGAGGGCATGAAGGAAACCACGTCCAATCAGAAGCAGGATTGGCACTGTGACAATCATGAAAGCATCCAGCCGCGCGAATAGACGTCGGATGTCTTGCTGAAAAATCCGACTACCATCAGAACCGCTACGGTGAGACCCCATGTCATCAGGATGTGCCTCAGCTGCCATTGCAACCTCGGCAGCTGCTTGAGCCGGTATCCGCCGATCCGCTCGAGCAGCCCGACGAACACTGTCGCAGCGAAGAACGAAGTCAGCACGTGGCGCCCCGCCTCCGCTACTGTCTGGTCCATAACGCCGGAATAAATGGCGAACGCAGGTATTGTCGCTGCCGGTACCAGACAAAAATCTATCGCGCCAACCACTAAAGCCCAGATTTCAGGTGATAACCAATTCGGTCTCCGGAAAACGTGTCTGTAAGGTGCCCCCTGTGTAATGGAAACAATCGTATCGCCTAAGATTCTGCCATCGGACGCGGTCTCGTGTAGGCCGTGCGTCGCTCCCGATTGCAGAGAGGGTTCATACACCGCCGCACACATACAGTCTCCCTGGCCCGCAACGCTGGGCAAACGACTTTCGTAACCGTCGGTAACAGATCGAACTGACTATGTATCAAAGCTTCGGGTGTGGAGACAAGATTCGAATGATCATGACAAAGTCAGATAATTAATGGAAACTAATATAATTAATAAACGTTAATATTCGTTAATAGAGTCATATCGTTAACGAAAAGCCCATATTGTTAACGAAGGTAAATGAAACTCGGT
>DATAPP010000098.1:0-1768 GCA_036265125.1 Pseudolabrys sp. | reverse complement strand
CGATCGCATCGGCAATCAATGCCGCCTGCGGAAAGCGTGTACGGCAGCTTCCGATCTTGCCTGCGCTTACGGAATGACCAACGCGGGAAGTGATTACTCCCTTATAAGAAAGTCGACCTGTGGAACTAACCTACGCAGGCGCCCATTACGAAGGTATAAATTGAATTGTGTAAATGGCCATCGAAAGGATCACACTGAGGAGACCCGATGGCTATCGACCTCAAACTCATTGACAAATTACTGGCTGACTACAAGAAGCCGGAAGACATTATCGGCGAAGATGGTCTGCTAAAGCAACTGACCAAGGCGGTATTGGAGCGAGCCATGCAAGCCGAGATGACCGACCATCTCGGCTATGAGAAACACGATCCGGCCGGTCACAACAGCGGCAACTCTCGCAACGGCGTCACAACCAAAACGCTGAAGGGGGACTTTGGCGAGGTGCCGTTGGAAACGCCGCGGGATCGTAACGGCAGTTACGAGCCAAAAATTATCGGCAAAGGACAGACGCGATTCACCGGTTTCGACGACAAAATTATTTCGATGTACGCGCGAGGGATGAGCACGCGCGAGATCCAGGGGCATCTGGAGGAAATCTACCAGGTGGAGGTGAGTCCGACACTGATTTCCAATGTCACTGAAGAAGTGATGGAAGAGGTCAAGAGCTGGCAGAGCCGGCCGCTGGACGCGGTGTATCCGATGGTGTACTTGGATGCGTTGGTGGTGAAGATTCGCGAGACGGGTCACGTCCGCAACAAGGCGATCTACGTGGTGATAGGCGTCAACATGCAAGGCAACAAGGAGGTACTGGGGCTATGGGCGGGTCAGGCCGAGGGAGCGAAGTTCTGGCTACAGGTGCTGACCGAGCTGAAGAACCGGGGTGTAACGGACATGTTCATCGCCTGCGTGGACGGGTTGAAGGGGTTCCCCGAATCGATTGCGACGGTATTTCCGGAGGCGCAAGTGCAACTGTGCATCGTGCATCAGGTGCGAGCTTCGTTGAATTACGTTTCCTGGAAACAGCGCAAGACAGTAGCTGCGGATTTACAGCCGATTTACCGCGCCAGCACGGTCGAAGAGGCCGAGCAGCGACTGGATGAGTTTGCCACCAAATGGGATGGGACGTATCCCACGATTAGCCAGATGTGGCGCCGGAACTGGGAGCATCTCACACCGTTCTTCGCCTATCCCGCCGAAATTCGTAAGGTGATCTATACCACCAATGCGGTCGAGTCGCTGAATATGAGCTTGCGCAAGGTGATCAAAACCAGAGGATCGTTCCCCAACCAGGAAGCCGCTATGAAACTGCTGTACCTGGCCCTGGAGCACATCGCTAAGAAGTGGACCATGCCGGTGCAGAACTGGAAGGCTGCCTTGCAGCGCTTTGCCATCCTGCTCGGCGATCGCGTTCCGAAACCGGAGTTGGCGTAAATCGTCGCCGCAAATGAAAAATCGGAAGAAGAATATTCTGGGAGGGAGGCTCTGCCCCCCAAACCCCCGAGATTTATCGCTTTCGCGCCAGGATTCCTGGACCGAGTGGGCGAGCCGCGCTCGCCTTCTCGGAATCCCGGCCCCTGAGTCGGCGCTCGGGTTGCGTCTCCGCAGCGCCCTACCCTCCGCTCAGGTCCGTTCAGTCTATCAGGGATGCCAGATTAAAAAAGTGCGGCCGTTTACACAAAAAGCTTGACACACCCGATATATATGATCCAACGATCGGACCGCATTTGCCTTCTGCGCGACTCGGAGATCGGTTGCATCCTGGGCAACG
>DATAPP010000097.1:0-3251 GCA_036265125.1 Pseudolabrys sp. | reverse complement strand
TTTGCGTCATAGACGAGGTGCTCCATGAAGGCGCCGCCCAGCCCCCTGGACCATGCCGCCGATCGCCTGGCCATGCAGCGTCAACGGGTTGACGATGCGGCCGACATCTTCGACGACGAGGCAGTCCAGCAATTCGACCCCGAAACTCGACGGGACCGGCCAAGTGCTGCCTGGCGGACCGCGGCGGCCGCTTACCGTCGCGCAGCGGCTCACTCTCGAGCACCAGCTCGCCCGGGTGGAGTTTCTCGCCCGCATCGGTCTTCGCGTCAGCCCGTGACAACTCTCGTCCTCTTAGACGCCGGCTGCATAATGACCTGCGCGACCATCGTGCCGATCGCCGAGCTGGGCGTTCTCTTCGAAATGCCGAAGCAGTGCTGTTCGCACTGGACTCGCCGCTGGAGGGAAATGGATTGGAACTTCCAGTTCCTGTCGCAAGGCCAGTTCGCGCCCGGTCGGCCGACGCCTTAGTGAGGATTTTGACCGCAGTATCCGCCACGGCAATATGCGTAGGTGAGGGGTTCTTCGAGTTTGTCGCCGACGCTAACCCCCATAAACAAGGTAAATACATGCCTGGCCAGCGCATCTCAATTCGGCATCCCGACCAATTGGTGGCGGAGCAACCGGACTATGTCCTGCTGCTGGTTTGGAATTTCGCGGGCGAGGTGATGCGGCAGCAGGCAGCTTACCGCGAGCGGGGCGGCAGCTTTATCATCCCGGTTCCCGAGCCCAGTATAGTGGGGCCAGGAGCGCCCATTGATGATACGCAGTTCGCGATATCCCCCAACCGTGCTCCCCGCCCGCGTGGCAACAGGGAGCATCGGCAACTCGATGCCGGAGCTAGGCGTGGAAGTGGCCAAATTGTGTGCGGCCGGCGATGATGATAGAGTACTACCATCAAGGAGGGCTCCATGACCGGCGTATTTTACGACCCACAGCGGAGCGATGAAGCATGGCGCCAAATGATATACAACGGCGGCATCATCATCTTGTCACCGCGTTCGGAAATGCTTGCATTGGTGGAGCACACTCGCGGCATGATCGAGGATGCGTTCGCTCCGCTCGATCCCCAGCGAGCTCACGAGCAGCTGACGGTCGAGCATTGCGTTGAAATCCTCTCGAACTTGAAGCCGAGCTATATCCATCACCCCCGTACGAAAGAACTTATAAGAGAAGCGCTCAGTTCTTTTGGCTGCTCCCGAGAAAAGACTTACCAGGACGTGCCCCGTCTGCGGTGCGCTTTTCCAAAAGATTATCTCACGACAGGGATCGCGTACGCGCACCACCCTCATCGCGATACCTGGTATTCGGCGCCGCTGTGCCAGTTCAATTGGTGGGCGCCGATCTACGAATTTGTCCCAGAGAATGGCATGGCGTTCCATCCGCGTTACTGGAACCGCGGGGTCAAGAATGGGTCGCGCGACTTCAACTACTACCGATGGAATGCCGAGAGCCGTAAGAATGCTGCGCAACACATAGGCCACGATACCCGCGTCCAACCCCATGCCGAGGAGCCGCTGGAGCTCGAGCCGGAAATACGCTTCATTGTCCCGCCGGGCGGGGTCATCGTTTTCTCCGGGGCGCAGCTGCACTCGACCGTGCCGAACACCACGGATTTGGTGCGCTGGAGCATCGACTTTCGCACCGTCAACATCGACGACGTTGCCGGCAAACGCGGCGCGCTGAACACCGACAGCGCCGCGACGGGGACCTCGTTGCGCGATTTCCTGCGGGTCACGGACTTCGCCCCGATCCCCGAGGACATTATTGCGGCCTATGACGCCGGCGTACCGGAGGGCGGGGTCGCCGTTTTTAGGCCGGGGATGACCAGCGTCTCGGCAGATTGACAATGGATTCGGCGCCGCTTGTAAGCATCGGACTATTCGTTTACAATGGGGAGCGTTTCATTGAGGAAACGCTCCGCTCGATCCTCAACCAGACGTTTACCGATTTCGAACTGATCATCTCCGACAACGCGTCCACCGACCGAACCGGCGACATCGCGCAAGCTCACGCTAGGCGCGACAGCCGGATCCGGTATTACCGCAGCGAGAAGAATATGGGCGCCGGCTGGAACGTGCGGCGGGTGTACGAACTGGCGACCGGCAAGTATTTCAAGCAGGCAGCCGTCGACGATCTGTTGGAACCTGACTTCCTGAGGCAGTGCGTCGAGATCCTAGAGCGAGACCCGGGCTGTGTCCTGGTCTACGCGGCCACCAAGGAGATCGACGAAAACGGCGCCTTCATCAAGAATTACGTGACCCCGATGAGGACCGACTCAAACGATCCGGCCGCACGGTTCCGGGATATAATGCTAATACCTTGTTGGTCCTACCAGATCTTCGGTGTGATGCGGATGTCTGCGCTGCGCCAGATCCCGCCGCAGGGCCGCTATGTCAATGCCGACACAGTGTTGCTGGCGCGAATGGCGTTGCTCGGCCGGTTTCACGAAATTCCTGAGCATCTTTTCATTAGCCGGCACCACCGCGGACAATCGAGTAAAACCTTTCCGCCGCGTCTACGGCAGCCACGCCGGATCCGCCTCACGAACCGGTATTCGAGGAAACTTCCGGGCCTTGAATGGTGGGATCCGTCAAAAGCCAGAGCCATCACATTCCCGGAGTTTCGCTTATTTGTTGAATATTCTATGTCCATTTATCGTGCACCGCTGGGCGTCGGTCAGAAGCTGCGCTGCTATTCGTTCTTGCTGCCGTATATCAGGATAAACTTCAAGCTCATGTTGAAGGATTTGTTGATAGCAGGCGATCAGGTGCTCTATAATTTGCAGGTCACCAAACTTCAGACCTTCCTTAGAGCGTAAGCCACAGAGAGGGGAATGATAATGGATATGCCATGGGACCGGCCGAAAATCGGGAGCCGTGTGCACCTTCACGAACCCGGAGGATCTCTTACCACTGTGGCGCCTAATCCACATCGTAAGAGAGCAATCGCGAATATGCGCAGCCCCTACGAGATGCAAATTATCTGTATTGATATAACAAATAAGTGCGACTTAGCTTGCTCGAACTGCACTAGGTTACTGGAGAATCAAGACGCCTTCTGGGAGATGACGCCCGACAATTTTAGGCTAGCCGTGCGCAGCCTAGATGGTTTCCCGGGCGCTATTGCGATTATCGGCGGAAATCCGGCAATGCATCGGAACTTCAAGGAGCTCTGTGACATTTTCGTTAAAGAGATCCCGAATAAAAATCAGCGCGGGCTGTGGACGAATAATATTTTCAAGCATAGCGAGC
>DATAPP010000096.1:0-4966 GCA_036265125.1 Pseudolabrys sp. | reverse complement strand
ATTATTGTTTGAAGAGGCTTCGCCAAAGCGGAAGTTCGCGTCGCCGCGGCCAAATGCTCCGCCGACGTTGGCACCGATGTAACATCCGGTCCAAGTAATTGGAGGCGGCGCTGGCGGTACGTAGGCCGGAGCTTTTCTTGGTAAGTCCGCGGCCGATGCTTGGCCAGCAGCCAGGCCAATCATTGCGGCGGCAGCAAATAGTGACAATGAGTGTTTTCGCATACGGTCTCCCCCGGCCCGGGCCGGCATAAAGCGTGATGTGTCTGACGCCTTTTTAACTCACCCCGATTTGCGGACTTCATTAAACCGCGGTTGAACCCACAACTTTCCATATGGATGTGGTAAAAATGGTACACGCCATCTGTGCGCCACCGCGCTCAGGCCCGGCGTCACCTTACCTGCTGCAAATGGGGTTAAGGCAATCGGATGATCAGCCTCTCGTTTGAACGACAGGAGCCTTGCCTTTGCCGACAGGGGCTTTGCCCTTGCCAATGCAACCGGCAAGACCGAGGGCAAGGACTAACGAGCAGATTGCGACGAGAAACCGTTTCATGAAATGAACCCTTAGTGAAAATCACACGTCAGAATTATCGCGGCTCTCCGATTTATAGCTAGTGTATTTGCGCCACACCTTCCCCAGAAACTCCATTCGAATGCCTGTCATCCGAGTGCGACTGGAATGTCCGCTTTGGGTTAAAAGCAGACATATGCGCCGCAAACAGTGATGTCCGCTTTACCCCCCAAAAGCGGACATAAAACCGCAGTTCGCGACCCTTCGAACATGATGTCCGCTTTGGTGCCGAAAATGTCCGCTCTTACCCCGAAAGCGGACATTTGCAGTGCAACTCGGGATGTCCGCTTTGGGCCAATTGCGGACATAACGGCTTCAGATTCGGCCGTGCGTTCGGAAACTGAACACGCCCAGCCGCATGGGCTTGCCCTGCTTCGGAATCACCTACAGGGCGGCAGGGTTGTATCTGTTGTCGAGCTGGGCATCGAGTTCACACTAGAACTTGCTGCCGGGTTGCCCAATGACGGGGTGTTTGAGGCCGCTCCCGTCGTGCTTGAAGAACCCGATATCGCGCTATTTAATCTTGCTGCCCCGCTGGAATCGCGGCAGTGCGTTGCAGGTGAGACACTCGTCGTACTTGAGGCTCCGGGCGTTGAGGTAGGCGGCGGCGGGTTCATTTGAGCGCCAGCGCCAAACGTGCTTGCCACGAGAAAGAGACAGCCTCCGAGAAGTCTGATTGTCATATTATTCCTCCTTTAGATATATCCCCATGGTTGCGCGCGAGGTCTGCTCTTGCCATTGCCAAGCCTTCCGAACAGATCGCCGAACCCCGTGGGGATTATCGGAGCGGATCTGGTTTCTGGGCGATCCATGACGAGAACGCATTGCTGCTGTCGGCGTTCCCCGGGACACAGAACGGACACCCAAATGGCCGTCGCGTTGAAGAAACGTTGCGTGTGACGTCCGCTTTGGGTCAAAAGCAGACATAAGCACTGCAATAGGCCATGTCCGCTTTACCCCCAAAAGCGGATTGGCCCGAGACCTGGGTGATCATCCGGCCCGTCGATATCCGGCGTCTATGTCGGCGCTGCCGGGCGGCGCTGCTACGTGATTGATCAGCGTGACGGCTCATCTTTTGGCCCGCCGCTTGATCGAAAGAGCACCGGCTTTTTCGTTCCGGCGTATCGCGGACACCGGCCCTTTTTAACTCCTTGTTGTCCATATTAACTTTGTTAACGTGAAAACAGGGTTGCAAAATTGTTTATTGTTTGAGGCAAAGTCAAACAATGAGCAGCCACATGCGTCGCATAGGATTTTTCCTTCTTGCTCTCGCAGCATTTAACTTGGGTGCCGTCGATGGCGCGTTCAGCGCAGATCTAGGCCGATCGGTCTATGCGCCCTCATCTCCTCTACCGGTCTATGCTCCACCGTCATGGACAACATGCTACGTCGGTCTAAATGCAGGCGGCGTATGGAGTTCCTTTGGCTTCACCGGCGGTGGTCAGGTCGGATGCAACTGGCAAGGGAATTATCGGTTGGTGTGGGGCGGCGAGGCTGACGTACAGTATACGGGCCTCGATGACAGTCGTGACGTATTCGCTCCTGGCGCTAGCGCTCATCAAGATTTCCGCAGTAGGTGGCTCGCAACATTTCGGGGACGGTTTGGATGGCTCGCCGCCGAGAATATGTACTTCTATGCAACAGGCGGTTTGGCGCTTGCCAATGTCGACACTGATTCCACTGTCAACTTCAATGGAATTGTCAACAACGTGTCAGACTCAACAACACATGCGGGGTGGACGCTCGGTGCCGGTTTGGAATGGAGGTTCTTACCGCTGTGGTCGGCTAAAGTGGAATATCTCTATGTAGATCTCGGTCACGCCACCAACGTATTGCCGATTTCTAATAACGATCATTCACTTACAGAGAATATCGTCCGCATCGGCGTTAACTACCATTTCTGGTGATATCTACTGGAACGAGTGGGTTCACGGAATAATGGTAGGGATGGCCCTTGCCACCGCTGCCGGTGGCGATCACAACGCCATGATTCATCATCCCCTGTAGGGCGCGTCGGGCTCGACGCTCACGTGCATCACCCACCCGCGCTCTGGCGCGTATCTCTCCGAACGTCATGGGCCGTCCATGGTCCAGAAGCATCTGCCAGAAAAGCCTTTGCAATTTGCCAGGGCCTCGCGACACCAAAGACCTCCGAGCGTTCGCAATTACTCTGCGGTTGGGCATTGTGATCGAGACTAATTAAGGAAAAATGGTTATTTCGTGTGACTGGTAGTAATTGGAAACCGGCAGCCGCAATTCGGGCGCGGATAGATTCACCGCCTTCAATACTTTTTCGATGTCCAGTGGGTAGAGACGTGCGCGTTTCATTTTCGTCTCTCATCGGTTGCTTGGCGCTCGTCCCTCTCGGCTATTCGAGCGGCGACCTCAGCGGGCTTCAGCGCATTCTTCTGACTGGCCTCGATCAGAACCGACATCAGCCGTACGTAAGGACGCGCCATCGACGAACCCTCTCCGGGAGGGGGATCCTATGGCGACACGACACACTTGCAAATTGTTTACGCCGGCGTTTACCCCAGGCGGTTTTTCAAGGGCCGGAAATTGGCGGAAATAACTGCGCCACAGGCACGTCCTGAAAAAGTGTCCGGTGTACCCCCGAAAGCGGACATGTGCGGTGCACTCGCCTGTGTCTGCTTTGGGCCAATAGCGGACATTACCCGTTTATTCGATCACCTTTATCTGCGCGCCTGAGATTCCTGGTGGACCCGCCTGCCAGCGCCGCACAAGCTGGAAAAAGAAGCTGACGAGTAAAAACTTGTCATGGCGGTGGCTGTCCGTGACAGGAGCAACCCGATTAATTCCACCGCCATGCGTCTCGAACCACTTGGGACCAGGTCCACGCATGTAATGACGTTCAGGCCGGTAACGCTTGATTGGCTTGAACATTGGCGCTCTCTTTCGGCCATCAATTACACTGAGGCTGTTTCAACCGGAAATACCACAGCGAGCGACTGCCGAGTGGGACGCAGTCGGTTTAGCGCCGAATGGCAGCACGTTGTCGGTGCCGTTGTCCGGATCGAACGACTCTAGAATGATTTGTGGCCGCTCAGTAGGCGGAAAGCGGGTTGCAATTCTGAATTTTTATGATTGTTGCGGTGAGGTCACATTGCCTTTGGGTGCGCGTTGCCAGACTAATGGAATGTCCATCCAGTGAACTTACTTCTTAAGTTTGGGCGTCAAATCCCCGACCGATGATGATCCCTAATCCAAAAAAAGTCACAAAATAAAAATCCAATTACGCCTGCGCCAGCGGGGGGACGGGCCATGTGGAGCATGCTTTTTGCGTTTACATTCTTGATTGCCGCCGTTCTAAGCCTCGCTGCTATTCGTCTCAGTCTCTAACATCCAACAGAAGACCGCTTCGTTCTGCAAATCTGTTTGCAGATTGGATGCGAAGTACAAGCACTCCCGCAAACCGCAAGGCACAGCTGAGGGCGGCCCCTAATGCGGGGGCGCCGTGATCACAAAAACGGGCCGCTTGGCTGTCCTTCAGCGATCAATCAAATACGCGCGCGATAAACCACACTCACAGCACTCAAAGGCATGGCGTGTTCTGAGTGGATCTTTCTGATCCGGTTCGACCAGCCTGATACTCATGACTGCGGCACATTGCGGGCAGCATGAACTGGTCGCAGTTGGTGAGGGAGGGGATGAGATCAACAAATGCATGTGATCCTCCAAACGAATCATTCTTCCTTTTCAATAACCGCTCCGTGGCCGTCTCGAGCCGTCAGCGCGCTCGATGTCAACCGGATATGGTGAACAAATTACTAACCCCACTCCTTTGTGGACGATCAACGCCCGACCGGAACCCTCGCGCTGGCGTTGAAGTTAGATGCTCCAGGGAGAGAACCCATGTTCAAAACCCTAATCCAGGAAGCCGCCGCGCTCGCCTCGCTGGCGCTGTTCATCACGATGATCGCCATCTGGACCCAGGCACTGGGAAATTTGTGACGGTGGCCGTCGCCCTTAACTACAGAACGTTTTCCCGGGAGCAGCGCGTTAAGGTGCTGTTCGACCTGCTCTAGGTCGAGAAACACCCGGCTCACAGAGGCCGCAGACAAAGGGTTCAGACGCGCAAGGAAACTCACGCCGCCAATTTGGGGTTGGGGCCTGCGCAAAGTACGGCCGATGTCCGCTAAGGGTCAAAAGAGGTCATTGTGAAGCTTCCGCGCCATGTCCGCTTTACCCCCCGAAAGCGGACATTCGGCAGCGCCTTCTTCGACAATTTTGGCGCTGCAAGTTTGATGATCGGATGCTCAGGATCGCCCCAAACCAGCAATAAGATTATGCAGAAAGGACTGGCTTCGTCGCGCAAACGGAGCGGTACTGTGTCCAGTACCGGGCGCTGACTGCGCTTCGGGATCCTGCCCTGCC
>DATAPP010000095.1:0-11063 GCA_036265125.1 Pseudolabrys sp. | reverse complement strand
AGCGTGTGCGAGTCGGGAGCCAGTTGCGCAGCGACTAATGCCACCGGCACAAGTGCCAGCAGCCACAGCATAGGGTTATGGCGGAGCTCCTTGAGTAGCGGGTCCACGTTTCACCAGCCTCCTCTGATTTATCGCCGGTTTCGTGCCAATGCTTTCCGCAGCACTTCAAAAATGACCGCAGTCGACCATCCGAACAGCAGCACGCCGTTCATCGCGGTCATTGGGCCCAGAAGCCGCCAACGCTCCACAGGGACAACGTCACCGTATCCAAGCGTTGTGTAGTTGACGAACGCAAAATCAACGAGATTGGCATCAGCCGGCGCCGCATCAACTATTGAATAGGTCAAAGACCAAACGATAACTTCAAGCGCGTGCGTAGCCATCAAAACTGACACCGTCGGAATCATGACGGCTATAAGAGCCAGGGATGGGTGTCGTATTTTCCTTATACTCGCGGTTTGTGCGACAGCCACAACCATCGTCATTACCAGGGCGTGGAGGGTGATGTTAACAAGACTGGCGCCGCCGCCCACCAAAAATTGCCTTAACATATCGTCTCTCAATATTTACTAGCGACCATGATACCAACTTAAATGACGCGGTGGCATGTCCGTTTTGCGTCAAAAGCGGAAGTAAAGCCCACACATCAATGTCCGCTTTCCCTCCGAAAGCTGATATTCGTGAGCGCGATCGGCTTGTCCGCTTTGGGCCAGATGCGAACGTAGCAGACACCCCCGTACGCTCACTTCCCGCTATCGCAGAAGGCGTAAATCCGCCATCGCTTGCTCACGGCGTCGAGGGCTGGAACAGTATCAAGCCACCGAATTCGTCTGCGAATGGTTGCGCAGTTTCGGCGTCGGCGAAGCGCCAGCAAGCAATATCGCGCTCACCTTCGCGGCGGCCCCGACCTCTGCGCGGATCGAGGCCAAGTCGAACGTGAAACCCGTATATGCGATCCAGGCGTGTTCCGAAGCCGCCAGGAGGCACCTCAAGTTCAACCGCGTAAGGAAAGTCGCGCTTGATAGATGCTGCATTCCGCCAACCTTTATTGCGACGCTCATTTCGAAGTTTCCGAGAACGATCTTCGGGGCGTTCTGTCAAGTCACGGATCATAGACCCGCCATCTTGAGTAGTGGAGCAACTGCGTTTGAAATTTTAACTGCTGTCCGTGGTTCGGAAACGGCACCTTATTCCAGCACGAAGAGCACCTTCAGTCGATACGAACCATCTGCTCCTCACGTTCACGCGGATTCAGATAAGTGAAAGGCAACCCGACAAGCAATACTCCCCCAACCACGTTTCCGGCGGTGCTATAGAGCAGGTTGTGCAGAGCGTCGCCCACGGTAAGGGTACTGCCTCCAAGAATCGCCATCGAGAACGTCCCCATGTTGGCAATTGAATGTTCGAAACCGAGATATACGAAGATGAACACGATAAGAATCAGGACCAGGATTTTTGCAACTTCCTCCTTGCAGCGCAGCGCTACCCGTATGGCCAGACAGACGATCCAGTTGGCCAGGATCCCTTTGATAAAAATTACGCTCCCTGCCTGCTGCGCCTTGTGCACGGCGCCGTCGAACAGTGCATGATCGGGGGGCAATTGGCTGAGGGACCCAGCGCCGACAAGCAGCATCGCAACGAGGATCGCGCCAGCGAGATTTCCGAAATAGCAGGAAATCCAGAGCAGCACCGCTTGTTTCCAGCTAGTTCGCCCTTCGGTGGAAGATACGGTCAGATACATATTGTTGCTGGTAAATAGCTCGGTATTCGTGAAGACGATAATCACCAGTCCCACGCCAAAAAAACCCGATGCGATCACCGCACCCAACGAAATGTCGTGAAGGTTTTGCTTCAACACCCAGAACACGAATACGACCAGAGTTAAACCCATCCCTGCACCAACTGCGCGCAGCATGTAGCGCCACGGATCTTCCTGCAGTAGGCTGACCTTGTTGGCGCCTGCGTCTGCGGCCTTCTCGACATAGCTACGGTCAATCATCATTGCCTCCTCTTCGTTAGGGCACGGGCCGCCATCGCCAATGATCAGGCACATCAATGGTCGGCAATTATCTCAAAGGTTCGCGCCGGCGACGTGCTCGCCAATGCCGGTTATAACTTTAAAGCATTCTTCCTCGGACGTCGGCAGTTTTGAGCCGTACGCAGCTCAAGGCTCTTGCTGCGATTTCCAATGGGGCGGTCGCCAAGCTTTCTGGAAAAGTGCGGTGTGTACAGTGGGTACATTCTCATGCTGATAAAGCTTTTTGCAGCCCTACCTTGCCGAAAAAGCCGTGGTTCACGAGCACGGTAGGTGTGATGTCCACCAATGACGGCGATCAGTGACACATTTTTGCCGCGGGAACCTTATTTCCCGTCGAGCATCCAATACGCGTCTACCCTGTTGGCTCTAGCAAGACGCGCGCGTGACCCCGACTACGGATGCAGGAAAATATCTCGATGACTTCAAATGTACATGCTCTAGAGCGGATCAAATTACAGCGCACGCCGTCGGGCCGGCCAGACCGAGCCGAGGTCGTGGCTGCAATTCGGACCATTATCGAATGGACTGGGGACGACCCGAACCGTGATGGTCTGACCGAGACCCCCTCACGCGTCGCGCGCGCGTTCGAAGAGTTTTTTGCCGGCTCCGGCCAGGATCCTGTCGAGATCCTGCAAAAGACTTTCGAGGAAATTGAGGCTACGACGAGATGATCGCGTTGCGCGGCATTCGTTTCGAGAGCCATTGCGAGCATCACATGGCGCCCATCATCGGCCAGGCCTGGGTGGCCTACGTTCCAAATGGCCGTGTGGTTGGAATTAGCAAGCTTGCACGGGTCGTCGAGGTCTATGCCAGACGTCTGCAGATTCAGGAAAAGCTGACGGCCCAGATCGCAAATACAATCAACGACGTGCTCAGGCCCCAGGGCGTCGGAGTGATTATCAAGGCGTCGCATCATTGCATGACCACCCGTGGAGTAAACAAACCGGATTCGGATTTGGTCACCAGCCGCATGTTAGGATGCTTTCGCGACAATCCGCTGACCCGGCAGGAATTCCTCAGCATGGCGGTGTGACAGGAGCTGTTCGGCCCTCGCTGTCGAATGTTAGGTTGCTTTCGTGGCAACCCGCTGACCCGGCAGGAATTCCTCAGCACAGCGGCATGACGGAGCTGTTCGGCCATGGTTGCCGGTGACGCTCGATTGAGAACGGCGTTGGTCCTTGCCGGCGGGGGCAGCTTCGGCGCCATCCAGGTCGGCATGCTGCATTCACTCGCGACCCATGGCATTGCCGCGGATATGGTTGTCGGCTCGAGCGTCGGCTCGCTCAACGGCGCCTATTACGCCGGCAATCCAACGCTCGAAGGCATCGAGCACCTGGAGGCGATCTGGCGCGGATTGCGCCGGAGCGACGTTTTCCCGGTGAATTGGGCAGCAATGCTGGGTTTTTTGCTGAGGCGTAATTTTATCGTCGAGCCGCATGGCCTCCGCATGGTGATCGAGAACAATCTCACCTATCGCAATCTGGAAGACGCGAAGATTCCCATTCACATCGTTGCGACCAACATATTGACCGGCGGCACCGTCGTGTTGTCAGAAGGCTCCGCCGCGCAAGCCATCATCGCGAGCGCCGCGATCCCCGCCGTATTTCCGCCTGTGAAGTTCGAGGATTCCTATCTCGTGGACGGCGCGGTTTCCAGCAACACGGCGGTTAAGGTGGCGGTCGACCAAGGAGCTCGGCGTCTCATTGTGCTGCCGACGGGTTACGCTTGCGCGCTCTCGAGGCCGCCAGCAGGCGCGGTGGCAAGCGCGCTGCATGCGCTTACATTACTGATCGCGCGGCAGATGCTGAGCGAGTTGAAGGAACTCGATAGCAGCAGCATTGAATATTTCGTTCTGCCACCGCTCTGCCCGCTCACCGGGTCACCGTACGATTTTTCGCAAACCGGCGCGCTGATAGACCGCGCCATCAAGAGTACCGACGCGTGGATCGCCGGGGGCGGCTTGGAACAACCGAATGTCCACGCGCAGTTAAGCATCCACAAGCATGAAAACCAAAAATCCGTTTCGGGCTAAACGAGAGGAGCGCGCCGCATTGTCCGCTTTGGGGCGTACAGCGGACATATCAAAGGCAGACCGCAGGACGTTCGCCTGTCGTCAATCGCGCTTAGTGGACCCGGCTCGTTGGTCTCGTTCAATGCGTCGTCTCGCTGCTTTCAAGCGACGTGTTTCTTCATCGAGCGCATCAATTTTTTCGTCGAGCCGAGACATTTTGGATTTTGGCGCATCAGTGCCGCCCAACTTTTCTAGCGCTTGGCCGACAGAAAGCTTCGTTGCCATGGCAAACCCTCCTCGCTATGGCAAGCTTACACCCGCGGGGCCTCCCAAGACAAAAATGTAGAATTTCGGAAGTTTGATCTGGCGCAATCCTTGGCATTGGCGGACAACGGCCACACGACGAAAAGGCATGCAACGAGCAGGCTCGCGACAAATGCCTGAACGATTTTCCTGATGACCAAAGATGCACACATGGCAACCTGCCCTGCTTTGTTTGCGAACACTGGGCCGGTTTGCTTAGTTACGCTGTCATGTAGTCACCGGCGACGAGAATACTCAGTTACCCGCACGCACGAATTCATTTGCAAATGCCGCGGCTAATATCCGCTAGTAACAGCCGCAAACCGGATATCGCGGCCGTTCACCATCACGTTGGCCCATGGTCCAATTCGATCACAGTCGTAGTGCTCTTAGACTGTCCAGAAACCTCGGTGATGCGCCTGTAAACATGGAGGCAATGATGGCCACGCAGAGCAGTATGCATTTCTACCTCAATTGGGCCAAAGAGCGGATCGACGAAATGGATGCCATGTTGGCATCGCTCGAAGCCAACGCCAGCCAGTTCCAGGCCGATTCTCGGGGGAAAGCTAACGAATTTATCGCCGACTTGCATGAAAGGCGCGACGAGTTTGAGGAATCCTATAAGAAGCAGGCTGATGCCGGTGAAGCCGCTTGGTTGGACGCCAAGAACCAAATGGAAGGCACGTGGAATGGTTTTGAGGCAGAATTCAAAAAATATGTTGAAACCTTCGGCAAGGAGATCAAGCAACATCAGTCGACATTTCAAGGCGTAGTCGCGGCGCAACAGAAGGCCTGGCGCGATGCGGCCGAAAAGATTCATGGGGCCGCGGCAGGATTAACCGCCGACCGGCGATCCGACCTTGACGCCGCCCTGACGCGGATGAAAGCTGACGCCTCTCGGGCAGAAGCAAATTTGCAAAAGGTGAGGAGTGCGGGAGATGAATCCTGGGGCGCCTTAGGTAGCGCCTTGGCAGAATCGCGGCTGGCTTTTGATCGCGCCAATCAGGCCGCCTGGGAGGCGTTCAAGCGTGTCGCGACTCCGGGGGCATAGATCGATAGTCAGTGGCCCGTCATCAACTTGAAAATCGCAATGCGATGAGAGGAGACACGTCATGGCAGTGGCAAGGGTAAGCAAGATTACTGCTGCATCGCCGAAGGGATTTCAAGATGCCGCAGAGGAGGGTTTGAAGCGTGCTACCGAGACCCTGCGCGGCGTCACAGGGTTCGAGGTGATCTCGCTGAAGGGCAAGGTTGAGAATGGCAAGGTCACAGAGTATCGCGCGACATTGGAAGTCACGTTCATATTGGAATGATGTCTGAAAAAGTTTGTGGGGATTTCGCTTCTCATGGTATGCGATTGCTTCAAGTTCCGAGGGTGGCTTGACGCTGAACTTCTGGCTCTGCATCATTATCTGAACGTGCTCCGACGGCAACAGCACCTTCGCCGAACCCTAGCATCAGCGGAAAGCGAGAGTGGCCATGAGCATTCAGAGCATTTTGGATAGCAAAGGCGCCACTGTCTTCACAGTCCGCGCGACTGAGACGATCAAGGGCGCCGCCGATCGGATGCGATTGCACGCCATTGCCGCGTTGGTGGTGAAAAGCGGTGACGCAGTCACGGGCCTCATTTCAGATCGCGACATCTTAGATGCCATTTCGCGACACGGAGAGGCAGCGCTTTCCATGTCGGTGTCGGACTTCGCAAGCCACGACAAAATCGCGGTTTCTCCGGACGACAGTCTAAACCGGGCCTTGAGCTTGATGAGGAATCACCACGTACGACATTTGCTCGTGATGACCGATGGCAGGCTTGTCGGCATTGTCAGCATTGGGGATGTCGTCAAAATTCGCTTGGAAAATCTGGAAACTGAAACAAATGTTCTGCGGGACGCATATATAGCGGCGCACTAGCACTTGTGTTCCGTCCATCGGATTCTCACTCGCCCCGAATAGAACATGATTGTTGGACGCGAGGCGGTCTTCTATCCGCTCTGTCAGGCCTTTAGTGAATGTCCGCTATTGGCCCAAAGCGGACATCACGGAATGTCCGCTAGTAACCCAAAGCGGGCATCGGGCCAGCCACTCAACGGAGCGAAGATAGGAAGGACCCATGCGCCTCAAGGACAAGGTTGCCATCATCACTGGCGCTGCCAGTGGGATAGGCAAGGACATCGCCATAGTTTTTGCCCGCGAGGGTGCGAAGGTCGCGATTGCAGATCTCAATCAAAAAGCGGCTGATGCAACGGCTCGCGAGATCGATCCCGGCGGAAAGCGTGCCATCGGCGTGGCGATGGATGTCACCGACGAACAGCAGGTGGAGGCTGGCACTGATAGGGTGATCGAGGCATTCGGCGCGCTCGATATTCTTGTCAGCAATGCCGGGATTCAAATCGTAGCGCCCATCGTCGACTTCGAGTTCGCCAAGTGGAAGAAGCTGTTGGCGATCCATCTCGACGGCGCCTTTCTGACGACACGTGCAGCGTTGCGCCAAATGTACAAGCAGCGGAACGGGAGCGTCATTTACATGGGTTCGGCGCACTCGAAGGAAGCCTCCGTGCTCAAGGGGCCTTACGTCACGGCCAAGCACGGCCTAATCGGTCTGGCAAAAGTTGTCGCCAAGGAGGGCGCCGAGCACGGCGTCCGTGCAAATGTGATCTGCCCGGGCTTTGTTCGTACCCCGCTGGTCGAGAAGCAGATTCCCGAGCAGGCAAAGGAACTCGGCATTTCGGAGCAGGAAGTGATCAAGAATGTGATGCTAAAAGAAACGGTGGATGGCGAATTCACTACGGTGGATGACGTGGCTGAGACCGCGCTGTTCCTCGCCTCCTTTGGATCGAACGCGCTGACCGGCCAGTCGATTATGGTCAGTCACGGTTGGTTTATGCAGTAACAGCAGCGAGTGTTTGGCGGACAATGATCGGTGAGATGTCCGCTATTGGCCCTTATGTCCTGCGAAAATCTCGTGCGTAGAAAGAAGGTGGGACGCCCGCATTAAGGAAGGTCGAAGAAAATTGCAGCGCCACACGTATTTTTTTTGGCGCGTAACGAGTCACTGATTATCTGGATCAGAAAAATGGTAAATTGCCATTGCGCTGCGTTTCAGACCAAAGACCAGGGAGGTCAGAGCGATGTACGCGCTTATCATAGTAATCGCAATCCTTTCGCCAGCGACTGGTACGGTTACTCCGGTCGGGGTCACTTCTCAAATTGTTGGAAAGTTCAAAAATGTAGACGAGTGCAAGGCGGCTGCAAATAAGCCGCTTGATGGAGGCGCACTTTCAGATCTGAGTCTCTCGAAGGGCGTATATTGGTACTGTGCATACGCGGGCGCGAAGTGATTTTCGCAAGATTGAGACCCACCCAAAGCGAATATTCAACAGCGCAGGCTTCGCCTGCTACTGCAAAGATATGGTCAACCTGGCCACACTGATGGATGCCGCGAGGCCAACCTTTTTTCCTTGCAATTGCAGAACGACGCCGTTCGAGTTCCGCAGCACAGCTTCTTTTACGCCGCCCGCAACGGCGACCCCGGTAGAGACGGCCGAATAAGTACCTGCGATGTCGGCCGCGAACCGTAGATTGGAGGCGGTGCCAACCAAGTGTATCCTTGCCACGCCAATGGTGCCAGCGCTAGCGCCACGGATGCGCAGTCCGTATTGCTGGCCCTGGAAGGTCAAAGTGCCGGAACCGCGGGCCGCACCCACGATGAATCCGACCTTCGTGATTTTGATGCGCACTGAGCCGGTGTCAGCGTAGGACCGCGAGGGCGCGCCCACCAGCAGGGCCGCCGCCACCATAGTGGCTATACACAATCTCGTTCCACGAAGGAGATTGAGCACCACGGACTCTGTTGGTGTTACTGCATTGATATGGTCAATCCACTCACACTGAGGGAGGCCGCAAAACCGACCTGTCGTCCGCGCAATGTCAGAACTACGCCGTTTGAGTTCTGTAGTGTGGCTGCTTTTGCGCCGCCAGCTACCGCAATCCCGGCAGAAGCAGCCGAATAGGTACCTGCGATGTCCGCCGCGGTCCGGAGATTTGAGGCGGTGCCAACTAAGTCGGCCCCTGCGACTCCAATGGTGCCAACGCTAACACCGCTGATGTTCAGCCGGTAGGTTCTTCCCCTGAAGGCTAAAGTGCCGGAGCCGCCGCCTACGCCGACGATGAATCCGACCTTGGTGATTTTAATGCGGACCGAGCCGGTCTCCGCAGAGGACTGTGAGGGCGCGCATATCAGCGCGGCCGCCGCCAGCACAACAGCTGCACATACTTTCGTTACATGAAAGGGACTATGTATTTTCGCCTCCTGATTTTTCACGGAGCCTGCGATCGTAGCACGGCGCCAGTCGCTTGGATCAACATTAAATATCACCCACACGTCAATGCCCGCTGAACACCAGCGTCTGGAACGGAAGTATCAGCGCCTGCAGCCGCAAAATTATGGCGTGTACGAGAGCAAGCGCATCCACAGCATGCAAAGCAAGACCACGTAAGGTGCCGGTGTCCTTTGCCGCGATTATGTCGTGGTTATTGGAATAGGCATTGGCGATGCAACTGCTACCCGGTGTAATGCCTTCGAGGCCGCCTTTGAAAAGAGGCTCGAGAAAGACAAGAAGCGTGCCCGGCCGTGTCACTTGCTGCGCTTCCAACAACTGCTCGCCGCCACGAAACTGGCCGGCGGCAATGTAGTCCTGCACGCCGGTCACCACCATTGGGATGATAGTGAATGGCTTGGACACGCAGGTGACCTCGGCGGCCATCCCGACTTTCATGATCTGCGCCTCGATCTGCCCGAACCCGGCCTGCAAAGTTCGCTCACCGGCCCCCTCGGGTATCAGAACGCCGGCTGGACGCATCAGTGGATTGACGACGTCGCCAACCCGCAGGAGGAACTGCTCGACCCGCCCGTTCACTCCCGCGCGGATCACCGTCTTGTCGAGCTCGACCTGGGCCTGCGCCAGCTCGGCTTGGGCGCTCGCTTTCTCTGCAGGTAGAAGCGTAGATATCCGCTCCTCGGTGCCCTGCTTCGCCGCGGTCGCGGCGGTGATCGCACCGAGCTGTCCCCGCACGCGTTCCTGCAGCCGCTCGATCTCGCGGAAGGGAACGTTTCCCGGATTGCGTCGATACAGTTCCTGCTTCGTCTCAAGTTCATCGACCGTCTGCTGCTGCGCGCTCTTGGCCTCCTCGAGCTGGCCTTCGGCTTTCACCACATCCGCCCGCGCCACCAGCATTTGCGCTTCGACCTCCGCGATCTTGCGCCGGGCCGACTCGACGGCAGCCTCCTGCTTCGAGCTGTCGAGCCGAAAAATCGGGGCGCCCTTCGTGACGGGACCGCTGACGCCGAGATGAACCTCCGCGACGCGCCCGTTCGTCTCGGGAAGGATCGGAATCGTCCGGAAGAAGAGTGTCACGTTGGTCGTGGACGGGTGGTTGTAAAACACGGTCGTGATCAGAAGTACGGTCAGGATGAGGCAGCCCGTGATGCCCCACCGGAGCTCGAACCAAAATGAGTAGAAGGTTATCTCCCTGCCGAACCGCTTTCCCTGGACATAGCGGCGGTAGAGATAGTCCGGAAGAAGTGTCACCAGCGAGCAGAGAAGCATCTCAAGCATGGTCGAGCTCTTTCGTGCCAGCCACAACACGTGCGGGTTTTCGGGGCGTAGATACCGCGTCGTCGACGTGGCCGGGATCTGCCGCATGCGTCGGCCCGCCGCGGTCCGGTACGCCGTCGGCGCCCGCGCCGGGCTTCACACCGGCCATCCTCTCGACCGAGCCCGCGATACGGCCAAGGAAGCTACCAAAGTCGGGAAGGTCGATGAACGCCAGCAGCAGGCCCGCGATCCAGAAAATGTGCATGTGCGTGAAGAGAGCAATCAGGCCCAGGATCGCGACAATCTCGAACTGCACTTTTTTGCCCTTGTGCGCAATCTGCTCAGGCAACGCATGCAGGCGGAAGTACAGGACACCAAAACCCAGGACGGACACGCCAAGGATTGCAGCCGTAATGACCATGAGCACGTCGGTCTCGCCGGGCGCGGTGATGAATGCCGGCAAATGGTGAGAAGCGGCGGGATGCAGTTGCTCAGTCATATGGAAATCCTATCACAAACAGAGCACACCAGCACCGAATATGAACATGTCAATTCGTGTGCAGGTCGAGATCATTCCATAGCTCCCTCTATTTTGCGAGAGAAGCCCGCCATGCGGAGAAGCGATCCGCCATTCCGCAGAACCAATGTTCTTGCGAACGCCTGAAGATGGCCAAGATTCAACCACATTGCGAGCTGGTGCAAAAACGCATTGCCGAGCTCGATGCGGTAAGCCGGGGGCACCGGTGTTTCCGACGAGCCCCCGGAAAAGCCTCCTGACGCTGGTTAAAGCCTATGGCCGTACTTTTTCATGCAGGCCGCACCGCGCGTATGACGCACATTCGATTGAGTCGACGTCCCCGGAGTGCCTTCTTTGTCCATGATGGATTTGCATTTCGCGTACGCCTGCTCATACGTAAGCTTTTTCGCGGCAGCGGACGCATTGTCGATGAGGCCAAGAGCTGCAGCAAGTGCGGCAACCACAAGTGTCGTAAGAATTCTGTTTTTGAACGGCATAGCTCGCTCCCTTTCAATCGGCTTTTGAATTGTTGCCAATGCCCTCGGATTATATATTGATTAGGGACTTGCGCACGACCCTATTGTTCGACTGATCTGAGGC
>DATAPP010000094.1:0-6025 GCA_036265125.1 Pseudolabrys sp. | reverse complement strand
TTCTTCAAGCTGAGATCGAGGTGGATGAAGTAAAAGGAGGAGCCGATCCAGGCAATGCCGGCTACGATGTGAAGCCAGCGAAGGACGGCACTTAGCGATTCCGTGAGGATGACTTCCACGCCTGAAAAAGCCTTGGTCAAGACCGGCAAGCTAACATGCCAGATCGTCGTCCATGCTTTCAACCGTCACGCGGCTTCGATCCGTATGTTTTTGGCGCCTTCCCAAAGAACGGCCCGCCCAAGCTCGGCTAGTTTGTCCAGATCCGAGGTGATTGTGAGAAAGTGATTGCCTGCCAGTTGCCCCATCTTGCTTGCAAAGTGCAATCCGCCATAAGCGAGCAAAATTTCGGTTTCACTAATGCCACCGGGGTAGAGGATCATCTGGCCCGGTGAGGGGTAACTGGTGTGATTTTCGTAGTTAAGGCCAAGATTCAAATCTCCAAGTGGAATCCACACACCTTCACCACTCCAGCGCACGTGAATGATTTTATTCTCGTAGGGCAGAAGCTTACGAAAGACGGCAACGGTCTTTGGCGCGGCCGCAGTCTCGAACCGTGCTTCGAAAATGTAGGGGTCGACCTCGATGCGGAGCTTGTCCATGCGTTTGCTTCCGTTAGGCAGGATTGAAGTTGATAAGCACGTCCAGAAGAACGCGGGCAGCTACGTCCACGTCGCGAACATCGACTGACTCTCGGGGAGAGTGACTGACGCCGCCGTTCCCACATCGTACAAAAAGCATGCCGATGTCTGTCAGCCCCGAAAACATGACAGCGTCATGTCCAGCGCCGCTGGGCAAGCGGCGCACGGCGTAACCCGCACGCGCGATAGAAGCGGCGAATGCTTCTTGCATCCTGGGAGAGCAAGGGACAGCCGCGGCATCGAGTACCTCAGTGTTGGCGGCTGTGACGCCTCGGCGTTTCGCGATCCCGGCGATGTTAGTCAAGATATTGCGAACGGCTGATTTGCGGGTCGCATCGTTGCCGGACCGGATGTCGAGGGATAGTTCACACCGACCGGGGATTAGATTGATCGCGCCATCTGGAACGGAGAGCCAGCCCACCGTTCCCAAGAGATCAGGCTGTCTGCAGCGCTGTTCGACCATAAGTATTATCTCGGCCGCTGCCGCCGCCGCGTCATGGCGGTCAGCCATCGGCACCGTTCCGGCATGGCCAGCTTCGCCCTCTACCGTGACCAAAAAGCGTGAATTGCCCGAAATCTCGGTTACAACCCCGACCGGCAGGCTCTCAGCCAACAGCGCCGGTCCTTGTTCGATATGGACCTCGAGATAGCCCGCAAGGTCCTCGCGACGGCGCGCCAATGCGACGATGGCCTCAGGATTGTGGCCAGCCGCCCGCAAGGCGTCGGCAAGCGACACGCCATTATCATCGCGGCGATCGAAAAGACTTGGATTGAAAAGGCCGGCCACCGCGCTGCTGCCGATGTACGAGGTGGAGAATCGTACGCCCTCTTCTTCCGAGAAGGCGATCACCTCCAGATCAAAATGCAAGTCTACATTATTTTGTGTGAGATGCTCCGCAATCACCAGCGCGATCAAAATTCCTAGCCGCCCGTCGTATTTTCCGGCATTGCGAACGGTATCGTAATGGGACCCGACAATGATGGTTTTTGCCTGCGGACTTCGAGACGCGCGGCGTCCCACAACATTTGCGGCGGCGTCGATCGTTACAACCAGCCCGGTTGCCGCCATGAGCGCGGCGATATCGTTGGCGACGGCGATATGTGCCGGCGAGAGAAAGGTGCACGTCAACCCGTCCGGCGTCTCGGACCATGCTGCCAGGCGATCCGCAAGCAGCAAAATGCGCTGTCCAAACGGTGCTTCGCGATCGACGCTCATCGAGCCAACATATACGAGACCTGCAAACGTCAGGAAGGGCCCAGCGATCCTGTAGTTTACACATGGATTTTAAGCTACTTAATCATTGCACAGCGAGCATTGAGACAATGTCAAAGTCCTCTTATCCGCGCGACCTGACTGGCTATGGGCGAAATCCGCCCGATCCGCGCTGGCCAAAGGGCGCTCGTGTAACCGTCCAGTTTGTTATCAATTATGAGGAAGGCGGAGAGCAGTCGATCCTCCATGGCGATGCTGCATCGGAGTCGTTTTTGTCGGACGTTCTTGGCGTACAGCCCTGGCCTGGCCAGCGGCATATGAACGTCGAGTCGATGTTTGAATACGGATCAAGAGCCGGATTCTGGCGACTATGGCGCTTGTTCAAAAATCGAAACATTCCCGTCAGCGTGTTTGCGGTCGCGACGGCGCTTGCCCGGAATCCTGAAGCAGTCGCAGCCATGCAGGAAGCGAATTGGGAGATCGCCAGCCACGGTTTGAAGTGGATCGACTATAAAGATATGCCGGAGGAAGAAGAGCGGTCGCATATGGCCGAGGCAATTCGCATTCACAAGGAAGCGACTGGGGCGCGGCCACTTGGTTGGTATACCGGCCGAACTTCGGTCAATACACTTGGAGCCGTACTTGAGGATGGCGGATTTCGCTACTCATCGGATTCTTATTCCGACGATTTGCCCTACTGGGTGAATGGACCCAAGGGCCCGCATCTGATTATTCCGTATTCGCTCGATGTAAATGACCTGCGTTTTATCAACCCGCAGGGTTTCGCCACCGGCGATGAATTTTTTGTTTATATGCGTGATACCTTTGACGTATTGTATTCGGAGGGCGAGGTCGATCCAAAGATGATGTCGGTTGGCTTACATTGTCGGCTAGCCGGCCGACCGGGTCGCGCGATTGCGGTCTCGCGATTTCTCGATCATCTCGGCAAACATGACAAGGTCTGGATTGCTACACGTCTCGATGTAGCGAACCACTGGCATCGCGAACATCTTGCTCTGGGAACGGGCGCCCCGGGGGTGACATGAGCGCGGGCGCTTCCGTCTCACTGCATGAACTCAATGCATTTGATCGGCAACGGTTTGTATCGACACTTGGCGCGATCTACGAAAATTCACCTTGGGTAGCGGAAGCTGCCGCCGCAGATCGTCCATACTCATCGCTGTCAGCATTGCATGAAAGGATGTCCGGCGTCGTATTGAAGGCGGACGAATCGCGTAAGCTCACTCTGCTCAATGCCCATCCGGACCTGGCCGGAAAAGCGGCGAGGGCAGGGACCCTGACCGCCGAGTCCGAGGCGGAGCAGAAAGATGCCGGCCTCGATCGTTTGAGCGAGAAGGAGTTCTTCGAATTTCACCGTCTGAACGAGACATATCGGAAGAAATTCGGATTTCCATTCATCATTTGCGTGCGACGCCACTCCAAGGATTCGCTGTTTCGTCAATTTGACCTGCGAACTAAAAATGACCAGGCCGTGGAACGCAATGCTGCGCTGAAAGAAGTCATCCGGATTGCGGCTTTGCGACTTAACCAGCGCGTTGCTGGAGTGGACCAACTCAATGTAAATGGACGGCTATCGACCCACGTGCTCGATGCCTATAGCGGCCGTCCAGCGCAGGGCGTCGCCCTGGAGTTACACGAACTGTCGCAAGTCGGGAGCGATCACCTTATTGTCGCGGGAGTTACCAATATTGATGGGCGAACCGATGGGCCGCTCATCAGCGGTCGCCCCGTCCCTATTGGCGGCTATGAATTACGCTTTGCGCTGGGTGATTACTTCAGGCGGAGCGGCATCATTCTTCCTGACCCGCCATTTCTGGACAAGGTTCCTGTCCGCTTCTCGATCGCTGATCCCGAAAGCCACTACCATGTGCCGCTCTTAGCCACTCCATGGAGTTACTCAATCTACCGGGGAAGTTAGGGCCCGACCATTTTTGATGATTGGGGTTTCGGGATGTCCGCTTTCTGGGCTAAAGCGGACATCCCGATTTAAGGCCGTCGTGTCCGCTTTTGACCCAAAGCGGACATTCGTGATTGTGCAGTACGAATCTTTATTGTTGCATTGCAGAACACAAAATGCTGCACTGCGATAGCCGGGGTTAGCCGGAGGCTACGAATATGGCTTCTGCAAAACTCCTTAGAAGACAGGCGGCAAGGTGTGCTGGCCTGGCAAAGCAGACCCACGATGACGAGAGCCGCGAACGCTGTCAGCGGTTGGAGCAAATGTATCTTCACCTTGCCGAAGCGGAAGAGCAGCAAATCGGCGTGTTGAATGCCTCCACTGGCGCGACCAAAAGTGGGCATGCGACTTAACTTCGAGTTGTTCAAGTCTTAGCGTTGCCTGTCGCAAATTCGATGAGGCGACCGAATATTTAGGCTTGGCCACATGCTAAAATCGCTATCCAATAACGGCATGAGCGAAAAGCGTCCGCCCTCGTCACGCGACTATATTGTCATCACCAAAACGGCGTTCGTCACTGATGGTGTACGATGGGAACCTCGCTGGATGTGGAATATCTCGCGGAGATCGAAGCCGCTCGGCGTTCGTCTGCACGGCGAGAATTTTTTGAGCCAGCAAGCCGCTAGGGCAGCCGGGCAAAAAGTATTAAGAGAACTTTTGGCTGCTATTCCAAAAGGAGAATAAGGGCGGCCTCGATTGGCGGCCTCTTTCACTTTCTTATCAGTGGAGGCGCCGCCCAATGTCCGCTTTTGGGAGTAAAGCGGACATTCATGTGAATGGCTTTTACTTCCGCTTCTGGCCCAAAGCGGACAAACCACTCAAGCCGATGAATGTCCGCTTTCGGGGTAAGAGCGGACATTTTTATGAGAAAAGCGGACATCACATTTTGTCCGCTAATGACCCAAAGCGGACATTTCTCACTAACGCCGAAATTAATTTATAAACAAGACGACCCCACAAACGGACAGTTGCGGTGAACCTGAAACAGCAAAAACACCTCTCCGAGATTTGCCGATGCGGCAAGGTGAAATTGGAAGCAGTTGGCCGGCCAATTCTGACTGTCTCTTGCTATTGCGCGAGTTGCCAAGAAGCCGGAAACCGCTTCGAGCAACTGGCTTCCGCGCCACCCATTCTCAATCCCGACGGTGGAACAGATTACGTCCTGTATCGAAAGGATCGAGTGCAATGTGTGATGGGGCAAGAGTATCTTGAAGAGCACCGGCTCAAGCCTGATTCTCCGACCCGGCGGGTCATTGCAACATGTTGCAATTCTGGAATGTTCCTCGACTTTACCAGGGGACATTGGCTGACGATGTACCGGAACCGCTTTCCGGCAGGTGCTCCACCTCTTGAAATGCGAGTCATGACACAAGACCGACGAGATGGCGTCGCGCTTGCCGATGACTTACCGAATTATGAGGGTCGCTCCGGCAAGTTTATGTTGAGGCTTATCGCCGCTTGGATCGCGATGGGCCTCCGCAGGCCCGAAATTACGTTAGGAAAGACAGTGCGCAAGTCGCGCTGATCGCTTGCCGTGGTCGCAAACAGCCCGATCAATGCGGGATCACGGATGTGCTGCCATGTCCGCAGTTGGCCCTTAATGGACTTGCCTAGTTGCAACGCACACGTCCGCTTCTGACCCAAAGCAGACATCCTGCCCGCATTGATGAATGTCCGCTTTCGGGGGTAGAGCGGACATTTTTGCGAGTAAAGCGGACATCCCATTTTGTCCGCTAATGACCCAAAGCGGACATCAAGCGAGTTTAGAAAGCCCCTACGTCATTTGACGCTCGGAGGTCTCAAAAAAAAATGTCTGGTGACGGAATAAACGCGCAAACGCATTGCGCGATATCAGGCTTGTGGTGCCAACCTTAGCTGATAGGGTCGTCACGTGGCGGATGCCGAACCCTCGGTTCGGAAACGGGGGCGGCTAATGCACTCTCGCAAAATTGGAACTTTTGCTTTTGCGCTCGGCCTTCTGGTGGCCGGGACAGCCTTTTCACCACAAGCACAGGCGGCCGCGGTCACACCATTCTTTGTCGAAGCAGCTTGATCGATCAACTACCGAACATAGGGAGTGTGCAAATGTCTAAGGCTGATTTCGCGGGTCCAATTCTCTGCGCCGTTGCATTACTAACAGTGCCGATAAATCATGCGGCGGCTGATACCGTCTGCACGGGTTTTTTCTCACCCGCC
>DATAPP010000093.1:0-2341 GCA_036265125.1 Pseudolabrys sp. | reverse complement strand
AAACGTCTGAGCACGAGTTTGACAACGGGATTTGCGGCCGCACAATGCGGACATTCGTAATCACCGTATTCAACGAGTGTCACCAATGCGTGGTGAGCGCCGAGAACATGATCACGCGGCGTAATGGGCGCCTGCAAAGTCATTATGTCGATGGGAGCGACGTTGGCCATAATCTTTGTTCCTCGCTCTATACGGATCTCACCCGAATGGTCGAACACAAGATACGGCAGGTCGAAAACTGCGGCCTTGATGGCTGTCAGGACGCGACAACTTGCTGGAGCCCTTTTGACGCCGAAAAACACTCTCAAAGCGGTTAAGTAAATTTACGGTACGTGAATTTGCCGAATTCCCAGGGCGGAAAAGTTACGCAAGGCTCGGTTGGTCCAGGGTAAGGAGGACATGCACGGGAGGCGAAAAATGAGTCACGCGTTCTCACACACAGCGCCCAGCAATTCAGGCAGCCATATTCCAAGGTACATCCCCGGCACCTCGCACCCACTGCAGTGCATCGATGGTATTGCGCTGGTCAGAAGTTGCCGCGCCCAGCGGGAAATCTGCCGTCAGGGGCAGCGGGCCCACGCGTGGTATCGTGTGGTGAGCGGCGCGGCCTCCTGTTTCATCATCAAGTTGGATGGACGGCGGCAGATCGTTGATCTGCTGTTTCCTGGTGACTTCTTCGGATTCACGACGGGCGACGAGTATGATTACACTGTGGAAGCGGTCGCGCCCGAGACCATAATTTACGAATATGCGCGCAAAAAGATCGAACAGCTGGCCGATAACAACCCGCAATTGACAAGAGAGCTCCGCAAGATCGCTTTTGAAACACTCTCTCGTCTTCAAGAGCAACTTTTGATCGTCGGTCGCATAACCGTTTCGCAAAAGGTCGGCTCTTTCCTCCTCGCGATGGCAGATCGCTTGTCACCCGAAAAAGGTGACAGGGTCACGCTCCCAGTATCACGGTATGACATAGCGGACTATCTTGCTGTTTCGCCAGAGACTGTCAGTCGAGCCCTGAGTGACCTTAAGCACCGGGGCTTGATCCGGTTCATCGGGACACGTGACATACAAATTGTCGATCGAGAGGCGCTCGGGGATGGCGACCTCAACAGTCGTACCACCAATACAGCTGCCCGGGCAGCGTGACTATCCTTTGTCAAGTTGGGCTAGAACTGCCAGCCTCACCGCCTGCCCCAACTGGCGCACGTCCAGCCGCTCCATCATGCGCGCGCGGTGAACCTCGACGGTGCGCACGCTGATACCAAGCTCGAATGCGATGGCCTTGTTCGCACGGCCAGCCATTAATGCATAGAGAACTTGCTTCTCACGCGGACTGAGCGTGCCGATCAAACTTGCCGCCTCGGCGGCCTCGTCGGCTGAACCTTGTCGTGCTCCGGTCGTCACCGCAGTATCAATCGCGGTGATAAGTGCATCGTCCGAGTATGGCTTCTCGATGAAGTCCGCGGCTCCTGTTTTCATTGCTTGCACTGCGCTTCGGACGTCGCCGTGACCGGTCATTACGATCACCGGAAGTCTTGCGTCGATCCGCCGGAGGAGTTCGAGAACCTTTAGGCCGCTCATCCCCGGCAATCGGAGATCAACCAGGGCGCAACAGCCGGGCGGAGGGCTTTTTACTGCATCAAGGAACTCTTCAGGATAACCGAATGACACCGCTCGAAAGTCGGCCGCATCCAACAGGCGCTCGAGCGAACGGCGCACGGCAGGGTCGTCATCGACGACATAAACGATTCGCTGAGCCTCTAGCATTCGTTTAACCGATCAAGGATGACAGGGAGCTTTACAAGAAATATCGCCCCGCCGGCTAGATTAGGTCGGTACAGAAGTTGGCCGCCATGATCCTCAACGATCGAGCGGGAGATGGTAAGGCCCAACCCCATGCCGGTGCTTTTTGTGGTTTGAAACGGCTCGAACAGGTTTTCCACCATACCGTCCGGCAAACCCGAACCCGTGTCAGTGATCGTTATCTCGATCTCGTTGTTGCAGCGCGCCGTACCGACGTGAAGTTGACGTCGTTCGCTTCGCGCCATTGCCTCATGTGCGTTGCGCATAAGGTTGACCATCACTTGCTGTAATTGAATCCGGCTTCCAAACACGGCTTTCGCGGCTGGATCGAAATGCAGACGAATGTGCACGCCTTCCACGCCAGCCCCCGCGGCAGCAAGATCGCTGGCTTCACGAATCAGAGTTGACAATATTTCTATGCGTTTATCCGTCTCACCGCGTATAACGAAGTCGCGGAGGCGGCGGATGATTTCGCCGGCCCGACCTGCCTGATCGACAGCCTCGTCAAGAATTTCGCGAACGGTGTCGGTTCGGTTGC
>DATAPP010000092.1:0-22551 GCA_036265125.1 Pseudolabrys sp. | reverse complement strand
GGGCGTCGGCGAGACCTGAAGTCTCGCCGACGCCCTCTTATGTCATCCGGAACCGGGGCGCCGCGGCGCGATCGCATCGCGCGGATCACTCCATGACGCACACCGGCCCGTATGACTCCATCTCCGACACGTAAGGCCGAAGATCGGGAAGCTGCGTCAGACTAAAGCTTCCTCTTCCGGCGCTTCGTCTTCTTCGCTGCTTTCGCCGCTGCCTTCTTCCTACGTTTAGCCATTGCTGCCCTCCTAGCCATGAAACATGGCGGGTGTCGCATCAGCACGCGTCGCGAATCGACACGCACTGGCACTCGGTTTACTACAGCGCAGCGAAAAAAAGAACGTTACTGCTTGGTCAAACGTGTATGCGAGCGGCTTCCGACACGCTGCCACGCAATTTTCCGACAAGCACACGAACTGGATGCGCACGCGCGCAACGCGCGACGAAAATTCGTGCGCACGCCGACAAAATTGGAAAAACCGCGATGAAACAAGGAGTTTTGACGCAATCGGCGCCCGCTATGGGCACGATTCAGCGACATGATTTTCGCGCGGAACGCATTACACTTTGCATAAATGGTGTTTGCGGCGTGCATGTGCGCGCAACCAAATAATTTTGCACAGCCAGCCGTACGCAAGGGCTGTCAAGCACCGGAATCGATCAAAAACGAGCAAATCGGCGAAAGTGATTCGGGTAAGTCGTTGTGCAGTGCAATCAAAGATCTCGGTCAAATGGACGAGAGACCGGTCTCACACGCAAACTTTTTTGCGCGCTCCGTGCTGTTGCAATCCGAATTTCAGAAAACTTTGCGACCCGGACCGATGCGTCGCACGCTCACAGTCCGAGTTTTCGTTTCAATACATCGTTGACGGCTTGCGGGCTCGCTTTACCTCCGGATGCCTTCATCGCCTGGCCAACGAACCACCCGATCGCTTTCGGGTTGGTCCTGGCATCGGCAACTTTATCCGGGTTCCTCGCTATGATGTCGTCGATGACCTTCTCGATCGCGCCTATGTCGGTCACTTGCTTCATTCCGCGCTGCTCAACGACCGCGCGCGGATCACCGCCTTCCTGCCAGATCACTTCGAACAGATCCTTTGCGATCTTGCCGGAAATCGTGCCGTCGGCAATCAGGTCAAGCATCGTGCCGAGCTGGCCAGCCGATACCGGGGAGGATCCGATGTCCTTCCCTTCCTTGTTCAGGCGCCCGAATAATTCATTGATCACCCAGTTCGCGGCAGCCTTCGCGTCGCGGCCCCTGGCAACGCCTTCGAAATATTCCGCGGTCTCGCGCTCGGCAACCAGCACGCCGGCGTCGTAGGCCGACAGCGAAAACTCACGCATAAAGCGGGTCTTCTTCTCGTCCGGCAGCTCCGGCAGATTTTTCTTCAGTTCCTCGACGTAGGCCGCGTCGAATTCCAGAGGCAGCAGGTCGGGATCGGGGAAGTAGCGGTAGTCATGTGCCTCTTCCTTCGACCGCATCGATCGTGTCTCGCCGCGCGTCGCATCGAACAGACGCGTTTCCTGGTCTATCGACCCGCCTTCCTCGATGATCTCGATCTGCCGGCGCGCCTCGTGTTCGACCGCCTGTCCGATGAAGCGGATCGAGTTGACGTTCTTGATTTCGCAACGCGTGCCGAGCGGTTCGCCCGGCCGGCGCACCGAAACATTGACGTCGGCGCGCAGGCTTCCTTTCTCCATGTCGCCGTCGCAGGTCCCGAGATAGCGCAGGATCGAACGAAGCTTCGTGATGAAGGCTTTGGCTTCGTCGGCCGAACGAAGGTCGGGCTTCGATACGATCTCCATCAAGGCAACGCCGGAGCGATTGAGGTCGACATAGGAGTTCGCTGGAGAACGATCGTGGATGCTCTTGCCGGCGTCCTGTTCGAGATGCAGCCTTTCGATGCCGACCGTGACGCTGTCGCCGCCTTCGAGGTCGACTGTCACCACGCCCTCGCCGACCACCGGAGATTTGTACTGACTGATCTGATAGCCCGGCGGCAGATCGGGATAGAAATAATTCTTCCGGTCGAAAACGGACTTGAGATTGATTTTGGCTTTCAGGCCGAGCCCGGTCCGCACCGCCTGGCGCACGCATTCTTCGTTGATGACCGGCAACATGCCCGGCATCGCGGCATCCACCAGTGAAACATGGCTGTTGGGCGCGCCACCGAACTCGGTGGACGCGCCGGAAAACAGCTTCGACCTGGAGGTAACCTGCGCATGGACCTCCAAGCCGACGACGACTTCCCAGTCGCCGGTCGCGCCTTTTAGAAACTTTTTAGCGTTGGGCTGAGTGTCCATGTCACCCTGTTGCGGCTGTGACCGCGCGTGATTTCCCGTTTGGTAGCGTGTCCGGCCGTTTTCGCAAAGCTGCCCTGCCGAAGTTGCACTGTGCATTCCACGAAATGGCCCGAATTCTGCAACGATTTCTGCGAATTCGCGGAGCATTCGGTTGGAACACGGCTGGGCGGCAGACGTTGGAATACCGTCATGAATAAAAACAGCAACGGCTCATTCGGCATCCTTATCGGCGGCGTTGTCGCCGTGATCGCGGCCATATTTATCCTGGGTGGCGGCGAATTGGGCGGAAAGAAAACCGTCGAAGGAGACCAGGATCTTCCGCCGGTTTCAACAGCGGACAAGTAGCCTCACCACCACGGTTTCGGACTGAACTGTCCGGCGGCCTGTTCGATGACCGTGGCAAGGGAAAACAGCGTCTCCTCGTCGAACGGCCGGCCGATCAACTGTAATCCCAAAGGCAGACCCTGCACGTCCAGACCCGCGGGCACGGCAATGCCGGGCAGCCCGGCCATATTCACCGTCACGGTGAATATGTCATTCAAATACATCTCGACGGGATCGGCGGCACCCTTTTCGCCCAGCCCGAACGCGGCCGAGGGCGTTGCCGGCGTCAACATGGCGTGCACGCCGGCCCTGAAACAATCCTCGAAGTCCTTCTTGATCAGGGTGCGCACCTTCTGCGCGCGCAGGTAATAGGCGTCATAGTAACCGGCCGAAAGCACGTAAGTGCCGATCATCACGCGCCGGCGCACTTCCGCGCCGAAACCATCGCTGCGCGTCTTCTCATACATGTCGATGATGTCGCGGCCGGACACGCGCAGCCCGTAGCGCACACCGTCATATCGCGCGAGATTGGATGAGGCTTCCGCCGGCGCCACGACGTAGTAGGCCGGCAGAGCATACTTCGTATGCGGAAGCGATACCTCGATCAGCTCGGCGCCGGCAGCCTTCAGCCATGCGCGCCCCTGCTCCCACATTTTTTCGATCTCGGCCGACATGCCATCAAGTCGGTACTCCTTCGGGATGCCGATGCGCAGGCCTTTCACCGATTTGCCGACGGCGGATTCGTAGTCCGGAACCGCAAGGTCGGCACAGGTTGTGTCTTTCGGATCGGGACCCGCCATCGAGCGCAGAAGTATCGCCGCATCGCGCACGCGACGTGCGAATGGTCCCGCCTGATCGAGCGAAGATGCGAAGGCAACGATGCCCCAACGCGAGCAGCGGCCGTAAGTCGGCTTCACACCGACGGTGCCGGTAAACGCCGCAGGCTGGCGGATCGAGCCGCCGGTATCCGTGCCGGTCGCTCCGAGGCAAAGTTGCGCGGCGACCGCAGCAGCGGACCCGCCGGACGAACCGCCCGGCGTCAGCGGCGTATTCGACCCCTGGCGCCGCCACGGCGAA
This sequence comes from Pseudolabrys sp., assembly GCA_036265125.1. Classification (GTDB taxonomy): domain Bacteria; phylum Pseudomonadota; class Alphaproteobacteria; order Rhizobiales; family Xanthobacteraceae; genus Pseudolabrys. Next base: position 18,851 of record DATAPP010000092.1, on the reverse strand, counting down.
TGCACCGGACCAAAATGCGACGTCTCGTTCGAGGAACCCATCGCGAACTCGTCGCAATTGGTTTTGCCCAGGAGCACCGCGCCGTCCCGCCAGAGCTGCGACGTGACCGTCGACTCGTAGGTCGGCACAAAATTGTCGAGGATGTGCGAGCAGGCAGTCGACCGTACGCCTGCCGTGCAGAACAGATCCTTTACGGCAAGGGGAATTCCTTCCAGCGGCCCGGCTTTGCCCGATGCGATACGAGCGTCGGACGCTTTCGCCATGTCGGCAGCGATTTCCGGCGTTTCCAGCACATAGGTGTTGAGCGACCGCGCCTTTTCGATAGCCGTGAGATGTGCGGCAGACAATTCGGCGGCGGAGAAGGATTTCCTTGTCAGCCCGTCGCGCGCCTCAGCCAAAGTCAGCGAAGTCAGTTCACTCACGGCGCGGGCTCATCCGAGGGTCGCGGCGCACGCCGGCGGCGCTTGCGCCCGGGCTGTTCGGCGGGCGTCTCGCACACGAAATCGACTTCGTCGACGCGCACGACTTTTTTCTTCGACGCGCTGCGCTCCGCCTCGAGCGCGTCGATCATGCTCAGATATCCGAGTTCGCAAGCGATACACATCCGGTTACCCCGTCATGGCCGGGCTTGTCCCGGCCATCCACGTCTTGCTGTCTGAGATCCCCGGGTCTCGCGACGCTCGCCCGGGGATGGTGGAATGATCCGTTGCACGCATCATTCCACCACTTTCGGGACGACAAAATAGTTATCGTCGCTTGACGGTGCATTCCTGACGATGTCCCCGGCGATGCCGCCATCTGTCACAGCGTCGACCCTCTTCTTCATCGTCATCGGCGTCACCGAGGTCATCGGCTCGACGCCGTCGACCTTGACCTCTTCAAGCTGCTCGACAAACGCAAGCATGGCGTTGAGCTCGTCCCTGAGGTGCTCGACTTCATCCTCAGCCACGGCGATGCGGGCGAGATGCGCTATGCGGCGGACGGTATCGGCGTCAACGGACATGAAATTTCCGGGGTGTTTCTACCGCCCAGCCTATAGCAGAGCGGCTTTCAACGCGACAACCGGTCAGCGCGCCATCTGTTTCATCAACGCCTGCGCTTCATTCACCAGGGTTCGCGTCAATTCGCGCGCGGGCATGGCGCGGCCGAGGCCGGCCGCCTGCCCTGCCCACATGCTCAGGAAATCGCCGGAGCCTTGCGACAGCGCCTTGGCATTGAGGGGCGCCAGCGCGCCGGCAGCCAGCGGAAATTCCGGCGCGACATCGTTGACGGGTCCCAGCTCGCGCATGACGCGGTTTATGAGGCCGCGCGCCGGTTTCCCCGTTTGCAGGTTGGTCACAGCGGTCCCATCGTCGCTCGCACTGGCGAGCGCGGCGCGATGCGGAGGCTGAATCCTGGATTCCGGACAGTGGAGATACGCCGTGCCCATCTGCACAGCGGACGCTCCCAGCGCAAAAGCCGCGACGATCCCGCGCGCATCGGTAATTCCGCCGGCGGCGACCACCGGCACCTTCACGGCGTCGACCACCTGCGGCACCAGCGCAAAGGTTCCGGCCTGCGTCGCCAGATTGTCGGTGAGGAACATTCCGCGATGGCCGCCCGCCTCGAAACCCTGGGCGATGATCGCATCGCAGCCCTTCGCTTCCAGCCAGCGTGCCTCCGCCACCGTGGTCGCTGAAGCCATGACAATGCAACCCGCGTCCTTCGTACGCGCAAGCAGCGCCGGCGCCGGCAACCCGAAATGGAAGCTCACAACCTCCGGCTTGAGTTCTTCCACGACTGAGCACAGCGCCTCGTCGAATGGAACGCGGTTGGTCGACGGCACGGAACCCGCAGGATCGATACCGTACTCGACGTAATAGGGTTTTAGTTTTTCGCGCCAGGCATGCTCACGCGCGTTGTTCGGCACGGACGGCTTATGACAAAAGAAATTCAGATTGACCGGCTTGTCAGTGGCGGCGCGGAATTTTTCCATCTGGTCGCGCATCTGCCGCTCATCAAGCATGGCGATCGGCAAGGAGGCGAGCCCGCCGGCGTCGGCAACGGCTATCGCCAAACCGGTATCCATCGCCCCGGCCATCGGCGCCAAAACGACAGGGTGTTCGACCTTGAACAGCTTAAGTGCTCGTTGGTCCGGCCACATAACAGAGAGACTATCGCGCCTTGCCGCAGGCAGGAATTCGTATTGGCTTTAGGCAGGATCAAGGGTTTGGCGAAGCTCGGCCGCAAAACCGCGAAAGAGGAGGCAGGCAACAATGGAACCGGCTACCATTCCGAAATGACTGCCCGCACCCACGACCGGTATCCCTACTCCGCCATCTCCGCCCGCCCGGCCTATGACTGGCCAGGGGGTAAACGTCTCGCGATTTACGTCGCCCTCAATCTTGAATGGTTTTCATTCGGGGAAGGACTTGGCGCCGAGCTCGCACCGGGCGGATCACAACCGGACGTGCTCAACTACGCCTGGCGCGACTACGGCAACCGCGTGGGGGTCTTCCGGCTGGCCGACCTGTTCGGCGAGCTCAATCTGCCCGTGTCGCTGCTCGTCAACGCAGAGATGTACCGGCATGCGCCGGAGGCGGTTACGGCCTTCCCCGGCGCCGAAATCGTCGGCCACGGCCGCAGCAATTCAGAGCGCCAGGGCGAACTGACCGAACACAAGGAACGCCTGTTGATCGAGGAAACCACCGCGGCGGTCGAAAAACATTCGGGCAAGCGGCCGCGAGGCTGGCTCGGGCCATGGATTTCGCAATCTCCGCTGACCCCCGATCTGTTGCACGAGGCCGGCTATCGCTACCTGCTCGACTGGTGCCACGACGATCAGCCGGTCTGGATGAAAACGCGTGGAGGCCGCATTCTCTCACTGCCCTACCCGCAGGAGCTCAACGACATTCCGCAGATCGTCGCGCGCAAGCGCGAGGGCTCGGAATTCGCGGACATGATTGTGGATGCGTTCGAAGTGATGCACCAGGAATGCACAAGGCGCCCACTGGTCATGGGGATTGCACTCCACGCCTACGTCGTAGGCTGGCCGCATCGTTTCAAGCATCTGGCGCGTGCATTGAGGCACATTGCCAGCCACGCCGACGAGCGCGTGTGGTTTACGACCGCGGGGGATATCGCCGATTTTGCCGAGCAGCTTCCAGCGGGTACCGTACCCTGAGCATGCCCCTCATCCTGCCCCTCGTTGAAGCCGTCGCGCACCTGCCCGCCCGCGGGGCTCTCATCGGGCTCGATCTCGGCACCAAGACCATCGGCGTTGCCTCCAGTGATCCCGATCGAAAACTTGCAACTGGCGTCGAGACCATCGCGCGCAAGACTTTCACCACCGACGCGCAACGCGTGCTCGTGCTTGCCGCCGAACGCTCCGCCGTCGGATTCGTGCTCGGCCTGCCGATCAATATGGATGGCAGCGAGGGCCCGCGTGCGCAATCGACCCGCGCTTTCGCGCGCAATCTCGCCAGGCTCACCGAATTGCCGATCGCTCTCTGGGATGAGCGGCTCTCAACTGTTGCGGTCGAACGCGAGCTGATCGCGGCCGATGTCAGCCGCAAAAAGCGCGCTGCCGTGATTGATCAGCATGCCGCGGCCTTCATTCTGCAAGGCGCACTCGATCGTTTGGCGAGGTTGTAGAAGGCGCGTTTGGATTGTGTCCTACCCACTCTCCGTTCGTCCCCGCGAAAGCGGGGACCCAGGGTAACAGGATCCGAGTTTGTGTCTCTGGATTCCCGCTTGCGTGGGAATGAGCGGAGTGAGTTGATCGGCTGATCGCGCATAAAAAAGAAGCCGCTCCGAAGAGCGGCCCCTCTTTCCTTCACGACTTTCAGCTTATCGCTGCGAGTCAATCGAGAAGTTGTTGGTGCGGTGCTGATCCGACCACCTGTTGCCGTAGCGATAGCCGTAGGCCGGCCCCGGCGCGTAGGCGTATGCACCGTCATAGGCGTAGCCCGGCGCATATGCGTAACCCGGGCCATAGGCGTAACCCGAATCATAGGCGTAACCCGGATCGCCATAGTATCCGCCGTAGTAGCCGTTGTTGTAGGCAGAGCCGGCAATCGCCGCGCCTGCCACCGCCGCGCCTACGCCAAGTCCGATCGCGGCTGCATTGCGGCCATTACGCGCTTCACCCGGTGACGCTGCGGCAAGCGCGAGCGCACCCGTCAACGCCGCTGTGGCGGCATATTTGAAAATCGTCTTCATACTAGTCTCCTTTCGGTGCCGGCTTTTTTGTGTATCCGGGGTCAATACTGGAACAGGCCGCGCGGTTCCTGCGCGAGCGCCGGGGACGGGGCGGCAATTTCACACATTCACGAATAGTTGCGGGAACAACTGCAAAGGAGCGGCCATCGGCTGGGGTGCAGATCGTCTGGACAGGCGGGTGCCGTCCTGACGCTCAACGAAAACATTAACGATGGGGACGAGTGCCTTGTGGATCGGCGGGTAATGCCCTTGCCCGACAAGCAGGTTGCGCCTATAGGTCTTGCTTTAATGACCATCGCGCCGAAACCCTCGTTTGTTCTCAGCAGGCGGCACCTGTTGGGGATCGAAGGACTTTCGCACGCGGATATTTCCGGTCTCCTCGATCTCGCCGAAGAATTCGTCGACCTCAATCGCCAGGTCGAAAAGAAGCGCGCCTCGCTCCGCGGGCGCACCCAGATCAATCTCTTTTTTGAAGTCTCGACCCGAACCCAGGCCTCGTTCGAACTCGCAGGCAAGCGCCTGGGCGCCGATGTGATGAACATGTCGACCAGTTCATCGTCCATGCGCAAGGGGGAGACACTCATCGACACGGCCATCACGCTCAATGCCATGCATCCGGACATCATCGTCGTGCGCCATCATGCATCCGGCGCGGTCGAACTGCTGGCACGCAAGGTGGATTGCTCGGTGATCAATGCCGGCGATGGCTCTCACGAACATCCGACCCAGGCATTGCTGGATGCGCTCACGATCCGCCGCAACAAGGGCCACATCGAGGGCCTGCTGGTCGCGATCTGCGGCGATATCCTGCACTCGCGCGTCGCGCGCTCAAATATCATCCTGCTCAATGCGATGGGCGCTCGCGTGCGGGTTGTTGCACCCTCCACGCTCTTGCCCCCGGGCATTGAGCGTTTCGGTGTCGAAGTCGCGCGCGATATGCGGGAAGGTCTCGCCGGTGCCGACATCGTCATGATGCTGCGGCTTCAGCGCGAACGCATGAATGGCTCGTATGTGCCGTCGATGTCGGAATACTTCCACTACTATGGGCTCGATGAGAAAAAACTCGCATACGCAAAACCAGGCGCGCTGGTGATGCACCCGGGACCGATGAATCGCGGCGTCGAGATCGACTCGATCGTCGCCGACGGTGCGCAGTCATTGATCCGCGAACAGGTCGAGATGGGCGTGGCCGTGCGCATGGCTGTACTCGAAGCGCTCTCACGAAATTTGCCGAACGCATGACATGATGTTGTCCGACCGCCACCCGATCCTGCTCGCCAATGCCCGGATCGTCGATCCATCGCGCGATCTCGACATCGTGGGCGACTTGCTGATCGCGGAAGGCGTCATCCGTGAGGCCAAGAAAGGCATCGGCGCTGCCGGCGTGCCGGAAGGCACCGATGTGATCGACTGCCGCGGCAGGTTAATCGCGCCGGGTCTGATCGACATGCGCGCCTTCATCGGCGAACCGGGTGAAGCCAATCGCGAGACGCTCGCCTCGGCCAGCCAGGCCGCGGCCGCGGGCGGAGTCACCACCATCATCTGCCAGCCTGATACGTCCCCGACCATCGACAATCCGGCGACCGTCGACTTCGTCCTCCGCCGGGCTCGCGACAACGCGATCGTGCACGTGCATCCGATGGCAGCGATCACGAAGGGCCTCGAGGGCAAGGAGATGACGGAGATCGGCCTGCTCAAGGCCGCCGGAGCCGTCGCATTCACCGATGGCGCCAAAAGCGTTGCCAATGCGCAGGTGATGCGGCGCGCGCTCACCTACGCCGGCGATTTCGATGCCATGATCGTGCATCACACCGAAGACCCGAATCTGATCGGCGATGGCGTGATGAACGAAGGCGAGTTCGCCGCTCGCCTCGGCTTGCTCGGTATTCCGAAAGCGGCGGAAACCGTGATGCTCGAACGCGATATCCGCCTCGTCGCGCTTTCGGGCGGGCGCTATCATGCGGCCTCGGTCACCTGCGTCGATGCGCTCGAGATATTGCGCCGCGCCAAAGATGCCGGACTGAACGTCAGCGCCTCGGCGTCGATCAATCACGTTACGCTCAACGAAAATGACATCGGGCCCTACCGGACCTTTCTCAAGCTGGCGCCGCCGCTGCGCACGGAAGACGACCGGAAGGCCCTGGTCCAGGCTGTCGGCTCCGGATTGGTCGATGTGATCATGTCGGATCACAATCCGCAGGATGTCGAAACGAAACGCCTGCCTTTCGCCGAAGCGGCGCCCGGCGCGATCGGGCTTGAAACCATGCTGACCGCCGGCTTGCGCCTGGTGCATGGCGGAGAAATCGAGTTGACAGCGCTGCTGCGCGCGATGTCCACGCGGCCGGCGGAATTGCTTGGTCTCCCGGGCGGCACACTAAAGAGCGGTGCGCCCGCCGATGTGATCGTCGTCGATATGGATCTGCCCTGGGTGCTGGATCCGAACGAACTCAAGTCGAAGTGCAAGAATACGCCGTTCGACGAAGCGCGCCTCACCGGGCGCGTTGTCCGCACGATTGTCTCAGGACGAACCGTCTACGAATACGTATGACCGCCCTGCTCGCTTTTGCTTTCGGTTATCTGCTCGGCTCGATCCCATTCGGGCTGCTGCTGACGCGCGCGGCGGGAGCTCCCGATATCCGGGCCATCGGCTCGGGCAATATCGGCGCAACGAATGTACTGCGCACAGGCCGCAAGGGGCTCGCTGCGGCGACACTTCTTTGCGACATGTTCAAGGGCCTGACTGCTGTGCTGATCATGCGGCACTTTGGCACCGAGCCAGCGGTGGCCGCCGGTCTCGGGGCATTTCTCGGTCATCTCTTTCCGGTCTGGTTGAGATTCAAAGGCGGCAAAGGGGTCGCAACCTATATCGGCGTGCTCGCTGGACTCTACTGGCCTGCCGCTTTGGCTTTTTGTCTGGCCTGGCTCGCCGTTGCCGCCGTCACTCGCTATTCCTCGCTTGCCGCTCTCATCGCCAGCGCCGGCACGCCGCTGGGTCTCTGGTTCTGCAACCTCCCGAATATCGCCCTGCTCTTTCTATTTCTGACAGTTCTATTGTGGATTATGCATCGCGCGAACATCGTCCGCCTGCTCGACGGCAGCGAAGGCAAAATCGGCGCACAAGCGGAGACATCCGACGACGACTAAACTTATGGTTGTATTGCGATAAAATCGGTTGTAGTCATTCTGCCTGCTAGTCGAGGCGGGTGATCATTTGGACGATCAGACGCGACTGGACGACGATGACCGGCTCGACTGGCTTCGTCTCATCCGCAGTGACAATGTTGGACCGCGCACATTTCACGATCTCGTCAGCTATTGCGGCGGTGTCCGGCCGGCGCTCGCAGCCCTGCCCGGTCTAGCGCGCCGTGGCGGCTCTGCGCAGTCACCTCGAATTTTCTCCCGCGAACAGGCCGAAGCCGAGCTGAACGCCGCACGTGCAGCCGGGGTTGAATTATTCACCCTCGGCGATCCCGAATATCCGTCGCGACTGAAGATGATCGCGGATCCGCCGCCAGTCATCGCTGTGCGCGGCAAATTCGATGCGTTGGCGCGGCCCTCGATTGCCATTGTCGGCTCGCGCAACGCTTCTGCCGCCGGTGTGAAATTTGCCGAACGCATCGCGCGCGATCTCGGCGATGCGGGTTTTGCCATCGCTTCCGGTCTGGCTCGCGGCATCGATGCCGCGGCCCATCGCGCCAGCCTCACCAGCGGCACCATCGCTGTACTTGCCGGCGGTCACGACCGCATCTATCCGCCAGAACACATCGGCTTGCTGGAAAAAATCGCGGTCCAGGGTGCCGCCATTTCGGAAATGCCGTTCACCTGGGAGCCGCGCGCTCACGACTTTCCACGCCGCAATCGGCTGATCTCGGGCCTCTCACTCGGCGTCGTGATCGTCGAGGCGGCGCGCCGCTCGGGCTCGCTGATCACTGCAAGGCTCGCGGGCGAACAGGGGCGCGAGGTCTTCGCGGTACCCGGCTCGCCGCTCGATCCCCGCAGCGAAGGCGCCAACGGTCTTCTCAAACAGGGCGCAACGCCCGTAACCGAAGCCGCCGATGTGATCGCGGCGATCGAGCCGATCCTTGGCCGGGGCAACCTGCCTTCGGTTCAGGAAGCATTTGAGGATTTGCTCGGCGCCCCCGACGCCGAGCCGGACGCGGACGAGCGCGGCCGCCTCCTTGCGCTGCTCGGTCCGGCTCCCGTGTCGATTGACGATCTGGTGCGGCTATCGCGCAGCTCCGCAACGAATGTGCGCAGTGTGCTGCTCGAACTCGAAATCGCTGGCCGTCTTGTGCGCCACGGAGCAGGGTTGGTATCGCTTCTGTAACGTGCGATACGAATCGTGCGTCACGGGATTTTCTCCATGGTCATTCGATACCTCGCGGCCCTTGCGGTTCTTCTTTTTCTCCAGGGCGCAGCGCGTGCGCAGGAGCAGTCCTTTGCGGCCTTCGCTGCCGAGCTGTGGCCCGACGCGCAAGCCAAAGGCATCAGCCGGGCCACCTTCGACACCGCGCTCAAAGGCGTCACGCCCGATGAGCGCGTGATCGCCGCGACAAAACGCCAGCCGGAATACGGCAAGCCCGTCGGCGACTACGTGAATGCGATTGTCTCCAATCGCCGTATCGCGGACGCGCAACTCAAGGCGCGTGAATGGGCGAAAACCTTTGACGCCGTTGAAAAGAAATTCGGAGTCGAACGCTGGGTCCTGCTCGCGCTGTGGGGCATGGAATCCGATTTCGGCACCGAAAAAGATCGCTGGGATGTGTTTCGGTCGCTGGCCACCCTCGCCTACGTGAAGTATCGCCACCCTTATTTCCGCAACGAATTGATCGTGGCGATGCGCATCATGCAGGACAACAAATTCACCCGCGAGAAGATGGTGAGTTCCTGGGCTGGCGCCATGGGCCAGAGCCAGTTCATGCCGTCGAATTTCGTCGACTACGCGGTCGATTTTTCGGGCGATGGCCGCATCGATATCTGGACCAACGTGCCGGACGTGCTCGGCTCAACGGCGAATTATCTGCACAAAGGGAAATGGAATTCCGCGCTGCCCTGGGGATTCGAGGTTACGGTCCCGAGCGGCTTCGATTACATGCGCAGCCGCGCAACCTTCGCGGAATGGGAGACCCTCGGTGTGCGCCGCGCTGACGGCAACCCGTTTCCGTCCTCCGGGCAAGGCATTCTTTTCTTCCCGAGCGGAGCCAGTGGTCCGGGATTCATCGTCACGGAAAATTTCGACGTCTTGAAGGAGTACAACAACTCCGACGCCTACGCGGTTGCAGTCGGCCACCTCGCCGACCGAATGCATGGCGGTGGCTTGATCAAGACGCCCTGGCCGAAGGACGACCGCCAGCTTTCGCGCGATGCCCGCATCGCGCTGCAGAAAAAGTTGTCCGAGCTCGGGTACAAGGTGAATGAATTCGACGGCCACATCGATTTCGATCTGCGCGACAACATCCGCGCCGAGCAGAAAAAAATCGGAATGTTACCGGATGGCAATCCGACGGCCGCTTTGCTGGACAAGCTCGGGGTAAAAGTCCGGTAACTCGAATGTCTTGGGCGGTTTGTCAGAAGCCGCCTGAACAACGGCCGGGTTGCATTCTTAAGTAGAATACAGGTAATATTGCACCTTGTGGTTGTCACGCCGGCCGGACCCGTCTCTTTCGTGCCCTATTTCACTGGTCAGACACGGCTTCTTAACGGGCTTATTTGACAGTAGGGGGTACCTTCCCCATGTTCCGGGCCAAAGATGCGGCCAATTCCGCCTTGATTCTTATTAGTACAGGCGGATAACCCACTGGATTTCCATGAATATTGTCGTAGTCGAGTCGCCGTCCAAGGCGAAGACAATCAATAAATACCTCGGCTCCGGCTACGAGGTGCTGGCTTCCTTTGGCCACATCCGCGACCTGCCCCCCAAGGATGGCTCGGTCGATCCCGAGAACGATTTCCGCATGCTCTGGGAGGTCGACGCCAAGTCGAACCAGCGCCTGAACGACATCGCACGCGCGCTGAAGGGTGCCGACAAGCTGATCCTCGCCACCGACCCCGATCGTGAAGGCGAAGCGATCTCGTGGCACGTGCTCGAGGTGCTGAAGGAAAAGAATGCGCTCAAGGACCAGAAGATCGAGCGCGTGGTGTTCAATGCCATCACCAAGCAGGCGGTGACCGAGGCAATGAAGCATCCGCGCGAGATTGATGGTGCATTGGTCGATGCCTACCTCGCCCGTCGCGCGCTCGATTATCTCGTCGGCTTCACGCTCTCGCCGGTGCTCTGGCGAAAATTGCCGGGGGCGCGCTCGGCCGGCCGGGTGCAATCGGTCGCGTTGCGGCTGGTCTGCGACCGCGAGCTGGAGATCGAGAAATTCGTCGCCAGGGAATACTGGTCGATCGTCGCCAAGCTGGCGACCCCGCGCAACGAGGTCTTCGAAGCGCGGCTGGTCGGCGCCGACGGGCAAAAAATCCAACGCCTCGACATCGGCTCCGGCGCCGAAGCGGAATCCTTCACCCGCGATCTCGAGAACGCCATCTTCAAGGTGGTATCAGTCGAAGCGAAGCCGGCCCGGCGCAATCCGCCGCCACCCTTCACCACCTCGACCATGCAGCAGGAAGCGAGCCGAAAGCTGGGCTTTGCCCCGGCCATCACCATGCGCCTCGCACAACGGCTCTATGAAGGCGTGGAGATCGACGGCGAAGCCACGGGCTTGATCACTTATATGCGTACCGACGGCATCGACATGGCGCCGGAGGCGATCACGGACATCCGCGCGATGCTGGGCCGCAACTATGGCAAGGAATATGTGCCCGCCTCGCCCCGCGAGTATCACAACAAGTCGAAGAACGCGCAGGAAGCGCATGAAGCGGTGCGCCCGACCAGCGCCAGCCGCACACCTGCCGAAGTCGCCAAATATGTCGATCGCGATCAGGCGCGCCTGTACGAGTTGATCTGGAACCGCGCGATCGCGAGCCAGATGGAATCCGCAGAACTCGAGCGCACCACGGTCGACATCATCGCCAAGGCGGGTTCGCGTAATATCGAGCTGCGCTCGTCCGGCCAGGTCGTGAAATTTGATGGCTTTCTCACTCTCTACCAGGAAGGCCAGGACGAAACGGCCGACGATGACGAGTCGCGCCGCCTGCCCGCAATGTCCGAGGGCGAACCGCTCAGCAAGCAGGCGATCGAATCCGCGCAGCACTTCACCGAGCCGCCGCCGCGCTTCTCGGAAGCGGCTTTGGTCAAGCGCATGGAAGAACTCGGCATTGGCCGCCCCTCGACCTACGCCTCCATTCTTCAGGTTCTCCAGGATCGCGGCTATGTCCGCATCGACAAGAAACGCCTCATTCCGGAAGACAAAGGCCGCGTGGTCGTTGCATTTCTTGAAAGTTTCTTCACGCGCTACGTCGAATACGATTTCACCGCCGGTCTCGAAGAAAAGCTCGACGAGATTTCGGCGGGCAAGATCAACTGGCGCGCCGTGCTCGCCGAGTTCTGGGAGCAGTTTGTCGGCGCCGTCAACGAGATCAAGGAAGTGCGCAATCGCGTTGTGCTCGACGCACTCAACGATCTGCTCGAGCCGCATATTTTCCCGGAACGCGCCGACGGCGTACCGCGCCGCCAGTGCCCGCAATGCGGTACCGGTCAGCTTTCGCTGAAGACCGGGCGCTTCGGGGCCTTCATCGGTTGCTCGAATTATCCGGAATGCAATTTCACACGGCAGATCACGCCCAGCGCCGACGGCGTTCAGGGTAAAAAGGTGCTGGGCGAAGACCCGGTGACCGGTCTGGAAGTGACGCTGCGCGGTGGCCGGTTCGGACCCTATTTGCAGCTCGGCGAACAGATCAAACCGCCGAAGCCAAAGAAGGGCGAGAAAAAGCCGGACGTCGAGAAACCCAAACGCGCCAGCATCCCGAAAGGCGTTGTGCCCGACGACGTCGACCTCGAAAAGGCGCTCGGCCTTCTGGCGCTGCCGCGTGAAGTCGGACTGTCGCCCGAAGACGGTGAACCGATCCTCGCCGGCATTGGACGCTTCGGCTCTTACGTCAAGCACGGCAAGACCTATGCGAACCTGGAAGACGGCGACGAGGTCCTGACCATCGGTCTCAACCGCGCGGTCACCCTGATCGCCGAGAAGAAAGCGAATCCAAAGAAAGGCCGCCGCTTCGGCGCCGATCCCGGCAAGGTTTTGGGTGAACACCCGGACAAAGGCGGCCCGGTTGTCGTCAAGAATGGCCGCTACGGACCCTATGTGAGCCACAACGGCATCAACGCGACCATTACCGGCGACCGGACACCGGAGACGATCACGCTGACCGAGGCAGTCGTTTTGCTCGACGCCCGCGCCGAACAGCTCGGTTCGCAGCCGCGGCGCGCGGCCGGCCGCAAGAAGGCAGGCGCGCCCTCGGAAGCGCCGAAGGGCCGCAAGAAGAAGGCGGCTGAAACGGCTGACACGGCCGAGAAAACCGCCAAGCCGCGCAAGAAGCCGGCGAAAAAGACTTCCAAAATCACGGCCGCCGAATAACTGGCAAAGCTGAGTTTCGGCCACTACATTTCATTCAATCGCGCCGTTTCGGCGCAGGACTTTTATTTTGAAAACGCACACTAAGAAAACACCTTCCCTCCCCTCCAAGGCCGACATCCTCGCCTTCATCGGCAACAAGCCCGGAAAAGTCGGCACCCGCGAAATTGCACGCGCCTTCGGATTGAAGAACGCGCTCCGCGCCGATCTCAAGCGCCTGTTACGGCAACTCGCCGACGAAGGCTCAATCGAAAAGCGCCGCAAGAAGCTGCACCATCCCGGCACCCTCCCCTCGACCGTGCTTGCTGATGTCACGTCGCGCGACAGCGATGGCGATCTCATCGCCACCCCGGACGAATGGGACGAGGACGCGCATGGCGCCGCCCCGAAAATCCGTATCCACCTGCCGCGCAAGGCGCGGCCCGGCGAAGCTGCCGGGGTCGGCGACCGCGTGCTGCTGCGCATCGAGGACATCGAAGACGAGGACGGAATTCGTCATCGCGGACGTGTCATCAAGATCATTGATCATCCCAAGCACCGCGTGCTCGGAATTTTCAGAAAAGTCGCGCATGGCGGCGGACGCCTCGAGCCGGTCGACAAAAAAATGCTCGGCAAGGAGCTGTCTATTCCCGCCGGCGCGACCGCGAATGCCGAGGATGGCGATCTCATCGCGGTCGAAACATCGCGCGCGCCGCGTCTCGGCCTCCCCACCGGCCGCGTGGTCGAGAGGCTCGGCTCACTCCAGAGCGAGCGTGCCGTCAGTCTCATCGCAATCCACGCGCATGGCATTCCATCCGTATTCCGCCGCGAGACGCAGCTCGAAGCCGACGCGGCCAAACCGGCGACACTCCAGGACCGCGAAGACTGGCGGCACGTGCCCCTGGTCACCATCGATCCGCCTGACGCCAAGGATCATGACGATGCCGTGCATGCCGAGCCGGACACCGCGCCCAACAATCATGGTGGCTTCATTGTGAACGTCGCCATCGCCGATGTCGCACACTACGTCAAACCGGGCTCGGCACTCGATCGCGAAGCGCTCACGCGCGGTAATTCGGTCTATTTCCCCGACCGGGTGGTGCCGATGCTGCCCGAGCGCATTTCCAATGATCTGTGCTCGCTGCGGTCGCGCGAAGACCGCCCGGCGCTTGCCGTGCGGATGGTCGTCGGGGCCGACGGCCGCAAGCGCTCGCACACATTCCACCGCATCATGATGCGTTCAGCCGCCAAGCTTTCCTACATGCAGGCGCAAACGGCGATCGATGGGCGCGCCGACGACGATACCGGCCCGCTGATCGAGCCGGTCCTTAAGCCGCTTTATGCGGCCTACGAAGTGCTCAAACTTGCACGCCGCGAGCGTCAGCCGCTCGATCTCGATCTGCCTGAACGCAAAATTCTGCTGAAAGCCGATGGCACCGTCGATCGCGTGATCACGCCCGAACGACTGGAAGCGCACCGTCTGATCGAGGAGTTCATGATCCTGGCGAACGTCGCCGCCGCAGAAACACTTGAACGCGCGCGGTCTCCCCTCATCTATCGCGTGCACGACGAGCCGGGGATAGAGAAGGTCCAGGCGTTGCGCGAATTTCTCGCCACGCTCGACATTCCCTTCGCCAAGGGTGGCGTGCTCAAGCCGGAAGCCTTCAACCATATCCTGTCACGTGTGAAGGGACGCGACGCCGAGCAACTCGTGAACGAGGTTGTCTTGCGCACGCAGGCGCAGGCCGAATATGCCTCCGAGAACTACGGCCACTTCGGACTGAACCTGCGCCGCTACGCGCATTTCACCTCGCCGATCCGCCGCTACGCTGATCTGATCGTGCATCGTGGATTGATCCGGGCACTGAAACTTGGCCATGACGGTTTGCCGGACGGCACCGATCCGAAAGCCCTGGCGGAGGTCAGCGCGCAGATTTCCGCCACCGAGCGCCGCGCCATGCTGGCCGAGCGCGAGACCAACGACCGCCTGATCGCGCATTTCCTCTCCGATCGCATCGGCGCGACCTTCGAGGGCCGGATTTCCGGTGTCACCCGCGCAGGTCTGTTCGTGAAATTGCGCGAGACTGGCGCCGACGGATTTGTGCCGGCGCGCACCATCGGTGACGAATATTTCCGCTATGACGAAAAGGGTCACGCGATGGTGGGGTCGCGCTCCGGCGAGACTTATCGACTCGGCGATTCCGTTCGGGTCAAGCTCGTGGAGGCGGCGCCGGTCGCCGGTGCGCTGCGATTCGAGATTTTGTCGGAAGGGCGCGCCGGCCGGCCACAGCGGCCTGCGCGCCATGAGCGCGGACGTCACTACGGCGCGCGCGGCAAGCAACGGACGACACGATGACGAAAGACTTCGGAAAAATCTGGGCCGAGCGCATGACCCTGTCGGAGCGCGACACGTCGTTTCCCGACAGCGAGCCGCGTGATGCCGCAACCCTGATGTTGATCGACCGGTCAGGCCCCACTCCCCGGGTTTTGCTCGGCCGCCGTCATGCCGGCCACAAATTCATGCCTGGCAAATTTGTTTTCCCCGGCGGCCGCATCGAAGCGCTCGACCAGCAGATGACCGCGGTAAGCGAACTGCATCCGGATGCGCAAATGAAACTGCTCGAGCGCGTCGAGAAGCCGAGCACGGGATTTGCCCGCGCCTTTGCTCTTGCGGCGGTGCGCGAGACTGCCGAGGAAACCGGCCTGCTGCTCGGGGTGAAACGCGATCAGCCACCCTCCGTACCCGGTGAGATCTGGACTGAATTTGCCAAAGCGAAAGTCCATCCGGACCTCGGGCAGATCCATTTCGTCGCGCGCGCTGTCACACCCCCGCGCCGGCCGCGCCGCTTCGATACGCGATTTCTCACTGCGGACGCTTCGGCGATCGCCCACACGATCGAGGGAGTCGTCGGCCCGGATTCAGAACTGGTTGAACTGACCTGGGTCCCGATCGAGGAGGCCGCTCAACTGGATATGCCGACAATTACTGCCATTGTTCTGGAAGAACTGCTGGCGCGGGTGGAGGCCGGAATGGGCCATGGCCTGCCGGTCCCCTTTTACTTCATGATTGAAAAGGAATTCTTCCGGGAACTGCTGTAAATGCCCAAAAATGGCGCATTTTCTTGACATTTGGCGCTTCGGCGCTAGTTTCCGCGCCAATCCGTTACCGCACGTTCAGTTCAAGGATAACGTCCATGGCCAAAGCCATCAGTCTCAAGATCAAGCTGGTCTCCACCGCAGGCACCGGTCACTACTATGTGACGCGGAAGAACTCGCGCACCCAGACCGACAAGATGAAAAAGAAGAAATACGACCCGATCGCGAGGAAGCACGTCGAATACTCCGAGTCCAAAATCAAGTAGCCGCGGAGGCATCCAGTGATGCTTCGCACGCTCTTTGCCGCTCTGTTGCTGCTGCCGCTGGCGCTCGCTTCCGCCGGCGCCGGCGAAAAACACAAGCTTGCGCTGCAGATCAGCGATAACGACGCGGACAAAATGAACGCGGTGCTCAACGTCGCCGCCAATGTGTCGAAGTTCTATTCAGACAAAGGCGAAGAGATCGATATCCAGATCGTCGCCTTCAATGCCGGGCTTCACATGCTGCGCGATGACACCTCGCCCGTGAAGCAGAGGCTCAAGTCATTCAAGCAGGGCATGCCGAACGTCTCGTTCATGGCCTGCGAGAACACCCTCGAGTCGATGGCCCGCAAGGAAGGCAAGGAACCACCGCTCGTTGATAATGCCGAGCGTGTGAAAGCCGGCGTGGTTACGCTGATCGAGCTCGGTGAAAAAGGCTGGACGATCGTCCGGCCCTGATCCCCTCCATCATCGTGCTGCGGAGCGCGGCGAGGCCGCGACCGCATCGCTTCGCGATCCTCCTGAGGAATGAATTGGTGGCCGGCCGGAAGCGGCGGCATGAGGAGGCCACTCGCACCGCTCCCGGACCGGCCGAACCCCACGGACCCAGGAGATGCGGCGGACCTGGCATCAGTAGGGTATCGCAGCGCATTGAGGGCGCGTTCGCGATTGAACGCCCCGACTCAGAACGCGGTCACTGCGAGGTTAGACCAAGCGCCCGGGTCGACAAGCCGGTTCACTAATGCGCTGGAATGTCTTGGCAATTTGTGTGCTGTGTCACACGACCCGTCGCCCGAATCAGAGAATCTCAGGCGGCGTCCGGCACCACGCGGTTGCGGCCGTCGCGTTTGGCGCGGTAGAGCGCCTGGTCGGCGCGCTTGAGAATACTGGCCGCGTTGTCGTCGGCTGACGACAGTGCCGCGATACCGATCGAGATCGTGACTTCGAGATGGCGCGCGCCTTGCTGGATCGCAAATGGCTCGCTGGCGATCCGGCGGCGCAGGCGCTCCGCCACCACGGTCGCCACCGCCATGTCGGTTTCCGGCATCACGATCACAAATTCCTCGCCGCCATAGCGACAGGCGAGATCGATGTTGCGGGTGGCCTTGCGCATGCGCAGCGCGAATTCACGCAGAACGTCGTCGCCGGCGTCGTGACCATAGCTATCGTTGATCGCCTTGAAATAATCGATATCGAGGACGAGCACCGTGATCGGCTTGTTGCGCGCAGCGGACTGCTCGACCAGCGTCCTGAGGTGCGTTTCCATGTAGCGCCGGTTGAAAAGGCCCGTGAGGCCGTCCGTGATCGCCAGTTCGATCGAAGTCTGAACGTTGTCGCGCAACCGCTCGGTATAGCGTCTCTTTTTGATTTGAGTCCGCACGCGCGCCAGCAACTCGTTCCGGTCAACCGGGCGCAACAGAAAGTCATTGACGCCGATCTCCAGCCCGCGCGCGAGCCGCGCGGTGTTGTCGGCCTCGGCAATCGCAAGGATCGGAATATTTCGGGTCCGCTCGAGCGAGCGGATCTGGCTGCACAGACGAAGGCCATCGAAGTCCTGCATCGCCAGCGATACGATGATGAGGTCGTAGTCCCTCTGCGCGGCACGAAACAACGCTTCGTTCGGATTGCTTTCGATATCGACGCTGTGTTCGACGGACAATGTGGCCGCAAGGCGCCCGTAGGAGGTCGCCCGGTTGTCCACGATGAGCACACGGCCATCGCGGCCAGTCTCCAGGACAGCTTCACACTCCGGATTTTGCAGTCCGATTTCCCTCGAGGTCGCCGCGCGCATGCGCAATTCGTCAGTGACCATTTTGAGACGGGCCAGCGAACGCACGCGCGAAATCAGCGCGATATCGGACACGGGCTTGGTGAGGAAGTCATCGGCGCCGGCTTCCAGCCCGCGCACGCGATCGGACGGCTGATCGAGGGCTGTGACCATCACGACCGGGATGTGGTGCGACAGCGGATTGGACTTGAGCCGGCGGCATACTTCGAAACCATCCATTTCCGGCATCATCACATCGAGCAGGACGATGTCGCACGCGGACCGCTCGCACGAAGCCAGCGCCTCCGCACCGCTGTACGCAACCGTGACATCAAAATATTCCGCCGAGAGGCGCGCTTCGAGCAGCTTTACGTTCGCGGGCACGTCGTCCACGACAAGGATGCGGGCGGTCATCGGCGCACCGTCAGCCCGCGCCCAGGAAATGGCGGATCGTCTCGATGAATTTTCCCACCGAAATCGGCTTGGAAAGATAAGCCTCGCAGCCCCCCTCCCGGATGCGCTCCTCGTCACCCTTCATTGCAAAAGCAGTGACGGCCACCACCGGAATGGACTTAAGCTCGGGGTCGTCCTTGAGCCATTTCGTCACTTCCAGGCCAGATACTTCCGGCAACTGGATGTCCATCAAGATCAGGTCCGGCTTGTGCTTGCGGGCGAGATCGAGCGCCTCGATACCGTTGCGGGTGCCGACGGTTTGGTAACCATGTGCTTCAAGGAGGTCGTGGAAGAGCTTCATGTTGAGCTCGTTGTCCTCCACGATCAGGACGGTCTTTGGCATTGCCTTCGCGCCCTTTGTCCCCAATGCGCATAAGTCCCGCGCGTGCGGTCGCAAGTCCGCTCGCGCTCGGGCATGATCGGCACGGTAGTGCCGATTTGTTACGGAAAGGCAAATTTACCCGATGAAACAGAGCCCTGTACCAACCCGGGAACAGGCAGAAGGGCTTGCGATTCAGGCTCTTACGTTCATTGCGGGTGACGGCGAAAGGCTTGGCCGCTTTCTTGCCATAACGGGGA
>DATAPP010000091.1:0-6391 GCA_036265125.1 Pseudolabrys sp. | reverse complement strand
CGAGGTAATCGAATAGGTTTGGTCCATGTCCGCTTTTGGCCCTTGGCGGACATTCGAGTGCTAGCTATCAATGGCCGCTTTTGGGGGAAGAGCGGACATTTTTGGCTCCAAAGCGACGCGCAGCATCCACAGGTCGCGAATTGGCATTTGATGTCCGCTTTCAGGGTTAAAGCGGACATGCCAATTGCAGTGCGAAATGTCCGCTAATGACCCAAAGCGGACATTGACCACAGATAAACTTCACCGGACTCCCGTGATAACTCGAAACGCAATCGGAATTTGAAGGCCATTTGCAGACGCATATTGCCGCGTTACCTGCTCGACCTTCTGTCGAATCTGCTGCTGAACGTCGGCGTTCTGGGCTCGAATGACGGTGGACACTCGAACGAAGCTTCCGAGCGCAAGATCCCAGAGCTCATCAACGCTTTTGAGCGGATGTGAGAACGATATGTAATCAATCCCAACGACCTCAAAGCCTGCCGTACGCAAAATTGCAGCAAATTGGTCAGGGTCTGAAAATCTGTCAACTGCGGGGCCGGCTGGCAGCGCACCGGGGGCGCTGACTCCCAGCTCATTAATAGCCTCAAAAAAGATTCCGTTTATTCGATTTTTTCCAAAACTGTCCCACCAGGACAGAGCTACCCGGCCTTTCGGAGCCAACACCCGTGCAAATTCAGCTAGAACGCGCTCCGGTCGGGAGAAATGGCCGACGCCGAAGCCGCTGACAACAGCGTCAAACGAGGACGGATCGAACGGCAAGTCCTCAGCACTGCCTTCTCGAAAGTCGAGATGCGGGTGAAGGGCTTGCGCCAGCGCAATCATTGCTGGTGCGATGTCGATACCGATCACACGCGCGCCGCGTTCCGCTGCTTTCGCGGCTAGCGTTCCGGGTCCAGTTGCAACATCGAGCAGTCGGGTCCCCTCTGTTACATCAGCAGCCTTGAGCAATGGCTCGATTGCCCTGTTGGTCACCGCCGAGAACGCGTCGTGATAGCTTTCGGCAAGTTTATCGTGGGTGGTCTTTTCGAAATTGCGGAATGCTTCCAAATCGACTTGCGGTTGGTTCATATGATCGCCCCCGTTCTTGAGGGAAAGCCTAGCAAGTTATCTAAGAACAAAAAGGGGCTCATTAATTTTGCCATGTCCGCTTTTGGCCCAAAGCGGACATGCCCACTGCACCGCTGAATGTCCGCTATTGGGGGTAAAGCGGACATTGCGCGGGCTCACAGGATTTCCGCTTTTGACCCAAAGCGGACATTGGCCGACCACGCGGGCCAAAGGAATGGCTGCCCCTTTCAGCGCGCTACCTTGAGTTGCTACGATGCCCTGGCTTGAGGCTCGAGGGAGGCAATGGGACGGCGCAAAGCACGCGGCAAAACAGCTAAAACGCGACGCCGAAAGACGTCGACGAAGCGCAATTCGGTAAAGGCTGCACGCCGTCGCGGCTCCCTAGCTGCCGCCAACGAAACAAGTATCGCGCGGCTCACCCGCGAGCTCGCTGAAGCGCGCGAGCAGCAAACTTCGACCAATGAAGTGCTGAAGATAATCAGCAACTCGCCGGGTGAGCTAAAGCCTGTATTTGAAGCGCTGTTGGCCCATGCGACCAGACTGAGCGAGGCCAGTTACGGTAATATGTGGCTTTGCGAAGGAGAAGACTTCCGCACCGCTGCGCTTCACGGTCCGCTGCCAGCCTCGTTTTTAGAGAAATGGCATCCCGGAACTTTGTTCCGTCCTGGGTCTGAAATGCCGGCGGTTCGCGCCGCCAAAATCCGGCAGCCAGTGCAAATTGCTGACCTCCGTGCATATCAGGCTTATCTCGACGGCGACCCTTTGGTGGTTAGCGGCGTCGAAGAGGCGGGCATGCGCACAATGGTCGCGGTGCCGATGCTCAGGGAAAATGAGCCGATAGGCGTGATCGTTATCTACCGCAAAGAGGTGCGCCCATTCATCGACAAGCAGATCGAGCTGGTCACGAATTTCGCCGCGCAGGCTGTCATCGCCATCGAGAACGCGCGCCTGCTCAACGAGCTGCGAGAATCGCTCCAGCAACAGACGGCCACCGCCGACGTGCTCAAGGTCATCAGTCGCTCAACATTCGATCTGCAAACGGTGCTCGATACGCTGACCGAGTCGGCCGCCCGCCTTTGTGCGGCGGACAGGGGCGTCATCTTTCAGCGGGACGGAGACTTGTATCGGCTGGGCGCGAACTATGGGTTTTCGCGCGAAGCGGAGCGGTACGCGCTCGAACATCCTCAGCGGCCGGGCCGAGGTAGCGCAGTTGGGCGGGTCGCACTGGAGGGCCGGGCAGTTCATATTCCGGATGTGCTGGCCGATAGCGAATACCATGCAACCGGCTACCAGAAGACATTCGGGTTCCGAACGATTCTCGGTGTGCCGCTCCTGCGTGAGGGGGCCACGATCGGTGTCTTCGCGCTTACCCGCGATGAAGTGAGCGCATTTACTGAGAAGCAGATAGAGCTCGTGACGATCTTCGCCGACCAAGCGGTGATTGCAATCGAGAACGCGCGGCTGTTTGACGAAGTGCAGGCACGAACAAACGAACTAAGCGAATCCCTCCAGCAGCAGACTGCCACCGCCGACGTGCTCAAGGTCATCAGTCGCTCGACCTTTGACCTGCAAAGAGTGCTGGAAACACTTGTTGAATCAGCTGCGCGGCTCTGCGATGCGGACAAGACGAACATCACTCGCGAAAAAAACGGAGCTTTCTATCGCTCCGAGGCATACGGCTTTTCGCGGGAATTCCAGGATTATGTCAAAGATATTCCGATCAAGGCCGAACGGGGGTCCGGGTTCGGGCGCGCGTTACTTGAAGGCCGGGCGGTTCATATCCCCGACGTGAAGGCCGACCCGGAATACACTTTGCTCGACGCGCAGAAGTTGGGCGATTACCGCACGATTCTCTGCGTCCCAATGCTACGCGAGGGCGTCCCGATCGGTGTCCTGTCTTTGACGCGCTCGGAAGTACGTCCGTTCACTGACAAGCAAATCGAGCTGGCCACGACCTTCGCCGACCAGGCGGCAATCGCGATCGAGAACGTGCGGCTGTTCCAAAGCGTGGAGGCCCGCACGCGCGAATTGACCGCCTCACTGGAGGACTTGCGAACCGCGCAGGACCGCTTGGTACAGACGGAGAAGCTGGCCTCTCTTGGTCAGCTCACCGCAGGTATCGCACACGAGATCAAGAACCCGCTCAATTTCGTCAACAATTTCTCCGGGGTTTCTGCCGAGCTCATTGAGGAGTTACGGGAGGCTCTCGAGGACGCGAACTTCAACGAAAAGAGGCGTACTGAAATTACCGACCTAATGGACACCTTACGGGGCAATCTCGACAAGATTGTGCAGCACGGCAAACGGGCGGATGCCATCGTCAAGAACATGCTGTTGCACTCGCGTCAGGGCTCGGCTGAACGCCGGCTCTTGGACATTAACACACTTGTCGAAGAGAGCCTCAACCTTGCCTATCACGGGGCGCGGGCTGAGAAGCAGGGCTTCACTATCAAGCTCGAGAGGTCCTTGGATCCGGCCGCCGGTGAAGTTGATCTGTTCCCGCAGGAGATTACGCGGGCACTGCTTAACTTGATCTCAAATGGCTTCCACGCGGCGACGAAGCGCAAAGCCGAAGCGAACGAGTGCGACTACGAACCCACTCTTGTCGCCACGACCAAGAATCTAGGGGACCGCGTCGAAATCCGGATTCGCGACAATGGCACTGGTGTTCCGCCTGAGGTGAGGGACAAGATGTTCAATCCGTTCTTCACGACCAAACCTGCTGGTGAGGGAACCGGGCTTGGCCTCTCCATCAGTCACGACATCATCGTCAAGCAACATGGTGGCTCTATAGACGTCGATACCCAGCCGGGCGAGTTTACTGAGTTCAGGATCGTTTTACCGCGCACGGTGGTATCGCTCTGAAATCCGCAGAGGGTGGCGTTCCCTGTAGGGCCCAAAGCGGACATCCCTAGTTGCACTGCACATGTCCGCTTCTGGGGGTAAAGCGGACATGACGCGGACATCACAGAATGTCTGCTTTGACCCAAAGGGGACATTAGCTGCGATCAGGCGCGGTATTGTTCGTCGCTGACTTTTTCCATCCAGTCGACGACTTTGCCGTTTAGTGCTTCCTGAATGGCGATATGCGTCATCGCGGTCGTGGGCGTTGCGCCATGCCAGTGCTTCTCACCTGGCGAAAACCAAACGACATCGCCTGGCCGGATTTCCTCAGTTGCTCCGCCCTCGCGCTGCACCCAACCAAGACCCGATGTAACGACCAATGTCTGGCCAAGGGGATGCGTGTGCCACGCGGTGCGAGCTCCCGGCTCGAATGTCACGCTCGCGCCAGCAACCCGAGCGGGATCGGGCGCCTGAAACAGCGGGTCCACTCGAACTGAGCCAGTGAACCAGTCCGCTGATCCCTTCGCGGAGGGCCGTGAACCGCTTCGCTTGATTTCCATCTGGCACTCTCCTTTTTTTGTCGACTCGCCGCCGCTGTAACAAGAAAAGCGGACATCGCGCTAACTTGCGGTTATCCAAAGCGGATAGCGTATCACTTCCGTCGCGTAGACCGTTCGGAGCGACGGACGTGCAGCCATCTGAAAGCTGTAAGCGCGAAGCCAATTACGGGAATTAGCGCTAAGACGACCGGAATAACAAAGAATGCAATTCTATTGAGGAGCGAGGTAAGCCAGAAGGAAGTGTACCGTTGCCACAAAGTTGGGCCCGAGCGGTAAAAGGCTTGAGCCGTTGGAGAGAGGGGCAAATCATTGGGTTGCTCGGCCGGGAATTCACCGAGGCGATTGAAGGGGCCCGCTGGCCAGTGGACTTCGCGCATGGCTTCCAGCAACAAATACTGCAAGGCGGGGTGAAGATCCTTCCGTACGAGCACCCTGTTGCGGGAAGCAAGCAGGTCAACGTCCGAATTGGGGAGGTCACGGCTTAGATCGAGGAGACCTCGCCATAGCACCACATGCTTCAACCCGGGGACCATTTTGGCGATGGCTTCGGCCTGCGCGACGCTCATCAACCGGATGCCGGGGGTGCCGAGCACTTGCTGCAAGCGGTTGAGATCCTGCTGTGGAATGATCACTACGTCGATTTCGCCTGCAATCAATGCGTCGATTGCCTCTGGGTAATCGGGATCCAAGAGTTGGGTGGAAGCATCCAATGCATCAGTAGCTTTCAGAACTTCCAGCATAAGCAATCGTAGCGCGGTTCCCGGCATACCAATCGAAAGGCGCTTGCCGCGAAACTGAGCAAAAAGCGTAACAGGCTCCGCGTTCCGGTAAAAAGTAAATATCGCTGCATCAAATATTCCCCCCAGTGAATAGAAAATATCCGCATCGGCCGGTTGCGTGACGCCGAAGGTCGTGACGGCAGCCTGGACCCCGGAGGCGGGATCGCGCAGCCGATCAAGATTCTCTACGGCGCCGGCAAAGTTACGGATCTCCAGCTCAACACCCTGGCGCGCCAGGATGCGAGCGTATTGCCTCGCAAAGTTGTCGTACCCGGATCCTGCCGCCCCGGCGGCGATTGCGAAGTGACGTGGTGGAAGCGGGTCGACCAAGCGATAGGTGACGTATAAGGCGGCAACGACAATGGCCGCCGACAGAATTACAATAATTAAAGGTGACCTAGGCCACATCTTCGTACTCTGGATGAATTTGTTTGTGGCGAACGAAGGAGTATCGATCCTGAGATGGCGGCCCGGGTCTGCCTGGTCGTTTATTTGAAGCCGAACGGGGCGGAAATTCAAATGTCTGTGCTTGGAAGAATGTCCGCTTATGGCCCAAAGCAGACATGAGCTACTGCACTGCACATGTCCGCTTTCGGGGGCAAAGCGGACATCACCATTGCGGCATGTCTGCTTTTGCGGTCGCTATTGGGGGTAAAGCGGACATGACGTTTCGCGGCGCACATGTCTGCTTGTGACCCAAAGCGGACATCAACCAGTTCAACCGAGGGATCAATTCTGCTTCGGCGCAGCATCCATCACCGGCGTGTTGACGCCGGTCTCAATCTCTTCGGCTTCAGCGTGATAGCGGGCCGCCTCGACACGCAAATTTTCGCAGGTCGCTTGGTCGGTGATCTGGCGAGCCATTTCCAAACAAAACGCCGCTTGAGCGCGTAAGTATCGCGCATCGCGCATCGGAGTACTCCGCCAAATTGTCGCTGTTTAGTGGCCCGGGCGAATTGCAGCTCAGCTGCACGTTTTGCGGTGCGGCGCCGATTATATCGTTCCGGCATCCTTAAGGCGTACATCGAGGGAACGGCAAACCTTGTGTAAGGTTCCGTACATAATGGGTCTTTTGCAAATTAATTGCTAGAACGAAAGGAGCCGTTGGTAGTGGGCCTTGACCGTGCGGTAGCACTCGCA
>DATAPP010000090.1:0-8483 GCA_036265125.1 Pseudolabrys sp. | reverse complement strand
GCTGATCATCGTCGGATGAACCCCAAACTGCGCCGACAGCTCAGCCAGGGTCTTCTCCCCCGAAAGCGCCGTCATCGCCACGCGCGCCTTGAATTCTGCGCTGCGCTGCTTCCTCTTTATGCTCACGCCTCACGCCCCTTTTGACCGGTTAGCCTTTAGCTTATCCCGCTGTCCAAAAATCCGGAGCCGCCGCAGATCTCTCTGGCGCGGCTGAGGCCCTCCTTTATATAGTCTGACCCCGGGGGCCTGCTATTCCCGACCTGTCACCCTGAAATAGAATAGAAGGAATGTCTGCCGATTGTTAATAAAAATACCAAACTCGCTTGGCGGCTCTCGCTGGCTCACCATGCCTCGTGGTGGCACTTGCTTACGATACGAAAGTCGCCCAGGTGTTCTCCGCGCTATATTGCAGGGCCGCTGTTGGTCGTGCATTACAATCAATGTGTGGCCTACGTGAACGTCAAGGACGGCTCTATGAAGATCCATGGATTATGCCTTATCAAAAACGAGGCGGATGTTCTCCAGGAAACATTGATGTCGGCACTGCATTGGTGCGATTACGTCTATGTGTTTGATAATGGCAGCAATGACCGAACTTGGGAGTTGGTCCACGAGCTTGCGAAAAGGTACTTGCAGATTGTTCCCTATAAGCAGGATGATACTCTTTATAGCAACGGCCTAAGGGCCGAAATTTTTAACGCCTTTCGGTCGAACGCAGGCCCTTTGGATTGGTGGTGTGCGCTGGATGCTGATGAATTTTACATAGATGATCCACGAGTATTTCTCACCAAGATACCCTATCGGCTCAAAACCGTTTGGTCAGCCAGTCTCAACTATTATTTTACAGACGAGGATTCGATTTTATACCGCAAAGACCCAGTAAAATTTTTGGCAACTCCGGTCCAGGAGCGATTTCGTTATTATCTTAGTAACTGGGGTGAGCTCCGCTTCTTCCGGCACAGTGACGATATAGGGTGGACTCCGGACCAAGGAGGCTTCCCGCCGGCTATGTTCGCGGCCCCCGCTTATCCTGTCCGGATCTGGCTTAAGCACTATCAATACCGGTCCCCAGAACAGATCGAGCGGCGGTTGCTCACTAGGCGTCCAGCAATGCAGGCGAAGACCGGGTTCTGGCACGAGGTGAAGCCGAGCTGGCGCACTTCTGTCGCGACAAAACGGGACGGTCCCCTCGATTTCGATGATTCGCGCCCGGAGTTCGCAGCATCCCGTTGGCAGGAACGCATCGTCCCAGCCACCGCTTTGGATTATGATGCGTTCGATCGTCGATACGTCGTTAACGAGAGCCTAATGCCGCAATTTCCAATTCGGCTCCCGTGGTCGCGGACCAAGGCAATGTTACCTCAGCCCATTCGCGTGCAGCTTGGGCGGGTCCGGCGCCAACTCCAAATGGCGATCGAGCGATCGAAACGGGGCCGGTGAACACGACGAGGTTGAGAGGCTGACGCAACCAGAGGCAAGTTAGTAACCGCTCGCGTCTTGCGTGGGTTTCGATTATGGCCACCGACACGGAAATGGTTTCAGTCCCAGTGAGGTTTAGGTAAACTAGTCCCCTGATGGTAACTTGGCATAATCGCCTAAACGCTTTTCCGACGCATCGGCTACACAGAAACAACGCGCAAGCAACCGGTGCCTGCGCGGGAATGCATTAATGGCAAATCAGCGCATCCTCTTCGTTGCCAGCGTCGACTACCCCCCTTGGGGTGGTGGCGCCGAGGAACTCTGGTCGCGCGCCGCCCTGTATCTTGCGACGGAAGGTTTCCGAATTTCAGCGAGTGTTGTCGCATCATCACCGCCCGCCCGGCGGGTGTTGGAGTTGACCGAGCGCGGCGTGGAGGTGTGGTCTCGACCGATGGTATATTCAGTGCGAAAGCGTGCCTGGCGCGCTTTGACTGCACCTCAAAAGACCCTGACGACACTGGAAGTCGAACGGCTCATTGCCGCGCGATCGCCGGACGTTGTGGCAATCTCTGACGGCGCGCCATTTCCGCCGCTCGATTTACTAGAGATGTGCGTCGCCAAACGGTTGCCGTTCGTCACGATAGTGCAGTGCAATCAGGATTTTTGGTGGCCCGCTGACGCTTTGGCCGAGCGCTACCGAGCGGCCCTCGCTGCGGCGCTGCGGTGCTACTTTGTTTCGAATGCAAATCGCCGGTTGGCGGAAAAGCAGACTGGCGGCGAGCTTCGAAATGCAGAGGTGGTTCGCAACCCCTTCAATGTCGACTTCGGCGCGTCGCCACCCTGGCCGCCGCTCGGAGGAGACGGCGGATTGCGTCTTGCCTGCGTCGGCAGATTGGAGCCGCCGGGCAAAAGCCAGGATATCCTCTTCGAAGTGCTGGCGTCGCCGGCGTGGACGAAGCGAAATTGGCGACTGCACTTGTACGGCGACGGTGAGAACCGAGGCGGCCTGGAACGATTGGCACAGCGCCTTGGGCTGGCCGATCGGATCGTGTTCGAGGGCCATGTTCCGGATGTCCAAAAAATTTGGTCGCTAAACCATGTCATGGTGGTGCCCTCTCGAATAGAGGGTCTGCCGTTGGCGCTAGTGGAGGCTATGTTGTGTGGCCGACCGGTGGTTGCGACCGATGTGGCGGGCGCGGAAGTGATCGAGGACGGCGTAAGCGGCTTTCTGGCCGAAGCGCCAACCGTCGGCTGTATGGGGAACGCGCTCGAGCGATTTTGGGCCCGAAAGGAAGATGCCAGGGAAATCGGCGCCGCCGCCGCTAAGAGGATACGCCGCCTTGTCCCTCCGGACCCTGCCCGGGTCTTTGCTGATAAGATCAGGGAACTCCTCGGTGCAGGGGGCGCAACGCGAAGCCAGTTTGCGCCTTCTGACCCGAGGCGGCGAGCTTGAAGTGTTGAGGGGGCGAGTTGGAGACGTCAAGTTTCTGGCGCCCTGCCCATGGAGATTGATCGGCACTCCGACGACAGCAAACCCGCCGAAACCGAGAGTCGCGCCCTCCGGGATGTCGCGGACCGCATCCTCGAAGCCCATGTTGTATACTTGTCGATTTAGCCGTTCCGAAAGAACGTGAGGCCAAGCAGCGTCGGAGGGTACGCCCGCTCCGTATGTCCAAGAATCGCCTAGGGCAACAAATTCGGCTTCTCTCAGTGCGTTGTGGTTCCGATAGCCGCGTGCGTCATGATCTGGGCAATATGGGTTGCCGTGCAAAAAAAATCCCTGAGCATTATGAACAAAACAGTCTTGCATGGGCAGAGTAAGACTATCTACTCTCCAGGATAGTAGCAGCGACTCTAAGACTTGCCTCGGCAAAGACGATGGTGACCCGTAACCAGAACGAAGCCATATAAGAACCAAAAGGCTTTCTGTTTGTAGTAAAACATCGTATTTCCGCCTTTGTGCCTCTCTCGATCGGCAGCCCCTGGAATTTAATTTCATATGTCGTGGTCAATCTGGCTCGAACATCCCCTTGTAATCCACACGAAGTGTGGGGTCTTGGTCTTCCTTGCGAGCAACGCAATTACCCGCAACCAGGAGGTCGATATCGGTCCCCATAAAGCAGCGGAAAGCCTCCTCCGGGGTACAGACGATCGGCTCGCTTCGGACATTGAAGCTGGTGTTGACCAGAACCGGGCAGCCGGTCCGCTCCTTGAACGCCGACAGCAAAGCGTGATAGCGCGGGTTTGTCTCTTTGTGAACCGTCTGAATGCGCGCCGACATGTCGACATGCGTCACCGCCGGAATTTCAGACCGGATCGTGTTGAGCCTGTCGATTCCAAAGAGCTTCTTGTCTTCCTCCGAGACAGGGTGCTGCCGATCCTTAAGAACGTCGGCGACGACCAGCATGTAAGGGCTGTCGTCATCGAGCTCGAACCATTCGGCGACGTCTTCCCGCAATACGGACGGCGCGAATGGCCGGAAGCTCTCGCGGAACTTGACCTTCAGATTCAGCTGCCGTTGCATCCGGGGCGAGCGCGGGTCGCCGAGGATTGACCGGGCGCCTAAAGCTCGGGGGCCGAACTCCATTCGGCCTTGAAACCAGCCGACGGCCTTCTCTCCCGCTAACGCCTCGACGGTTTGTCCTATTACCGCTTCGTCCTCTACGACCTTAAATACCGCCCCGGCACTGCGCAGCCGCTCCGCGATCTCGGCAGTGGTAAAGCCGGGGCCGAGATAAGCCCCTTGCATCCCGTCCAGAACGTTTCCAACCCTGCGCGGCCGGTCGAGGAATTCGTGATAGGCGGCGAGCGCGGCGCCAAGCGCGCCGCCGGCATCCCCGGCCGCGGGCTGAACCCAAAGGGCATCGATAGCCCCGTCGCGCAAAATCTTGCCGTTGGCCACACAATTTAGTGCGACACCGCCAGCCAAGCACAGCCTGCGAAGCCCGGTTTCCGAGACCAGGCTTCGAACCATCCGGACGATCGCCTCGTCGGTGACCGCTTGGATCGAGGCGGCGAGATCCATATGACGCTGCTCCAGCAACGCTTCCGGGGCGCGCGGAGGTCCGCCGAACAAAGTATCGAACCCCCCATTGGTCATCCGCAACCCGACGCAATAATCGAAATATTTCTGATTGAGGTGAAACGAGCCGTCTGGTTTGAGGTCTATTAAATTCTCAAGAATAGTGTTGGCATATCGGGGCTCGCCGTATGGCGCCAATCCCATGACTTTGTACTCGCCGGAGTTCACCTTAAAGCCGGTGTAGTAAGTGAAGGCGGCGTAGAGCAACCCCAGAGAGTGTGGGAAATGAATTTCCTTGATCATTTCGATGTGATGATCTCGACCGATCCCAACGCTCGTGGTGGCCCACTCTCCAACACCGTCCATTGTAAGGATCAGCGCATCCTCAAAGGGCGATGGATAGAAAGCACTGGCCGCATGACTCTGGTGGTGCTCAGCAAATAAAAGCTTGTGCTGCCAATCGAAGTCGGGTGCGCGCGCTTTGAGACGTTTGCCAAGCGAGTCCTTTTGGAACAATTTTCCCTTTAGCCACAGCGGCAACGCCATGCGGAACGATCCGAAACCGCGCGGTGCAAACGCAAGATAAGTTTCGAGCAGACGTTCGAACTTTATAAAAGGTTTCTCGTAGAAGACGATGTAATCGACTTCACCGAGGGTCAGTCCGCCCTCATCGAGACAATAACCAATGGCATTCTCAGGGTAGTTGGCATCCTGTTTCTTACGGGTAAAGCGCTCCTCCTGCGCGGCGGCAATAATGCGGCCGTCCTCCACGAGCGCAGCAGCACTGTCGTGATAAAAGGCGGAGATTCCGAGAATTCGCATCCGGCTAACTTCTCCGATTTGTCAAAGCTCGGCCATCTCGTCAAAACAGTGTGTATATGAATGGCGCGATTGCAGAGCCTTGCGTTGCTATCAGCAGCGCGCCAAACAACGCCATCGTGATCATTATCGGGGCGAGCCAAAATTTCTTGCGAACGCGCAAGAAGGACCAGAACTCGACCATGAAGCTGCCCATCAGATCCCTCTCGAATTGTCCTCGCCGAGCTATTTCGGCCGTGCGGGCCGAAAAGCGAGGAGCTAAAAGGATGCGCAGTCGATATCGGCGGCGTCGGCTGCTGTACACGGGCGGCCGACCCTGACGCGGCAAGCTAAAGTGCTGGGCCAGCCAGCAAACGGCCGCTCCGTTTGTCCTCCTCACCGCGCAAAGCCTCGGTCGCCCCCGAAAGCGTGAATTCTAGGCACCGAGATATATACCGTGTAAGAGGATCCGTCTATCGCGGACGAAAACGGAGGTTCCATCAACGTTTATGCGCAATAACTCCATTAAATTTAACTCAAAACTGCCGTCTCATGCTCGATGCCCCGCCCTCCGGCGGTCCTCGCTTGATCCAATAAGTGGCTGCGGTCCGATCTGGTGACAGCTGCAGCGGCCGTCTACCCACCATTCGCATAACAAGTGCCATAGGAGTGACCGCAACAAAGAACAAAAGCGCCAAGACGATTGGATTCGCCACTTTTGCAAGTGCGCCACCCACTTTCAACCAAGCTCTATTGAGCTTCGACAAGCGCGAAGGTGCAAAGATTCCGAACAACAGCAACAGAGTGCCCGCAGCAAAGATCAAAGATACGACCAAAGGTATAGTCCCCGCCGCGAACATTTTCGCCGCACCGCTCACCATAAAGATGCTGCCAACCGTGCACCCGAACGCCCGATCGCCGCCAGCTTCGGCGGGCTCATCGTCACAATAGGTTTCGTGAAGCGAGAAATTCTGGCTCACTCGGCTTCTCCTGATGCTTGCATCCTTTTCGATATCTGACCGGGCTACTATCGAGTTTTTCCGCGTCTATAGCAACAAGCTCCATCCGCGATGGCTGCCGCCGATCAAGGCGTTCTACGAGCAAACGCCGTTCCCGACTATGATGATATCGACTCACGCGAAACCCTCGTGATGAAGGGGAAGACGAGGAGGTTCGCCGCAGCCCTCGATCGGCAATTGCCTAACGATGCCATAGTGCTCGAGGCCGGATGCGGCACCGGCCAGCTGACGAATTTCCTTGGTTTGTCGTGGAAGCGGCGAGTTTTGGGCGGCGACATCTGCCTCAACTCGCCGCAGCTGGCGAACGGTTTCCGTGAGCGCTACCGAATTATCAACGCAGCTTTCCTGCAGATGAATCTTTTTCGACCACCATTCCGCGACAACAGTGTCGACTTCCTTATCTGCAATGGCGTGCTCCACCACACCGGGGATGCCAGCAAAGGCTTCGAGACCTGCTTCGCAAAGTCAAATCGGGCGGCCGCATCCAGATGTCCACGCAAATTACAAATGTCAGGCATTTTCCCAATTTAAAAATGTCAGCCTGCTGGGGTCGGGCGGCGGGCGGGGCGCGTAGCCCCGGCGTAGCGCAGCGCCCGACCGACGCCCGCGGCACGGCTCTCGAAACCGCACCGTTTGTTTTACCGGGCGGGCACCAGTTCGCCCGGCTCGTAGAAAACCTTTCAGCCGTGGACAGTGATCTTCTGTACCGCCGACGGCAAACCTTCAAGTCACGAGGCAATGAGAACGCCGTGCACGGCGCGAGAACACCAAGCAGAGGTATATATTGGCCTGTTTCGGTGCCTCCCGCACCGCGTTATTGGCTTAATTCACTCTTTGTGGCGCGCGAGTGGCCTGGAAGGCGACGCGTGCCACAGCCTTAACCCGACCCAGAGTTCGGACAGCAACCAGCCCGACACCGGGAATGTTGCGGATCGCCGCCTTGAGGCGGTCCTTTGCGGCTCCGGATTGGGCTACAGTGCACGTGCGGCACAGGATGTCGGCGCCGGGCTTTTTCAAACCGTGCAAAACACTCCGAAATGCTTCCGATCGATACAGGTCCTCGAAGCGGTCCCGGTTAAGGTTGCCGAGCACGTGCTCGGCCGACCAATCCATGCAACACAGCACCACGTCGCCATTCGGCAGTAATACATTCTGATATATCCGATCGCAGCGGAGCCTACCATTTGGTTTGGCGGCTGCTGCGACCGGCGTTGAAATTCTTGTCTTTACCTTCTCGAGATTGAGATTTCCGGCGCGATCCTGGAGCTGGAATTTCATGTAATCGACGGCATGCTGTCGGAGCCATGCGCCTACTGCCGGGTGCACCTCGTTACCGTGAAAATGAAGGTCGGTGATTATGCCTGCCCTCACAAGATCAGCGAGCAATGCAAAATATTCGTCATTAATTGCCAAATTCATGGCCTTTTCAGCCGACGGAAGATGGATCTGAAACTGATAGTATTTGAGTTTGGACAACCTCTTGATATCCTCATGCGTCATCCCTGCCAGGGTTGTGCTGATGAAGATCGGATGTCCGCGACGAGCGGCGTATTCGATCATATCTGTGCACCGAGGATTGAGGAATGCCTCGGCAAAACCAGTGAAATGCACCACGATGTGTTTTGGAACTTTTTCGATGTATGTCGTAAAGTCGTCAAACTGCATCATGCGATCTGTGCCGAAATAGCGGCGGCTGACCTTGTCTTGCGGACAATAGACACACGCAACCTTGCAGCCTATCATGGTCGTGATTTCCAAGTGCTGCACTTTCCACGTCGCCCTCGTGAGAAGGAGGTGCCAAGCATTTCGCATGCGTGTGTCGCTCGAGGCCAACTCGCCTCGCAGCTGATGGCCGAATGGTATCGGACTGCGCCACCGATAAAGTCTCAAGGGGTGCCAAGTTGTCAGCATTACTGCCTCCGGGCGGCGCTTCGTGTCAGGCTGTGTCTTGTCTTAAGTCTTGCGCGAAGTTTGACACAGGTCCGTACTTACGTCGAGCAAAAAGTTCGATATCCGCAAAAGACGCCAGTACTCAGTGGTTGAATATAACACTACACTGCTGTCCGGTTAAGTAAGGTGGGTGTGCCTTTAACGGCATGTTTTCAAACGTGATTTTGACGATTCAGCGTGGTGTCGATTTGAACTCGATCTGGCACTTTTCGGAGGGTTTCCGAGGAGGCGCCGGTGAACAGTGGCAAGACGCTTTTCGCCCAACTGATGGATTT
>DATAPP010000089.1:0-1574 GCA_036265125.1 Pseudolabrys sp. | reverse complement strand
AACAGCCGTGTCGTGAAACAGGGCGGCGCGCTCAGAGGTCGAGTAGCTCTTGGAGAACCGTTTGAAGCCGTTGAACAGGACGTGATGAGAAAACGATACCTTGTCGACTGGGAAGTTGCTCTCGAACATGCACCTGTTCGGGGCGAACTGCTCGATGCAGTAGCTCATGATCGGCGCCATTGACGTGGCCAACTCTTCCGAGCCGATCGGCCGTGCCCGGGTATGCCAGTCGTCGCCCAGTGTCATGACGTCGATGCGCCAGCGCAGCAGAGCCAGCGGCACCAATCCGACCTATCACTGCCGGCAATAGGTTCGTCAGGTCGCGCAGATTCGCTGCCGCCAAACTACCGAGCAGCCAGAAGGTTAACCTGCCCACATGAGCAAGGGCTGCGGAAAAACAACCGCGCCGAAAACTGGCATCAGGCAGTGCGACTGCGAGAGCGCAAGATGCAGCGGTTCAAGTCGGCTCGTTTCCGCCAAGCGGTTTCTCAGCATGCACGCGGTGTCCACAAAACTGCTGCGGTGACGGCACAGCTTTTCCGCTTCGATCGCTACTTTCTCAGCCCCCGGATCGTGGTGCTGAAGGAGATCCTCGCGTGCTCCGACTGGAGCCGGACCGCCCTGCGCCGCTGCCGCCGCTACGCGATTACGAGCCGCCGAGCAAAGGCCGATATCGGAGACGGCGGTAAAGGCCCGAAGCCGACCGGGTAACCAAATGACCCTTTCACGCGTGCAACCGATCGCGTCGACCCACTGCGCCAGCGTCATTGCGATTTGCGGTGCATTCTGGCCTTCGCCGCCGCTAATCCGACGAGATATCAAAAACGACGCGGGTATTCCGTTCAAACCAACATCGTGTCGTTCCAGTCGCGGATTACAAATGATTTGATCAAACCTTCCAAGATAAATGGATCCCGTTTGGCAAACTCCTCGGCGGCTTCGCGTGTTCTGAAAATCCCCATGTTGCCCAGGTCGGCAAATGGACCTATGCCAATAACCTCGCCTCTCGCTTTGAATGCGTCAACCACAGCTTTATGACGCGGATACACTGCCATGATCGCTTCCCTTGAAGCTCCCGAAGGCTCGCCGATGATGACTGCTTTCATGTCTTCCCTCCTACTAGACAATGACGCCAACGGAAGATTTCAGGCGTTGATTGCGGCAGCCCAGTTTAGAAAAGAGCCGGTGAGGTGGATTAGCTCACCGGCCCGCCGCCGGCCGTAGGGTTTGCTTGTCATCTTTATTGACCGGGCCGCTCGGCTACGAAACAGGCGCAAACCTTCAGGCCCTCGGATTGCCAAGACTAATGTCAGCCGCAGGCGACCGCGTAGCAATCGCCGGCGCCCGCGGGTAATCTCTGCTCGCTCCAGCTATCCCCGCCGTCTCCGGTCGTGAAGACCTGGCCCGCCTTCGACACGCCAACAACCTGCCTAGGGTCGCGAGGATGCACGGCGACGCCCATCATCGTCGCCTCCGCCTTGACCCCGTGATCGAAGCGCTTCCAGGTCTTGCCGACGTCATGACTGCAGAAGATCCCGCCGTCGCTGCTGCTGAAGGCCGGGCTCAAGGCGGCG
>DATAPP010000088.1:0-4258 GCA_036265125.1 Pseudolabrys sp. | reverse complement strand
TATCCGTATGCGCTTTCGAAGTATCAGGGCGAACAGGCAGTCTTTCACTGGCACAAAGTCTATAAGCTGCCGGCCAGTTCAATTTGTATTTTCAACGCCTACGGCACGCGTGTGCGCACAACCGGCGTCTACGGCGCAGTGTTTGGCGTATTTCTGAAGCAGAAGCTTGCTGGCAAGCCGTTCACTGTTGTCGGGGACGGCTCGCAAAGTCGCGATTTCATTTATGCATCGGATGTCGCTAGTGCATTTCTCGCCGCTGCGGAATCAAACGTTGTGGGGGAGCGGTTCAATGTCGGCGCCGGAAACCCGCAGACCATCAATTGCCTCGTCGGGTTACTCGGTGGCGAGGTTGTCTATGTTCCCAAGCGCCCAGGCGAGCCAGATTGCACGTTCGCCGATATCGGAAAAATCCGCAAAACTCTCGGCTGGGAGCCGAAAATCACGTTTGAGGACGGCGTTACCCGTATGTTGGCGGAGATAGATCATTGGCGGGACGCCCCTCTCTGGGATCAGGTTTCCATCGAGAAAGCTACCCGCACTTGGTTTCAATATCTCGGCAACAAACCGGCGACCGGATAGAACAGGTATGACGTTCGCGCTTTCAGAAAAGTACCGGCATAAAATCAAGTCGGCCAAGGAACTACGCAACATTCTCGGGCCGGCCCCACGGCCTGATAAGGTCATTATGTGTCACGGCGTGTTCGATATTGTTCATCCGGGCCACGTCAGACATTTGCTTTATGCAAAGAGTAAAGCCAGCGTCCTCATTGCCAGCCTCACCGCAGATCATCACATCGACAAAGGCATGTACCGTCCGCACGTGCCGCAGGATCTGCGCGCGCTTAACCTCGCTGCTTTTGAGATGATCGACTACGTCGTAGTCGACGAAAACGCGACGCCGCTTGAAAATCTACGCGTGATTCAGCCGGACTACTTCGCGAAAGGCTACGAGTATACCGCCAGTGGTGACCTGCACCCGCGCACGCAAGAAGAGCTTGAAGTCGTTCAGGAATACGGTGGCGAATTGCTCTTTACACCTGGCGACATCGTCTATTCGTCGAGCGCGTTGATCAACTACGCTCCGCCGGCTCTGAAGCTGGAAAAGCTTCTGACGCTTATGAACGCCGAGAACATTACATTCGATATGTTACGAAAGACGCTGGGCAGTTTTGGTGGCAAGCGCGTCCATGTGGTCGGCGACACGATTGTCGATTCCTATACTTATGGCACGATGATCGGTGGGCAAACCAAGACGCCCACGATGAGCGTTCTCTTCGAGAAGAAAGCGGATTTTGTCGGCGGAGCTGGAATCGTCGCCGAGCACATGAAAGCCGCGGGCGCCGAAGTGATATTTTCGACCATTCTCGGCGACGATCCGTACAAGAATTTCGTTTTGGATCACCTGAAAAAAGCGGGCGTCGAATGCCGCGCGATAATCGACTCGACGCGGCCGACGGTCAATAAAAATGCGATCGTCGCGGGTGGCTATCGGCTTTTAAAGCTCGATACCTTGGATAACAGCTCAATTGCAGACCATGTCCTGCAACAGCTGACTCATGCGATAGCCCACACGCCGGTCGACGCTGTCGTGTTCAGTGATTTTCGTCACGGCATCTTCAATCGCCGCACAATTCCAAAATTCATCGAAGCGATTCCCAACGATTGTTATCGTGTTGCCGATAGCCAGGTTGCGAGCAGATGGGGCAATATCACCGAATTCAGCGACTTCGACTTGATTACTCCCAATGAACGCGAAGCACGTTTCGCTCTTGCCGATCAGGATTCGGGCATTCGTCCTCTCGCTTCCGCGCTTTATGATTCGGCCAAGTGTAAACTTCTCATTCTCAAGTTGGGGGACCGTGGGGTTTTGACATGCCGCGGCCTCGGCCATGAACGGCTCGATAGTTTTTTCGTTATCGACAGCTTTGTCGACAGGCTGGTCGACGCCGTGGGCGCAGGCGACGCTCTACTCGCTTATGCGACGCTCGCGATGCTGATTGGGAAGAACCCGGTTATTGCAACGATCTTGGGAAGTATGGCAGCCGCTTGCGAGTGCGAAGTGGACGGGAACTCACCGGTCACTCCGGATGATGTCGGCAAAAAAATCGACACCGCTGAAAAACAGGCCGACGGCGCCTGAGCCTTATGCGGGTAGTCGTTGCAGGTCTCGGCGTCCAGGGCCACAAGCGTCGGCGCTTCGCGGGCGCCGACTTTGTTGCCTCGGTCGATCCAGCCAATACAGGTGCTGACTATCGGTCATTGCACGACGTTCCCGTTAACCTGTACGACGCAGTTCTCGCCTGTACCCCCGACGAGCCTAAATTCGATCTTGTTCGCTATTGCATCGACAACGGCAAGCATGTGTTGATCGAAAAGCCGCTTTGGACCCGCCGTGACAAAGACATTCGACAGCTGGAGCAGAGTGCACAATCACGCGGCGTCGTCATTTATACAGCCTACAATCATCGCTTTGAGCCGCATTTCGTGCGGATGCGCGACCTCATTTCGTCGGGTGAACTTGGCGCGATCTATAGTTGCCGGATGTTCTACGGCAATGGAACAGCACGATTGGTTCGCGATTCTGCGTGGCGAGATCGGGGAGCCGGCGTCATTCCGGATCTAGGGTCACATCTCCTGGATACCTGCCGATTCTGGTTCGGCGACATTCTTGATGGCCTGAAATTGATCAGCGCAAATCGGTTCGAGAATCGCGCACCTGATCACGCGATTATTGCTGCAGATGGTCAGCAGCCACGAATTGAACTTGAGATGACATTATGCATGTGGCGCAATCATTTCACCTGCGACATCCTGGCTGAACGCGGCACCGCTCACATTGAAAGTCTCTGCAAATGGGGCCCAACGACATTCCGTCATCGGCATCGCGTATTGCCGAGCGGGTATCCCCCCGAGATAGCAATCACGCTGGTGCAGGAAGATCCGACCTGGGCCCTGGAATATGAACACTTCAAGAAACTCTGTGCTGAGCGTGCGTCGACAGATCTATCAAATGATTTCATTCTTCAACGCGCATTGACCCGATTGACGAAGGATGCCGTGGCATGAACCGGCCAACGGTTGGGTTCGCCGGGATGACACACCTTGGCATCGTCTCGGCCACTGCGGTCGCCGCGAAAGGATTTCGTGTTCTTTGCTATGATCCTGATAGCAACCTAACGAAAGCGCTTGGACACGGATCACTACCAATAGTCGAACCGGGTCTGCCCGAACTTCTGGCGGCCAGCGGAGCGAACCAGCGCTTTTCGGACCAGATTGGTCACCTGTCGGAATGCGATATTGTCTACATCGCTCCTGACGTTCCAACCGATGCTACCGGTAAAAGCGACCTAACAGGCATTCGCCGCCTGATCGAGGCTGTCGCCAAAGTGCTTGGCCGCGACAGTATCATGGTGATCCTTTGCCAGGTGCCGCCGGGCTTTACCCGTGGTCTTCACGTACGTCAGGCGGCACGGCTCTATTACCAGGTTGAAACTCTTGTGTTTGGTCGCGCCGTTGAGCGCGCTATGCAGCCTGAGCGGTACATCATCGGTTGCGCCTCCCCTGACCAACCGCTTGATGCGCGCTATTCGCTTCTGCTCGGCGCCTTTTCATGCCCAATTCTGCCGATGCGGTATGAAAGCGCCGAGCTCGCAAAAATTTCGATCAACATGTGCCTTGTGGCCTCGGTTACGGTTGCAAATACGCTTGCCGAGTTGTGCGAGAATATCGGCGCGGACTGGTCGGAAATTGCACCGGCGCTTAAGCTTGATCGGCGTATCGGTCAACACAGCTATCTGACACCGGGGCTCGGAATTGCCGGCGGTAATCTCGAGCGCGATCTCGCCACCGTCGAAAGGTTGGCTGCCGAACATTCGACCGACGCATCCATTGTGCGTGCTTGGATCCACAACAGTCGCCACCGGCGTGATTGGGCCGCGCGCACCATTCGCACCGCTCTACTCGATTCAAAACCGGAAGCCAGGATTGCGGTGTGGGGCCTTGCCTACAAAGAGAATACTCACTCGATCAAGAACTCGCCCTCTCTGGCTACAATTGCGCAGCTCAAGGGGGCTAGAGTTCAAGCGCACGATCCTTCGGTCCAGGATTCAGCCATCAGCCAATTGAAAATTGAGCGGTTCAGCGATCCGCTGAAAGCGGCTCGTGACGCAGATGCGCTGATGATCCTCACCCCGTGGCCGGAATATCGGGACATCCGGCCGGAAGACATCGCCAGGGTTTTGGCGGGGCGAATTGTCAT
>DATAPP010000087.1:0-1903 GCA_036265125.1 Pseudolabrys sp. | reverse complement strand
CACAAGCGGAGTCATGACGCGGTGAAATGGCTTTTATTTCCCCAAAGGCCAATTGATCCTCGAGCTTCTTTGACCGCCCCATGATGACAACTCGGGGTGTAATGTGTCGCGTATCGTTGCCTTTGAACCAAGAGCGCGTAGACACGGCCGGACACGGCCAGCGCCGCCGTATAGTTTTCATTACTCCCTTACAAAGCGGCTTGAACTTTTAAGAGAAAGTAGAGCGCGCGCAACGCGATTGCAGGCCAGTCAGCAGTATCGCGCCCGCGCCGAAGAATTTCGCCTTCAGGCTGAGACCTTTCGCGATCCCAAGACACGTGCGCAGATGCTTAACCTCGCGGCCAGCTATGACCGGAGGGCGATACAGGTCGAGGAATTGGAAACTAGTAGGTAAAGACAAATACGGACGATGCCAACAATGACAAAA
This sequence comes from Pseudolabrys sp., assembly GCA_036265125.1. GTDB lineage: Bacteria > Pseudomonadota > Alphaproteobacteria > Rhizobiales > Xanthobacteraceae > Pseudolabrys. The sequence goes on along the minus strand of DATAPP010000087.1, from coordinate 1,476 downwards.
ATGGCAATCATGCCCAGACCTTCGATGATCATGTTGATTTTTCTCTCGACGGCGGTGGCGACACCTTCGCTTGCGCAATCCGGCAATATTTTGAGCGATGATTACGGCATCATGGTTCCGGAAAAGGGGACTAAACAGAAAGTATCCAAACAGAAAATATCTAAACGAGAACAGCCGGAGCCATGGCTTGCGCCGAAATATAAATCGCCAAGCGGGACAGTACAGCACGTGCGTATTCCCAAATCGAAAATCGTGAGCCCACCGAGCGCGACCAACTCGGGGTCGGTGTACGTTCCACAGACGGGCCGAACGTTTCAGAATTTGCCGACAGCGGGTCGGGGACCCGAGACTTCTCAGGATCGCGCGATCCGTTGCAGCCACCAAGCTGGAGTGTATGGCCAGACCGGCGGTACCAGAGGTTCCTATATGGGTTCCTGCTTTTAGTGGCGGATCACGGAGTGGGTTCGCGACACCACGCGCCGAGAAACGCAGCTGGTGAATTCCATGGCAATGTCCGCTTATGGCCCTTAGCGGACATTCATTTCGCAGCGAATAGCTGCGAAGAAGGGAAATGCCGTCATGCGCTTTGTGTTGTGCATTGTGTTAGTAGCGTTGCCGCCGAGTTTTGCTTTCGCTGCGAAAGGAATTATGAGCCTGTCGGAAGCGCAGGCAGCGGCCGCCACAGGCGATGCCGATGCTGCCGCCGCCATCATGATTGACGGTTGACCGTCAGACCTGTTTGAAGGGATGCGCCGACCGGGGCCACAATAAGGATCAATGCACCGATGCCTGCCGCCCAGGCTTGTGTCATCCGGGCGCCGAGCAGCGTTATTGCATAAGGAATTAGACGCCCGTCACGGAGGTCCTGTGCATCGACGCGCGTTCTGATCTAATCAGACGAAATGGCCGCTATTGGCCCAAGGCGGACATGCGGTAGCTGCAAATGTCCGCTTTCGGGGTTAAAGCGGGCATGGTCCGGATATGACGGGAACAAAATGGCCTGATAAATCTTGGATAAAGGCTATTGAGGCGGAAGGAAAAATGAAGATCAGGGTCGCGACGCTAACAGCTATTTTACTTCTGGTAAGCGCAAGTTATGCCGACGCGAAAGGTTGTCTGAAGGGTGCTGTCGTCGGCGGTGTTGCCGGCCATTACGCTGGACACCATGGCGTGTTGGGCGCGGCGGCCGGCTGTGTCGTCGGCCGACACGAAGCCAAAAAGCACGACCGGCAGCGGAGCCAGGACGAGCAGAGAAGTCGTGAACTACAAAACGGAGAGGAGCGGCTCTAGGAGGCTGCGGCCGATCGCGGTCCGATGCTTCACTTCGTCCATACCTACGGCATTTGGCTCCTCGCGACTTTGTTAGCAATCGAATGTAGCGGCATCCCGGTCCCAGGCGAAACGACGCTTATAGCCTGGGCAGTCTATGCCGGTACTGTTCATACTGTGGATATTGGGCGTGTTATCGCAGCGGCA
>DATAPP010000086.1:0-2742 GCA_036265125.1 Pseudolabrys sp. | reverse complement strand
GATGATCGGCGCGTTCGGCTACCGCTTGCCTCCCGCGGGTTGGCGTCCCGACGAATGAAGAAGGCTCGCAGGGCCGGCCTCCGCGTTCTCCTTCCACGGCAAGGCCTCGACATCGGAGCGGCCGCCGCTCTGGCAGCCCCGCCGCTAACCCCGGATAATTCATCATCTGTTGATATTTTGCGGCGGCTGTAGCGCGAAGTGGCCGATTCACATAGCAAATCGGTGCGTAGTCGAACTGCTTCGTGCAACCGCAGAGCACTTCGGCGCTTGGCTCGGACTGGTGCCCAGACAGATTTCGACCGGAGACCGCACACTCCTCGGCAGGATATCAAAGCAGGGCAATCAATACCTGCGCGTCCTGTTCGTGCAGGCGGCGCTGACCAGGAACCGTACACGGCATGGCTGTGCCGTGGGATCGGTCGCGATCGAATTTTCATAGAGCCGAAGCTCCTTCAATCACTCCGCACGGCCGAAGCGATCAAGCAGCAGAGTCGCCAACGATTCGGCCGGCTGCGCCCGGCCATAGAGCGCTCTCGATAGCGAGATGTCGCAAGTCTCGGCACGTGTTTAAAATACGCGCTAACAACCGCTATGCCGAAGGATTTTAATCGCTCGCCGATTCAAATCCGAAGTGCAACAGTGCAGCATAGACGGCATGGCGGAGTGAACGGCAGGGAAAGGGTCGGGGTCAAGGGCTTTAGTCGCCGGAGGCGATGCGAGCGCAGCGAGCACCCTTGAGGCTGACCGTTTCTCCTGCCAGACTTAGCCGTGCTGTATATGCGGGTTTTCTGGCGGTCAGATGGAGGACTATCCTTGCGTGGGACAGCAAATCTCACGGAGGGACAATGCCCGAAGGCTATCTCCATCTGACCTGCGAACAACGCTGCCAGATTTATGCGCTCTTGCAAAGCGGCCACTCGCAAGCCCACATCGCGCGGAAGATTGGCGTGGATCGGTCGACGATCAGCCGCGAGCTTGTTCGTAACACCGGGGCGCGCGGCTATCGCTTCAAGCAAGCGCACGAGAAGGCCACGCACAGACGCAAGAAGGCCTCGGACAAGCCACGCAAAATGACGCCGGAGCTAGTGGAGCTGATCGAGGAAAAACTGACGCGAGAGCAGTGGAGTCCCGATCAGATCAGCGGCCGTCTGGCGAAGGATGGCGTCGCCTTTATCAGTCACGAGCGCATCTATCAGCATGTCTGGAAAGACAAGAAAGACGGTGGCGCACTGCATCTTCACTTGCGTCACAGCGGCAAAAAATACAACAAGCGGAAAGGCAAGAATTCGGGGCGCGGGTTGATTCCGAACCGCGTCGACATCGATCAGCGACCTTCCATTGTCGCCGCCAAAAGCCGCATCGGAGACTGGGAGGCCGACACAATTATCGGTGCCAATCACAGAGGCGCTGTCATGTCGCATGTCGAACGAAAATCCAAATACACCAAGCTCGCCAAGCTGCGGGACAAGACCGCGGACTCTGTCGTACGGGCCTGCACGCGCGTACTTTTGCCGCTCGCCGACCGCATCAAAACAATCACCTACGTCAATGGAAAAGAGTTCGCCTCTCACGTCGAGATCGCAACCTCGCTGGGGTCGCTATCCTATTTTGCCAAACCCTATCACTCGTGGGAACGCGGCCTCAACGAACACACCAACGGCCTATCCAGACAGTACTTCCCAAAGAGCTCAGATCTCTCTATTGTGTCAGATACCGATGTCCAAGAGGTCGAGGATAAACTCAACTCTCGCCCCAGAAAGATACTCGGCTACCGAACTCCTCGCGAGGTTTTCTTCAACGCCAGAACTCTCCCCGTTGCACTTCGCTGTTGAATGGGCCTGACAAAAAACAACAAGTTGTGATTCCAAGGGGCGACGAGATTCGTTCGATCAAATTGTGGCTTTTCGTCAGGCTCTTTCGACTGATATTCGCCAATCAGCCGGTATCAAAGTGGAAAGAAACGTGGCAATGTTTGAGTCGAAGTATAGACGTTTTATATGAAAAGGGCGATCCGTTCCCATATGTCGGTCACATGATCAGCTTCGCTGAAATATTGTTCCGTAGTATGCGGCTCCGCACGTCTCCGGGCGAAGTTGCTAGCCGTGATTGCGATTATAACGGCATCGGCGAAATTTATAATAGCGTCAAGCTCCGGTATTTGAAAGATTGACGTGCGATCCAGCGATTGAGAAGCTGCGCATCAATGATGCACAACAGAGAACACCAAGCCGGATTCAAAATCCGGATACAGGACCAAACGTCGCAAATTTCAGCGTCCTGCTAAGTGGACTGGCGGCCACATTGGCCCGCATTGAGTGTCACGACTCATTCGACCTTGATGCCGGCGTCCTTGATGATCGGCCACCACTTCTCGATCTTGGCCTTGTGGAAGGCGCCGAGCGCTTCCGGCGTCTGCTGGTCGAGCGGAAAGATATCCTGCGAGAGTTCGACGAGCTTTTTGCGAATCGTCGAATCGTCCAAGGTTTTCACGACGGCCTTGTTGAGGTCCGCGACGATTTCTTTCGGCGTGCCGCCCGGCACCCAGAACGCGTGCCAGAAGGAAAAGTAGAATCCCGGCAACCCGGCCTCGTCGGTGGTCGGGATATCCGGCGCCAATGCCAAGCGGCTCTTGGCGGTGACGGCATAGGCCTTGATGGTGCCGCCGCGCAACTGCGGCAAGGATAGAGCCGGGGTGTCGAGCATCATGTCGATCTGTCCGGCCACCAGATCCTGCATCGACTG
>DATAPP010000085.1:0-6298 GCA_036265125.1 Pseudolabrys sp. | reverse complement strand
CCCGATTTAGGTCCTGACTATGAGGCTGGCCTCGATGTGCAGTCGGCGAATTTTTTCAACCTCGGACACGGAAAGCACAATTTTCGGAATTTCGAGCACCGACTTTATTGAGTGGTGCCAACGAATTGCTAGAAAACATCTCGCACTTGGCCATTGGTGGCTTTGACGATCTGTGACGATGCCATCAGCCGCGCAGACCTCGGCGTCGGCGAGGCCGTCATCGATCCTCATCAGCCCCTGTCTTTAAGACCCCAGTGTTCGCCCGGCACAATTCCGACCCTGTCTTTAAGTCATGCCCGAGCGTCGGCTCCTTCGAATATCAGAACGGGGCAACGTAGTCATAGGAACCCCGCGGATGGGGCGGCGTTAGTCCCGACACCAAGAAAGAGGGAGCCAGACCATGCTTGATCAACCGCGACCGCGGCGCCAAGCGCCAGATCTGGAGACGAATAACGCGCCTGACCTGTTGCCCGATGACCTGCGCCGACGGGGTCTGCCGGAAGCTCCGCCGGATTCCCTACCCCCAGACGATGAGGCGGTTACCGGTAAGGAACCTACCGACGGCGGCTTCATACCACGCCCTGATGGAGGCAACGAACAGCATCCAATCCACGACGAGGATCAGGAGGACGCCACCCCCGACGACTATGAGCGGGAGATCGATCGGCTTGATCAGGCAATTCGCAACCGTTCGCACTGACGCGGCTGACTGCGCATCGATAATCACACTGGGGCACCGGAGGGTGCCGCGTGGCGTGAGACAAAATCCGCTCGCGCCGCGGGACTGAATTCCGGCCCTTCAGTCAGGGGCGGTCGCGTAATCGTCTTCTAGGAGTGTCCGGGCAAAAGCAGAAGCTCTTCGCTGCTGTATGGCGGTGTGTATTCACTTCTAATCCTGCCCGCCTTTATTAGGAGTGAAACCGGGGCTGGCTGGATTGGCGCTGCCCGGACTATTGCCGCCGCTTGTTCCCGGCAACACACTGGAATTCTGTAAGTTCCGGACTTGTCGCAAAAGCTGAGTCGCCGCTTCCACACAAGTTCGGAGGTCTTCGCTGGCGGGACATCGCACGTCGATGCTCGCATCTCCGCGCCTGAAGTTGAAGCGAGCGCCCCCGGCGATATTTTCTCCGCGCCTGCGCTCGCCCATCATTCTCTCCATGTGGCGCTGGCGCCATGACTGGTTCCCATCGCGGTCGCTGTCCGAATTCCATCCCCTTGGAGACTGAGCTTGCGATTCATCGGAACGGTATTGGTCTCGGTCTTGGTTATCCACTTGCGCAATGCTGGCAGGCACGGGACTCAACAGGGTCACGAAGGCGGCGCCCATTACGATTGAAATGATCTTCATCGTTCTTTCTCCCGGCTTTGCGCCCCAAGAAGGAACGCCGCTATCGAGAGCACGTTCCTCGAACGGTCGAGTGGATTGAAAGAGCCTCTTTTTGCAAGCGATTGTCCGGTGAGTTGCGTCGCGTGCCCCTCTCAAATCGCCCCGCCAAGTCAACCGCGCTGCCAAATCTGAAAAGGAAGGCAACCGATATGGCCGATGCTGATGCTGACCGGCGCGACCGAATTGCCCGTCTTAAGGCGATATCGAGCAACTGGCCGAAGGCTTAGACCAGTGCCGGAAGGCCATGCTGGTTTCGAAGGCGGCACGCGGCCCCGACTACGCCACTGCAAGGATTTGCCGGAGACCGCACATCGAAACGACCTTGAATATGATGTGGCGGTACCATATTGCCGATTGCTGCGTTGCACGCGAGATTTGTCATTTCGTCGCCATGAATCGTGCCGACGATTGCAGTCATGCAAGCGATGCAGGTGTTGGCATCAAGCAGCGTGGCCGCGGCCGCAGGGTCGATGATCTGGTTGTCGTTTGCAGTGTCTCCGCCGATCACGCTGGTGCCGGGGCAATCGGCGGCGGTCGACGCAAACGGCAATGTCTCATCGTGGAAAAAACAGACCGTTGAGACCGTTGGCGCTGCTGTCGCCGACACTTTTGAGCACCGCTGGCATGACATCCCGGCGGTGCCGCACCCTCAATCGCTAGATGGCCCGATTGACGACCTGTCCACGCTGCCACTCGCGCAGGATGCGCCGAAGCTCGCACAGGTAGAGCTGCCCGATCTCGCCGTCGCGCCGCAATCCGAGCAAGAGAATCCAGTCATGGTGCTGCCGAATCCGCGAGCGCGACCATCCGACGTCTGCGCCCGTTACGGCCTGTACCGGGTCGACTACACACGAGACCATCACCGCTACTGGCGCTGCCTCCATCGGCGAGGTCCGCCACCATCACATGCGGCAAAAGCGGACTCACCGGCTGCGTCTCCGCCACTGCTTTCCAGAATTCTCTCCGGGGCCAGTTTAATTTTCCAACCCGCGTCGCCGTAACTGCGTGCCAAAATTCCGGCCCCCACCCCACGCGGATAAAGTTTAAGGTATCCATCAACGCGTGGTATAGTCGTCGCGGGTGGGAGGAATGCTAAAGCACGTTGTTTTGATCCTCGTGTTGCCGACGACGTTGGCTGCGGCTGATGACTATCGCAGTTTTCGGGAGGCCTACGCCGGTGTCGATTGGCCAAACTCAATCGTATCCGCTGAGCAGTGTCAGAGGCGCGTCGCGGACATCGTAGCGCAGTTTGGCTTCACTGACTCCGAGGTAAAAACGAGCCAGTGGACTGGGGAACCCGATCTCCGGGTGAGAGACCAGACGCACCACTTCCGCATCGCCTTCAGCTGCGACCCGAAAAAGCGGATAGCCACCATTGATATTGCTGGCGATCAAGACCAAACGGGATCGGCGGGGAACTTACTCGATAGACTGATAAATTCCTTCATCGCCGAGTAGTGGGATAAAAGGCGCCCCCGCCTCGGGGGCATCATCCATCCGACGATCTGCCGAGCTACCTGCCGCACGCTGTTTGTCGCCGCTCTAGCCGTCACAAAAAGGGACCGCTGCGTACACCCCACAGCGATCCCCCTACGATCGGCCGAAATATTGAGATGTTCGGCGTCTCGCCCACGCACACTCTGAGACCTAATTCGGTTTCGCTGTGCGATGAATCACACCTACGGTGCTATTGCACCGTTTTGTGACGCCCGACACAATTGCTCGCGGTAAAATGCTGCGACCCGTGCCAGAAATTCGGGTGTAGGCTTCAACCAGCCGCTGCCACCTAATCACCCTCCGGCTGGCCGCGTCCTGGTGGCAAGGGCGCGGCCCACTTATTGGTGCCGCAGCGTGGACAAAAGTCGGACAGCCACGCGAGTAAGCGTGACCAGTTGCTCGTGATTTAGTGGTGGCAAATGTAGCCTCGCTGCGCTGGTCCGAAATTGATACCGAAGCCAAGACAATCACGCTTCCGAAAGAGCGAACCAAGAACAAGACGCAACACGTTGTCCCGCTGTCCGATCTATCGTTGTCGGAGATCGAGAAAATTCCCCACCGCGCCGATCGTGATCTCGTCTTTGGCGAGGGCAAAGGCGGCTACTCCGGATGGTCACGTTCCAAGGAACGCCTAGACAGGCGACTGAAGCCGGAAAAGCCATGGACACTGCACGACATTCGCCGCACGGTTCGCACCGGCCTGGGTGGGCTTGGTGTGTCGCCGTTCACAGCGGAAGCGATCCTGAACCACCTGCCCCCGAAGCTGATCCGCACCTATGCGGTGACAGGCGATGAAAACGAAACAAGCTTCGGCAAGAAACTTTAAGCCGATAAAAGCGAAGCACTCGACAAGTGGGCGATCCACCTTGAATCAATCATATCGCCCCGAAAGCCAAGCACCGTTTCAGCTAAGGCCGTTCCAGTTGAGGATGCGCAGCCCGAAGCGCCACGCGCTGCGTTCTCCGAGCGCCCGCGTGTGGTGAAGTAAATAGGGATACCTGATTGCCGTCTGCGCCTGACGGTCCTTAAATAGGCGCAGCGGCGAGCGCCTGAAGGCCAATGGCCTTTCTGCGTGCCCAGCAAATTGTCCAATAAACGCGATAGACCCGTCAGAATATTATGCAACTCACTCGTGCGATAATTCTGGTTGAAATGATTGCGATAGCCCTGCTCCCTGGGCATGCCCGGGCAGATACTCTAAAGGAACTCAATTCAATCCCGGATATTTATGCGGCAGTACGCGCTTGTTGGAAGGCGACTAATATTTCTGGTCCTGCGGACTTAACAGTTCGGCTGAGTTTCACCCGCGATGGCAGAATATTTGGTAAGGCGCACGTCACATATGAAAACAGAACAGTTTCCGTCGAACGCAGACTTATCTACCGCATAGCCGTTATGGAAACATTTAGGCGGTGTACTCCACTGGCGTTCAGTCCTGATCTAGGTGACGCAATCGCAGGAAAACCAATGAACTTTCGTTTCAGAAGCAATTCGGAATCAAGAAGCTAGTCCGCTCTCGACGCGCACGCCTAACCAGCAATTAGTAAATTTGTGCGATCTCTGTCGCATGTCAGACGATGACTGGGCGGAGATGAGTACGCTTTTGCGCGCTTACCAAGCCGGTGGCGAGGAAGCGTTAAAAAAGCCATGAATGAATTGAAAGAGAAGGACCAAAATTGCTTCTCTAGGGTAGCAAAGGCCATACACGCCTAAATTAATCGGGGCCACGCCGGTTCAAGACGACGTGACCCCTTTGTTGCCTCGTCGAATAGGAACGACGCTTTACGGCGACACAAAGGCAGCACTGATGCCGTGGAGTGCACGCAAGTTGCGTCATCTCGTCACTCGACTAGACCGCAGCCGACAATAAGATCGCAAGGTCAGGGCCGGTCAAAAACTAGGCGAGTGTCATGCATTTCTCACTTATCGCCCTTGGTTTGCTCGTTGCCGTGGTCGGCCTTTTGTATCTGGCCAATAAACTCAGCAAGTACGAGCCGGAAGATTAGTTCGGGGCAGCATGACGATGCGTTGTGATCACCAACGCCGAAGTTATTGGCCGCATCATGCTTCACCCGCAGTCACGGCGGAGGGACAGGTTGGCAATTCCAAACTGTGCGGACGCCCCGCGTCACTGTGGTTCGCCAGCACGAGCTGTAATATGGGGAACGCCGTTGGCGCGGACTGTCATTCGCGGCAGGACGATAATCGAATCCGCTGCGCACACCACTCTGGACACCGCCTTGCACGCCGCTTTGCACACCGCTTTGGACCTGCGCGATCGCAAAGGTCGGGACCGCCAAGATCGTGGCCGCGAGGGTCAATTTGCGTAACATGCAAACCTCCTATTTCTTATCCTCCAAGCAATGCCATGTCATATCTAATCCTCAAAAGCACCACTCGCCACTACGGACAGCCGTGGCCGGATGATGATTACGTTGTGCTCGATGAAGCCCGCGCCTGCGTCGGGCGTATCTTCGTGACACCCGCCGCACCGTCAGATCGCAACTGGATGTGGACGATTACTCCACGCGCATAGCCGCCCTCAATCCACAATCGCGGCTACTGCACGACACGCGAGCAAGCGATGCGTATTTCAGCGCAGTGGCTAGGCATCTAGGTCAAGCCTTGCGTAAAAACTCAGTGAGGCTTTGGAAGAGATCAACCGTACTGTTTCCTGCGAGTTTGCTGTCGTCACCGATCAGCTCCCAGACCGGGTCGTCACCCGCCAGTGCACCGCCATGGCCGTGGGTACACACAACCTCAATCGCATATCCGATGAGAGCAACGGCCCCGGCTGCTGTTGTTGGCACTGTTCTGAATGCGGCACGGTGGGCATCCCTCCACATATCGCACACAGCATTAATTTCATCGTCGTCGCATAAGCTCAGCGCCTGCACTGCCGCATTGGCTTCTCGCGCCCTCTCGATTGCAGAGATTACTGGATCAAGTCCCGTGGCTAACGCCGGGATCTCTAGCGCAGGAATAGCAACAGCACCGGCCAGGATGGCGCGCCGGGTTGATCTAGTGGCATCGTGCGATTGAATGTCTTTGGGCCTATTTGGCATAGCGATCCCCACGCAGTCAGTGCAGGAATGGCGCACCAAGACCTCGCGGTCTTGTCTTTTAGCGACAGAGATTTGATAGCTGGTGCCATTGGGCGCCACTAAATGAGGTGGTCAGGGCACAGGCCTTTTCTCTGTTAGCGATGTATTTTGACATATGTGGTCAGGATGCAACGTTGCCACGTTTCTTTTCCGAAACGCGGTTCCAGCGTTCGCTTTCGCGCTGACAGAATCTTTCTCGAAGTAAAATCCGTTCGCGGTTGTCGCCCATGCCCCTACTCCCGTGACGATCGCAGGAGGAGCCGCAGTGAAAAGCCACAATGCGCTGCGGCTCTTTCTATTGGAGACACCC
>DATAPP010000084.1:0-2904 GCA_036265125.1 Pseudolabrys sp. | reverse complement strand
GAGTGGGACCAAGGGATATTGGATACCGCAAGCAATTGTGGAGCATTGCATCGGCCGGGAGCGGCAAACGGTCGACTACATCGCCGCTTTCAACGAAGGTTGGGGAGAAACCTGCGCGTTTCGCGATGCGGACAGGACGGCGTCGTCGTCGTTCTGGTTTGGCATTCCGAGCAGGATCTGGCCACGACTGGTTGTTTGGGGGCTGCTGTATCGGCTTGGCCGCTACGTGTCGCCGGCGCCCTTCTGGGTCCAATGCTTACAAGCTTACTCCTACAATAGGGGTAAGTATCGCTATTGGATCCAACGCAGGGCTGAGAGCGCTAAGGCTTACTCCGGGCGGTGCAGATTCCGACGAAGTCGCCCGCCGATTCCGAGATGATGTCGCCCGGCGATACGAGATGGCATTGTCACGGTAACGGGCGGGGTGCAGAGAGGCGGCGAGGTCAGACCCTGTTTATTCGACGGCAACCGCATCTTGCCACTAGGCGGCTGCTTCGGCTCTGAAGGGTCCGAAGTGTGGACCGAGAGACGAGATGTCGTTGATGGTTGAAGGTGTTGTGGACGGCGGAATGGATGTTGAGAAATCGCTGCGCGGATCGAGACGATTTGAACCGTTCCATTTTGCGCTCTCGTCGCCGCACGACTTGATGGGAGTTTTCGGCGCGATTGTTTTTTCTGAGGCCCCGATCATGAGGGCAGGTGAGGCGCAGTCGCCGGAAAGCCGAGCCATAGGAGCCCAGCTTGTCGGTGACCAGCAACTTCGGTGCGAAGCCCTGTTTCTTAACAGCTTGCGCATCAGCCGGAGTGCCGCGTGCGTATCGCGGCGACGCTGAACAAGCATGTCAACGACCTCGCCTTCGTGGTCGACGGCGCGCCATAGGTACATCCGCTTCCCGGCAACGCTGACGACACCTCGTCGAGGTGCCATCGCGCGCTCGGGCGTGGGCGGCCTTCCCGCAGCTTGCGCGCGATCAGCGGGCCAAATTTCAGGACCCAGCTCCGCACCGTTTCATAGGAGACGTCGAGCCCACGCTCGGCGAGTAGTTCCTCGACATCTCGGTAGCTCAGGGTGAAGCGGAGATAAAGCCAGATCGCGTGCTGAATGATTTCGGCCGGAAAGCGATGGCGGCGATACGAAAGCTGAACCATGACTCATGGTAACCTGCCCATCGCTCTCGTTCGATCCGATTCCTGTGACAAAGCCAACAGCGGAGGTTCGACTACGAGGGGTTTGACCTACCGTGTAGCATGTAAACCGTCCGCCAGCTGATTGACGATCCGTTTGATCGGAGCCTCCTGGATCGCATGGCTGTGAATCGGAATCCCTTGCCACCGAAACGCCCACCCGCCACGCCAGAAGCCTGTGCTCTTGCTCCAATAGAGCTCGCTTTTGCGAACATCGCTAAGTTGTCCGTTTACGTGTTCGGAGAAGGTGATTACCGCGATACGGTAGACCCAGACACGATCCATTACGTCGAGTTTTGTGCTCGTGTTCACAACTTCGCTTTCGGCGGCGGCGCCATTGCAGCTCTGACCGAGTACTGCAAACGGCATAATTGTACTGACGACGAATGTAAAGAATAGGTAAAGAGTGCGGATACCTGAGCCTGAATTTCCGCCACTGGATTTTTTGTGCCCTTTGCTAGAGAATACCGGGTAAATCTGATGGTTCGGGAGAGTCACGAGATCGATCTCCTCGAACTTCGGTTGGAACTCTCTTGCTAACGCCTTCGCATCAGGGGGACCTAGCCGAAAGGCGATGATTGTGCACGCGTTCCCGAGCACCGCATCTATTTACCTGAGGCTCTACCTGCGCACCGATCCGAAATGAGTACCTCCTTTGAAGCACTCTTTGCCGGGTCAGGCCCATTGCAGTTACGACGTTTGCGCGCTTGTAACGAAATTGTGCGATCTTTAGAAGGGAAAATGGATCGCTCTGCGATCCTGTTCAAAGCGACCCCCACGCGAAACGGAGAGGATGATGAGTGGTGAGCTAATAGGTTTGATCGCTGCGGCTGCATTACTGGTCTCGATCGGCGCGGCGAATGCTAAGGATCCTGTAAGGTTGGCCGATGGTCAGCTTGACAAGGTTACCGCCGGTGCTGTCAACCGCCAGATTCCCACAAACTTGGCGCAATTTGCCAACGGCAGCAATGGAGCTGGGGGGGTTAACCAGTTTTCCCCAGCCACGGCTGCCATCACACAAAGCAACACTTCTACCGCGTTGAACCAGTTTACGGTTCACTGAAGCGACAACTTGACCAGTGTCTCCCCCAGACACTGAAGTCGGACAAAAGAAGGAACGCCTTATGCGATTGCATTGAGGCGTTCTTTCTGTTGAGTGCCGAACCGGAACCTGTTCCGTCGGCGAAGTCGAGAGGCCGGGCGCGTTCAAAGGTGGACGCGACGCCAGCGACGTAACCAGCTCGATGAAGCAGAGAGCGCGAAACCCCTGATTAAAAAACGTAATTGCGCGATCTCTCCATCGCGCTGTAGGTTTCGTGCGGCCCAGCTTAGTTTCCCCCAAGCTCGGCCAAGCCCGTTTGCGGGCTGCAGCGTCGAGCTCCCCCCGCTCGACGCTGCTTTCTTCACAGCCTAGGGCCGACGATCAGGCAATTCATTTGAGAACCGATCTGTCGGCTAGGCATCAATTGCCCTCTCGTCACCATTTGCCTATGATCAGGCGGGCTTAGCTCTGTCCGGCATTGTCACGGAAACACGGAAACGGATAAGCGCGAGAACGATGGATAGGATAGCATCTCGGGCATGGCCCTGCTCTCCTATCGCCGCCACCGCTTTCCGCCGTCGATTATCCAGCACACTATCTGGCTCTATCTCCGCTTCACCCTGAGCTACCGCGACGTGGAGGAACTCCTTGCCGAGCGTGGGCTCGAGGTCTCCTAT
>DATAPP010000083.1:0-51159 GCA_036265125.1 Pseudolabrys sp. | reverse complement strand
TCCGCCTGGCGGCCAATACGGGCTGCCCGCCAGGAGCTGGCTGACGGAGGCCGTCCATCATTCGGACGGTCACGAAAAGCGCGGCCCGACGCCGAAGGAGAACGCCGGACGGCGCGCCGGAGGGCGCCACGCCTTCGCAAGAAGGCGTGCAGATCAAGGACTCTCGCGCCATCTGGCGCGCCGTCCCCTCGCCTTTGGGCGAGGCCATTCGCCAAAACTCGGACGCACCCGCGCCGCGAGAACAATAACGGCTGACCAAAATGGAAACCCACCAATGACACCAGACGAAAGTGAGCTCACTCCCGAACAGGAAGAGCGCGCGCACATCGCCTTCCAGCGCATGCGGGCGCATTTCCTCAAGTTCCCGGCTCTTTGCATCAAGGCGGTGTGCCGCAAATCCCGCAGATGCTCCGCCGACCCTGATATTTGCATGGGCCACGTGGGGCCCGATGTACCCGAAGATGTGAGGCGCGCGGCCGACGCGCTCATCTTTGGAAAAATTCAAGGCCTGTCTTTCGACGATGTCTTTGCCAACGCGCCGCGCGAGCTCGCGGCCTATTACGAATGGCTCGGGAAGGTCATGGACTTGAGCGCCCAACCGGATGCGATGAGACGATCGCGGGCAAGAAAAACGCCTGCCGCGCTCGCACATTCGTGAATTTTGTTGATGACCGGTATGCGTTTCCTTGCATCGCCTCCGGCGCCGCGCGGGACTACGATGCGACGTTGTTTGGGACTTCCATATCCGCGCCTGAAGTCCCGGCCATCGCATGACAGCCTCTCAACACCACAGGAACACTCCACATGCCGGGCACGACCATCCAGATCCACGGACGCGCGGACAGCGATTTCGATTGCTATCTGGCGATGCCGGACGCGAGCGGCCCGGTGCCGGCGGTGGTGCTGGCGAGCGCCATACACGGCGTCGACAAGGATCTCCGGGATCTCGCCGACGAATTTGCCGCGCACGGGTACATCGCCGCGGCGCCCGATTTGTTCTGGCGCACGATCCCCGGCCCCCTCACCCGCGCCGATAGCGAACTCACCACCCAACGCGGACAGCCGCGGGCGGAAAAAATAAGGACCGGCGAAGCCGACATGGCGGATACACTGGCCGGATTGCAGGCGATGCCGGAGTTTAACGGCCGTGCCGCCGTCATAGGTTTCTGCTACGGCGGCCCTTACGCCATTCTCGGGCCGAAGCGGCTCGGCTATGCCGCGGGCATTTCATGCCACGGCACCCGGCTGCAGGATTACATCGGCGATCTCAACGGCGTAACCACGCCGGTCTGCATTATCTGGGGCGATGACGACAACCAGGCGCCGCCGGAGGTGCTCGAGGCATTTCGCGCGGTGCCGCCGCGCATGAGCAATGTCGAACTGCACATTTTTCCCGGCATCAAGCACGCCTACATGATGCCGGATGCGGGCTCAGCCTTCAGCAAGACGACGCGCGAATTTTCGATGGCGCGCGCGCTCGCCATCCTTGGCGGCCTGCGCGGCGGCGGCGAGAAACTGCGGAAGGCGTCTTAGTGGTGCAACCCCCTTCGTCATGCCCGGCCTTAGCCGTCCGAAAGGACGGCGTGCTTTGCACGCCTATGTGCCGGGCATCCGCGTCTTGCGACTTTGCGAGTTTGAAAGACGTGGATGGCATCAGAATTCGGGCTTGCCCGGGTTTCTGCCGTCACCCTGAGGTGGCCGCCGCAGGCGGACCTCGAAGGGTGGCGGCCGTTCATCCTTCGAGGCTCGCTGCGCTCACGCCTCAGGATGCCGGCGCCACTGTGCACCGCTTCGGACACAACTCACGCCGCCTTTGCGTCCAGCTCCTTGTCCTTCTTCGCCAACCCCGGTGCAGGCTCCAGCGGGAATCCACGACAACTTTGCAATTGACCGCTAGTCTGCGCCCCGATGGATTCGGCGCCGCGATTCACACTCTCGCTCGTGTTCTGGATCGGGCTCGCAACCTTGATCGTCGGAACGGGCCCGTTGCTCCTCATCATCGCCGCGGCCGCGCTTGGACTGCTGAGCGATCCCAATCCCAACCCGGTGGGTCCCGGCCTCCTCGCCTTTTTCACGTTCTGGCCGGCCGTCATCATGATCGTCTGGGGATTGGCCGCATCGCTCACGCGCAATCGGAAAGCGCTGCGGCAAAGCCACAGTTCCTGACTTTTCGCAGCCACCCTGAGGTGGCCGCCGAAGGCGGACCTCGACGGGTGGCGGCCGAAGGCGTCTTAGTGGTGCGGCCCTCTTCGTCATGCCCGGCCTTAGCCGTCCGAAAGGACGGCGTGCTTTGCACGCCTATGGGCCGGGCATCCACGTCTCGCGATTTTGCGAGTTTGAAAGACGTGGATGGCATCAGAACTCGGGCTTGCCCGAGTTCTGCATCGGTTACCGCTGCAAGTCGGGTAGACCCGACTTGCAGGGACAGGCCCGGCCATGACAAAGAAATACTAAGCCGCCTTTGCGTCCAGCTCCTTGTTCTTCGCCTCGGTGCGCTGCACGGCCGGACGCATCGCAATGCGCGCGGCATAGTCGACAAATTCCTTACGCTCGGGAACGAGCTTGAAGATCATGCCCCAGCGGATACTGGCGCCGATCACAACATCGGCGGCGGTGAACTGATCGCCCATGAGCCACGGCCCCTTCTCGACCGCCCTGGCCAGCACATTCATCGTGGTGTCGAAGTCGCCATAGCCGAGCATCTTGCGGTCGGCCGCGTCCTTGCGCGGCGCGGCGCGGTCGACCATCGCGGACTCAAGGCAACCCGGCCCGAAAAACAACCATTTGAGATAGGTGCCCCGCTTCGGCGAGCCGATCGGCACGTTGAGCTTCTTGTCGGGAAATTCGTCAGCAAGATACGTACAGATCGCGGCGAGCTCGGTGATCACGGTGTCACCATGCTTGAGCGCCGGCACCTTGCCCATCGGATTGATGGCAAGATAGTCGGGCTTCAGGTTGTCGCCGGCACTCAGCCGCAGAAGCTTGATGTCGTAGGGCTGGCCTGTTTCCTCCAGCATCCATAGCGCGACGGACGAACGCGACTGCGAAGCATGATAGAGCGTGAGATTGGGCATGGAACTCCTTGCAGAAATGACGGCGGGAACCGACCTACGGTTAGATCACGATTGTGCAGAGACCGTGACATGACGGGATTCATAATCCATGGCCAGTAACGTTCACGACAACACCGAACGCGACCGCTTCGAACTCGATGCAGACGGACATATCGCGTTCTCGAAATACAAGCGTGCCGATGGCGTTCTTACCATCCTGCACACGGAGGTTCCCAAGGCGCTCGAAGGCCGTGGCATCGGTTCGGAGTTGATCCGCGGCGTCCTCGACATCGCGCGCGGCCAGGGACTGAAGGTCATCGCGGTCTGTCCATTTGCGAAGGCCTATATCGAGCGGCACCCGGAATACGCCGATTTGCTGGCGTAAGAATGACACATCCACTGCCGTCGTCCCCGCGAATGAGGGGACCCATACTCCGCAATTTGACCGGTCAATATCGGTGCCTAACCCAATCTTTACCCTTCGATAAGACATTCAGGCCTGTCACGACAGGAGACTGCGTTGGATTTCACGGCCGGCATCAGTTTCATTTTTGGTCAGATCGGCAAGCTGCTGTTCTCGCTCGGCTCGCATTTTTCACTGACGTCGCTCGCCGTTGCGCTTCTGGTTGCGACGCTGTTCTTCACATGGCAGCGCGTCAGGCGCGGCCGCCGCGTGCGGCTGAAAACGATCCTGCGCGCGCTGTTCCCGCGGCGAATTCTGCACAGCCGCTCGAACGAAGCCGACATCGGCTACCTGATCTTCAACGTCTTCGTCTACAGTGTGATGTTCGGCTGGGCCGTGCTGTCCTACCAGTTCATCTCGAACGGCATCATCGCGGGCCTGGTCGCGCTGTTGGGACCGGTGTCACCATCGACGTTACCCGTCTATGTTACGCGCGCGGTCGTCACCGCGATGCTGTTTCTCGCCTACGAGCTCGGCTACTGGTTCAACCACTGGCTCAGCCACAAGGTGCCGCTCCTGTGGGAATTCCACAAGGTGCATCACAACGCGGAGGTGCTGACCCCGCTCACGAATTTCCGCGTGCATCCGGTCTACACCTGGGTGTTCGTCAATATTCTCGCCTTCTCGGCTGCGGTCGCCAACGGCTTCGGCAATTACATGTTCGGCGAGACAGCCCACCAATATGCGCTGAACGATACCAACATCATCCTGGTGCTGTTCATCCACACCTATGTGCACCTTCAGCATTCGCATGTCTGGATTTCGTTCCGCGGCCTGCTCGGGCGCATCTTCGTAAGCCCCGCGCATCATCAGGTGCATCATTCGTCCAATCCGAAGCACTTCAACAAGAATTTCGGCTCGTGCCTGGCGCTGTGGGACTGGATGTTCGGCACGCTCTACGTTCCGGGAAAACAACGCGAGCCGCTGACCTTCGGGTTTGGCGATTATCCGGACGCGCATACGATGAAAGGCGAGCTGGTCGACCCGCTGATCAACGCGGCCGGCCGTCTCAAGCCGTTGTGGCACAAGCCCGCCGTGCCGGTTGCGGAGCGCAAGCAAGCCTAGTTAATTGCGCTGATGCGCAAGCGGACCATCACCGTCAACGACAGGATGCAGAAAGGCTATCGCTACGCCCTGAGCGCAGCGGCCGGCCGCTCTTTCGACCCCGCGTTCGAACCGCAGCTCACCCCCGCGCAAATGCTCAAACTGGGCGTGTTCGGTGGCAAGTACATGACCGATTGCCGCCGCGAATTTCCCAGAACGTGGTTTGCCGGCGCCAGGCTTTCGCCACGCGGCCGCGACAGCGCGTGCAATTTCTTCGGCGTCAACGCCAGCCAGCCGCTTTCCGAATGGAAACGCAAAGGCTGGATCCATCCGGACGATCCACGCGGCTGGTTCCAGTGGTACTGCCGCTATTACATGGGCCGGCGCTTGCCGGACGAAGACCGGCGGCAGATCAAGCGCTGGAAGGCAATCTGGCGCCATGTCCGGCAGGTGCAGAAATATTGCGAGCCCGGCGACCTGCTGTGCCGGCGCCGGCAGCGCCAGGCGCTGCTGCACTGGGCCTACGACAGCCGCAGGATTTGACGGAATTTTATTCCGCGGCAACGGCCGGCGTTCGCGCCGGGCGGCGTTTCCATCGCCCCATCACGGCATCGATCACGACAACCGCAAGGCCGGCAGCCAGCACCTGCCAGCCTGGCCTGATACCGGCATCGAAATCGAATATCGTGCCGAGAATAAGCAGTGGCGACACATGAAAAGCGATCGCAAGACCGACCGCCTCGCCGATAAACGTGACGACCGACACAGCGACGGCAAGCCCGATCAGGCTCAAGGTGGTCAGTTCGCTGGTGTCCTGCCACCACGCGAGCACGCGATAGACGATCAGCCAGAGAAACAGACTCGCCGCGAAGGTCGGCACCGTCACGTCGGCCTTCGTTTGCTGGAAATAATGGATGAGCGCAAGCAGCGCGATGACGTAAATGATCTGGTGGAGGCGCCGCCAGCGGTTTCCGCCGAGTCGGCGCACCATGCCATCCGTCGAGGTCGCGGCCAGCGCGGCAAGCCCCAGCCAGGCTACCGCACCCACGATCAGGTAAACGCGGTGCGTGATTTCGTGGATGACTTTTCCGAGACTGTAGCTCTGGTCGGCGAAGAACAGCGCGAGATGCGCGGCGATGTAGCAGAACGTCCCGACGCCGAGCATCCGTCGTACATCGATCAGATTGCCGGCGCGCAAAATGCGCCGAAACGGCGTCACGGCGAGCGTCACGCCGAGAAACACCAGCGCCCAGAATCCGGCGCGATGAATCAATTCATTGAGCGGCCGCGCACCGTGCGCAATTTCATTCGCCTGAAAGACTGCTTTGGCGAGTGGCATCAGCAGCACTACAAGCGTACCGGCGCGCAGCCACGACACACGGCCGCGACGATCGCGCCACAATTGCCAACGCGATTGCATCATCGCGCCGGATCCTTGCCGCAGAATTTTGCTGTCAGACTTTTGTCTGCGTTCGCCACAATTTCCTCGATCACCGATGCATGGCTGCAATGCCGCAATGCACAATTTACACGTATAAAAGACGCACTCGTGTTAGAATTTTCAAGTTGGCTTGATTCGTCACAGTCAGAAAAGGCTCGCAAAAAAGCTTGCGTGCAAACGAGTTGGCCGCAACGGAACAATAGCCGGCAGCCAACCATCACGGGGGAACGAGGAGCAGTACGGGACGCCACAGTAGACGCGGGGGATTTACATGGAGGCCACCGATGTCGCGAGCACTGGTCTGCTCACTGCTTGTCCTTGTCGCCGCCCTTCTCACGCCTACCACAGCCCTGGCACATGACAGCTGGGTCAATCGCGGCGCCTTCAAGAATGGCGCCGGCGAATGGTGCTGTGGTGATTACGACTG
Source organism: Pseudolabrys sp. (assembly GCA_036265125.1). GTDB lineage: Bacteria > Pseudomonadota > Alphaproteobacteria > Rhizobiales > Xanthobacteraceae > Pseudolabrys. The sequence continues at coordinate 44,731 of DATAPP010000083.1, read as the reverse complement.
CAAGAGCTACACGCGCATTTCGTCGACAGCGAGCGGCTGGATGATCGACGGTGAGCTCGTGCCGTTTGATGAGGCGATGCCGGTTGCGCCGCCCGATGGTCAAGTCACGATATGCCGACGGCCTGACGGATCGCGGCGCTGTGTGTTCGGTCTCAAGCCCGGCTTATAAAAAAGTCAGGCCCAATGACGGCGCACGCGGTGCGGATATTGCGCGCCATGATATCGCGCGCCATGAATATTGCGCGCCAGGAGTATTGCGCGCCATGAACGATTGTGGCTTGCAGGCTAGGTTTGCTCGTCGGACTCCCCGTCGGCGCACACGATGAGTGCAATGACTGCGGCGGTCCCGATCAGGATGAAGGCGGCGCCGATATTGTCGTCACCCATGACGTCGGCGATGCACGCCAGAACGACTGCGCACAACCCGAGCGAAATCGCCCAAAGTCCGAGCCAGTCAATCGCGGGGAACGTTTCACGCTTGCGGGCGCGTGCGGCTTTGGCGCGGCCGACTCCTGTCTGTTTGGGTGGCAGCAGTATTGGCATGGCAATGCCTCCGGTGTTGCTGCGACGTCCCACGCAAGTTTCGTGCCTGCCTTGATTTAACGCAAAAATTCCCTTCCGGTTCCTGCGGAGCCTCACCCAAACCCGCGGTCAAATACGAGGTAACGGGCGCCCTCCGGCATCTTTTGATGGCACTTTCACCCACGCCTCTCCGTCAAGAACAACCTCACCGGCGACAGAGCACGTGCACGCGAGCCGTGCGCGGAATTTCTCCGGCATCAATTCCGCGACGAGGACACGCACGTCGACAGTGTCGCCGATCTTCACAGGCGCGCGGAAATTCAACGTTTGCGAAATATAAACAGCACCCGGACCGGGCAGTCGTGTGCCAAGGACAGCCGAAATCAAGCTCGCCGTGTAGAGCCCGTGCGCAATGCGCGTGCCAAACGGGGTCTTGGCGGCAAAATGCTCGGACAGATGGATCGGATTGCGATCGCCGGTCACCTCGGCAAAACCGACGACATCGGAGGCGTCGATGACCTTCTCGAGCGTTTCGGTCATCCCCAGCGACAGGTCTTCGAAATAAAGCATCCTTAACGGCAACATTTTACGACCCTGCGAGTTATTGGACCGGCGCCCGGGCTTGGACAGCGATGGAGACGATGGCCTGCGCACGGACCGCCACGTTGGCTGACGACATCATCATTCTCCGGATGCGGTACGTTCCATGATCCTTATCCGCTTTGCCATCAGTATGTTTGCCCTCACCTTGCTTGGCCTCGCCATCTCGCTGAGTTCGGCACAGAGCGGACAGAACGACCGTGCCGAAATCCCGGTCCTTAGCCAACAATAGACGGCTTCCGGCACAACCACCAAAGCACGCCGATCAGCACCACATTAATCAACGCAAGCAGCGTCAATACGCCGATGGTTGCGTTCGAGCCGCTTGCCTCGATCAGAAGCGCGCCGGCTGAAGGCGCGAGCGCCTGAACAATGAGGCTCGGAAACGCGAGCTTGCCCATCAATCGCGGAAATCGCACCGGCCCGAACAATGCAAGCGGCAAGGTGCCGCGCCCGACCCAGGAAATTCCGTAACCCGCGCCGTAGAGCAGGATCACCAGCACGATCGCCGGGATCGCGCCGAATAGCAGCAACAATCCGATCGCCATGAGCGTGCAGGACGCGATCATCGTCCAGATCGGGTGATAGTGGCTCCCGAACAAGCGCTCCACAACGCGCGCGCCAACCTGCGCGGGTCCGAAAATCGTGCCGAGACTCACCGCCGTCGCAAAGTCGAGGCCTCGCGCCTGCAGGAAAATCAACAGGTGCACCACAACAATCGAGCCGATCCCGGCCGCGATCGACAGCACGACGGCGAGCAAGGCAAAAATCACCGTTTCGTTGTGGATGCGCGACGTTTCGGCGGAGAGATCCGGTCCACTGTGCTTGGTCGCCGGTTTTCGCGGCGCGCGCACCACGCTCACCTGGAGTGGGAGCATCACGAGCAGATGAAGCCCGGCATAGATGAAACATGCCCCGCGCCAACCCACTTGCTCGATCATGAATGCGCTCAGCGGCCAGCAAATCGTGCTGGCGAACCCGCCGAACAACGTGAGATTGGTGATTGGCCCGCGCGCCTCGCTGCCATACATGCGGCCGAGCGCGGCGAAGACTGCATCGTAAAGGCCGGTGCCCATTCCGAGACCAATCAGCACCCAGGCCAGCAAATAGACCGGCAGCGCGTAGGCAAAACCCACAAGCGCGAGACCCGCGGCATAGAACAGTGAACTCGCCAAAAGCACCGGCCGTCCGCCGTGCGTGTCGATCATGCGACCGACTTGCGGCGAGATGAGACCGGCAATCAGCAGACCAATCGACGTGCCGCCAACGACAAATCCGAGCGACCAGCCTGTTTCGGCAACGATCGGCTCCGAGAAGACCGCCGGAAAATAGAACGAGGTCCCCCACGCGAGGATTTGCGCAATACCCAATGCGGTGATGACGACGCGCCGATCGAGCGGGCGCGCCTCTGCTGCCAATCCCAAAATTGCGTGGTCCTTAGCTCGCCGGCTCCATGCCTTTGGATTTCAGCACTGTAGCGGCAGCCGGCCCGGAAAACATCTTGATGAGCGCCTGGGCCGCGTCCTTGTTTTGCGGTGATGCGCTCAAGCCGGCGGCATAGGTCGTGGTGTTCTGGATTTCTTTCGGGAGCGGTCCGACCAGCGCGGCACCTTTGACCGGGACGATTTCGCTGATCTGATGCAGGCCGAGTTCGGCCTCTCCGCTCACAATGAGGTCGGCGACATAGCCGCCCTTTTTGAGCTTCGCTTTCGGCCGTACCTGGTCGGCGATGCCAAGCCGTTCCAGCAATTTGTCGATGTAAATGCCGCTTGAACCGCCGCTCGCCGGATCGATATAGGCGACGGATTTGGCCTCCAGCAGCGCTCGTTTGAAGGCGTCCACGGTGCTCACATCGGGCCTGGGCGCGCCTTCCTTGACCACAACACCGATGCCGACGGAGGCGAGATCGACTCGGCTGCCCGCCGCGATTTTGCCGGCGCCGGCGAGTTCGTCGATGACGGCTGGCGTGATCACCGCAACATCGAACGCTTCCCCGCTCTCGATCCGCTTCTTCAGGCCGCCGGCCGTGTCGTTGTCCACCACGACCTTGTTGCCCGTTTGCTTCTCGAAGTCGGGCACCAAGGCCAAAACCACCTGTTTGAAGGCGCCTGCTGTCAGCAGTTTCACCTCGGCGGCGCGCACTGACGAGGCCAAACCGGAAAGGCCAAACGCGAAGACGAAGACAATGAGTCGTCGGCAGATATGCGAATTCATGGGGTTTTCTCCCGGCTGTCAGCGTCCAATCTACACTGGTTCGGCCCTATGAGCGTCCCTTTGTGCACGGCAGCAAAAAACGTCTCAGATAACCGGGGCAAAAAGGGCTGAAAATCTCCTTTGGCCCTAATTTTAAGTTACTTTAGCTATGCGTTTTTTGCGTAGCTGCGGCGCAACATTATTGCTTTTCAATTGCCGGAACATCCCTATTTTCCCTTCAAACAACGGCCGGCACCTGCCGGATTTTATGGAAAGAAGGACATCATGTTTGCCGCACTCGTCCGCTTCATCCAGGAGTGGAAGCGTTACAACCGAAGCCTGAACGAACTGTCGCGCCTGGGCGACCGCGAGCTTGCCGACATCGGCATCAGCCGCTCCGATATTCCACGGGTTTCCTGGAATGCCGCGCATCGCGGCTAAATCGGAAAGCTCACTGATTTGACCTGACAACGCCCGCGATTTTCGCGGGCGTTTCGCTTTTTGCCGCTCACGCACCCCTAGTCGATGCTCTTCCAGCGCTCCAGGGGCATGACCTCCAGGGCCTCGCCGTAGCCAACTGTCCAGGAATCGATTGACCATTTGCTGCCACTGGTCTTTTCGACGAGAACAGCAGTTGCGTGCGGCGGCCGCCCGTCGAGAAAGAAGCCCCGCGCCACCGGCACGTCGACATCGTGATGCCGCAGCAAGTTGAGCTGATCGAGCACGAGCAAGAGGCTGGTGGTATTGCGGCTGCTGTCGATGCAGTCGAATTGGCGCACGTCATACATGTATTTCGCCCCGGCGCGCGCAACGTGGTTTTGCGTGCCAGCCACGGGGCCTACGCGCTTGTCGAACCAGGCACCGGCCGCCGCAACGGCCTTGCGCTCCGCCTCGGGTGATGAGCGGCCGGCCGCCAAAAATTGTGCCAGCTTTGCACGATCGCCCGGCGTCAGGTCCCATTCGGCGCGGTACTTGCACCCAAACCCGTGACAAACAAAAACAATGCTTGGCGTCGGCGGAGAGACAGAAAACTCGCCGTAAGCGGCATCGATGACGCCCGCCTTCGTTGCGGCAGCACTGCCCGAGATACTCGCAATAAATGCGATACAAACAGCAAAAAGATTAACCGCCATTTTCAGACGCATATGGAACCTAATACCGCCGTTGCAGGACGCCGCCCCCAAGCGTACTCATAATCGAATGACAGCGAAGCAAATTCAAGCCGTACACGTGATTGGCGGCGGCCTTGCCGGTTCTGAAGTGGCCTGGCAACTCGCGCAACGCGGAATAGCCGTTGTACTGCATGAAATGCGGCCACTGCGCGCGACCCCGGTCCACAAGACGGATGGCTACGCCGAACTGGTGTGCTCGAATTCATTTCGGTCCGACGACCGCGAGCACAATGCGGTTGGCCTTCTGCATGAGGAAATGCGCCGGCTTGGGTCGCTGATCATGCGCGCCGCTGACGCAAACCAGGTACCTGCGGGAGGCGCACTCGCGGTCGACCGCGACGGGTTTTCCGGCGCGGTATCATCTGCACTCGCCAGCCACCCATTGATCGCACTTGAGCGAGGAGAGATTGCCTTGCCTCCTGACGAGTGGGACAGCGTCATCGTCGCGACTGGGCCGCTGACCTCGCCCGATCTTGCCGCTGCGATCGTAAAGCTGACCGGTGAACAGCAGCTCGCTTTCTTCGACGCGATTGCCCCTGTCGTCCATCGCGACAGCATTGACCTGACGCAGGCCTGGTTTCAATCGCGCTACGATAAAGCGGGGCCTGGCGGTACCGGCGCTGACTACATCAACTGCCCGCTGTCGCGCGAGCAATATGAACTTTTTGTCGCCGAATTGCTCGCCGGCGATAAAACCAGCTTTCATGATTGGGAAGCGACCACACCGTACTTTGACGGCTGCCTCCCGATCGAGGTGATGGCCGAACGTGGCCTCGAGACGTTGCGGCACGGGCCGATGAAGCCGTTTGGCCTGACCAATCCGCATCAACCTGGCGGAAAGCCATACGCGGTGGTCCAGCTCCGTCAGGACAACAAGCTCGGCACGCTGTTCAACATGGTCGGCTTTCAAACCAAGCTGAAGCATGGCGAGCAGGTGCGGGTTTTTCGAACCATTCCCGGTTTGCAAAACGCCGAATTTGCCCGTCTCGGCGGATTGCATCGCAATACATTCCTGAATTCGCCCAAGCTCCTCGACGGCACGCTGCGCTTCAAGGCGAAGCCGCAGTGGCGTTTTGCCGGCCAGATCACTGGTTGCGAAGGCTATGTTGAGTCCGCGGCCGTCGGTCTGCTGGCCGGACGCTTCGCCGCCGCCGAACGCCGCGGCGAGCCGATCGCGCTGCCGCCGTCAACCACAGCGCATGGCGCGTTGCTGGCACATATTACGGGCGGCCATATCGAGACGATCGACGCAGGGCCATCGTCATTCCAGCCCATGAATGTCAATTTTGGCCTGTTTCCACCTCTGCATGAAACCCCCGCCTTCGACCGCAACAGCAAACTGGGCCGCAGCGCCGCCAAGGCGTTCGCGCGCAAGAGCGCTCTTACCCGGCGAGCGCTTGCCGATCTCGACAGTTGGATAGCAGGCGAGCTACCGGCGGCGGCAGCCGAATAATTCTCTACTTCTTATTTAGCCCGGGAAAGTACACGCCAAGCTTGATTTTGTTCCAGACCAGTGCTGCGGCAACAGCGATCGCAACGGCTGCCAGTGACAGTTCGTTGATCAGCACACGCTGCTCGTGCGTCGCACAGTTTGCAATAGCCTGGACTGACGCCATCAGTATCAGAACGAAAACCCAGATAATCTTTGCGCGCGGTGATGACTGCATCGCGTCAGGCTAACGGGTCTGTATTGATGCGCCGTTAACCTGGACTGTAAATGGCCGCCCATTCGGGTTACTGGCAGCCATCAATTTCTTGCCGGCGACGTCACCGCGCGAGCCCCGTGAGCCCGCCCGACTTCGCCGCGCGCCAGATGCGCCATTGCCGGCGCCACGGTGCTGTCTCGGGCGGTCGAAACGGATCATAGCCCGGCCGCTCCATATCGAGCAGCCATTGCCAAAGCGGCGCCAACGACAAGAACGCCGGCTTCGCGTTTTTTGGGATTTCTGCAGATCCGACATGCGTGAGATGCCGGCGGCCGCGCAAGCGAAGCTCCGCGAGCACCGCGCGAACTTCGGGGGTCGCGCGCATCGCGAAAATATCCTCTGCCTCCGCGTGATAGTGCCGAAGCAAATCCAGAGGAACATATAACTGATGACGTGCCGCATGCTGGGGTAGCAACGCCAGCATGTCCGCGATCGTCTGCGCCTGTCCGGCTTGCGCAGCGACGTCGTTGATCCCCGATGTTTGGCCACCCGTCAGGATGTGCGCAGCGAGCCCGAAAATCCTTGCGGCGCTCTTTTCGGCATAGGACTGCAACTCTGCAAGGCTCACAATCGGTTCGTCGTAGACGTCAAAGCGACGTGCTTCGATCAGACCGATCAGTTCTTCGGCCGGCAGGCTGTGGCGCGAAAGTGTGGCCAATAGCGCTGCGACAACCGGGTTTGCCGAGGCCTCACCTGCGCGCTCACCCAAAATGACTTCATGCCACCATTGCAGCCGGATTTCCGCCGGCATTGGTTCGCGCGCCAAAACACGCACGCGCGAAATCTCTGCATTGAAAGCGTAAAGCGCAAACAAAGCGCCGCGCTCATCCGCGGGCGCAAACAGCGTCGCGAGATAGCGGTCGCGGTCAGCCTCGCGCACCAACGCGGCGCAATATTGGAAATGATCTTCCATACGACAGCCTAGCGCGCGGCCTACGCGACCGCGATCAGACCCGCACCAACACGCCGGTTTTCAGCCAAAAGAATATTGTAGGTCCGCACGGCAGCGCCGGTCGTCATCGCATCGACCGACAGGGACAATTCGCGAAACCGTTGCCTCAATTTGTCCGGCAACGCCCAGGGGTCGTGGCCGGCGCCGATCAGAAAGACGTCGATCCTTTCGGCGCGATCGAAGACTGCCGCCAGCGCCACTTCGTCAAGTTCAGTCACATCGTTGATCGGCCATGCCCAAATCCCGTCTGGAAAGCAAAGCAGGGAGCCGCGATGCGACATCCCGGCAAAACGGAAACCGCCGTTGCCGTATGCATCGAGAGGTGCCGGGTGCGGCAAATGCGGCATGTCGGCACGGCCGCCGAGCGCCATCTACTTGTCCCGGTCGGGTGCGCTCAGAGCGTCGCGGCCGGTACCCACGCCGAGGTAGATCAGGATCGGAGAGGCAATAAACACCGATGTATAGGTGCCGACCAGAACCACACCGAACATCATGGTCGCCGTGAAACTATGGATCGCCTGCCCGCCGAACAGCAGCAGGGCAAGCAATGCCAGCGATACTGTCACGTGTGTGATCACCGAGCGGGAGAGCGTTTGATTCACCGAGGCATTGAGCAATTCCGGCATCGGCAGCTTGCGGTACCTGCGGAGCATTTCGCGGATACGATCATAAATGACGACCGTATCGTTAAGCGAGTATCCCAGGATGGTGAGTAACGCAGCGATGCTGGTCAGGTCGAAGTCGATCTGCGTGACCGACATGAACCCGATGGTGAGCACGATGTCGTGCACGTTCGCTATCATCGCGCCGAGCGCAAACTGCCACTCGAAACGAAACCAGAGATAAATCAGGATTGCGAAGATCGCGAGCATCAGGCCGACCACGCCATAGGAGAGCAGCTCGCCCGACACGCGCGGTCCAACCACTTCCACGCGCCGGTAGTCGACCTCGTTGCCAAGCGCGCCGCGTACTTTGCTCACGGCCGCCTGCTGCGCTGTCTCCCCGCCCGGCTGCTCCGCTATCCGGATCAGCACATCGTTCGGGGCGCCGAATTGCTGGAGCTGCACTTCGCCAAGACCGAGCGAGCTAAGCGCGCTGCGCATCTTCGCAAGATCGGCCGCCCCGGACTTCGACTGCACCTCGATCAGAGTGCCGCCTTTGAAATCGATACCGAAATTCAGGCCGTGAAAAAAATAAAGCGAGATCGCGATGATCGACAATAGTGCCGATACCGGAAAGCTGATGCGCCGGAAGCGCATGAAGTCGAATTTGGTGTCGTCGGGAACGATGCGAAGCAGGCGCAACGGTCAGCTCCTCAAATGGGCACGCGTTGCGGGCGCCGCCAGCGCACCCAATAGGCGACGATCAGCCGCGTCAAGGTAAAGGCGGTAAACACCGTCGTGATGATGCCGATGCCGAGCGTAACGGCGAAACCCCGGACCGGGCCAGTGCCGATATAAAACAGCACCGCAGCCGCAATGAACGTCGTGATGTTGGAATCAAGAATGGTCGCGAGTGCACGCGAAAAGCCGGCATCAATCGCGTTAATCGGGGTCCGGCCACCGCGAACCTCCTCGCGGATGCGCTCATAGATCAGCACGTTCGAGTCGACCGCAATACCGACTGTCAGCACGATACCGGCAATGCCCGGCAGCGTAAGCGTCGCGTTGAGCAGCGATAACACGCCGAAGATCATCGCCACGTTGATTGCCACCGCGATGTTCGCGAACAGCCCGAAGAGGCCATACGTGAGCAACATGAAGACGATCACCATCACCGCGCCGACATAGGATGACGTTTTGCCCTTCGCGATCGAGTCCTGACCGAGACCCGGGCCGACTGTTCGCTCCTCGATGATCGTGAGTGGCGCCGGCAAGGCACCGGCCCGCAGGAGAATGGCAAGGTCATTGGCACTCTCGACAGTGAAGCTGCCGGATATCTGACCGGAGCCGCCGAGGATGGGTTCACGAATAACGGGCGCCGAGATCACCTGGTTGTCGAGAATAATGGCAAATGGCTTGCCGACATTCTCCTGTGTCACCTGGGCAAATTTGCGCGCACCCGACGTATTGAACCGGAATGACACGATGGGCTCATTGGTGCGCTGGTCGAAGCCCGGTTGGGCGTCGGTGAGATCGCCGCCCGACACCAGAATGCGTTTTTCGACCAGGTACGGGGTTCTCGGCTGCGTCGCGCTGTAGAGGATTTCCGAGTCAGGCGGCACGCGTCCCTGCAGCGCCTGCTCCGCTGGAATTGATACGTCGACCATCCGGAAATCGAGCTTGGCGGTCTTGCCAAGCAGTTCTTTCAACCGCGTGGGATCCTGCAATCCCGGGACCTGCACCAGGATTCGGTCGGTGCCCTGCCGCTGGATCAACGGCTCAACGGTGCCAAGCTCGTTGACGCGACGCTCGATAATTTGAATCGACTGCTCGACCGATTGGCGTACCCGATCGACGATCGCCGGGTCGGTCAGCGTCAGCCGCACCAGGCTGCCCGCTTCGGTCGTTACATCGAGAGTGCGCTGGCCGGTGCTGCTGCCAAGAATGCCGCCGAGAGGCTGCGAGAGTTCGCGCAGTTTATCGACCGCCTGATCGAAATTGCTGCCCTCGCGGATGCGCACTTCGACGCTGTTTCCACGCACCACGAGACCGGTATACCCGACGCGCGCATCACGCAGCACGCGGCGGACATCGTCACGAAGCGACTCAAGCTTCTCCTTGCGCACCGCGTTGGTGTCGACTTCGAGCAGGATGTGTGAACCGCCCTGCAGATCGAGGCCCAGCACCACGTGCCGCTGCGCCCATTTGGGCCAGCTCTGCACCATTTTTTCGGGAAGGAAATTAGGAACGGCAAACAAGCAGACGACAAACGCCGTAAGCAAAATTGCCGCCGCTTTCCACCGCGTGAAATAAAGCATGTCGTCCCGACTTGCGGCTTAATTGGCCAAGGCCGCCGGCGCTTAGCTGGCTGTAGCCTCGTCCTTGACAGGTTCACCCTTTGCGCGAACGTCGCTCACCATCTGCCTCATCTGGCGGATGCGCACGTCGTCCGCGATCTCGATTTCGATCTGATCGTCGTCAATCACCTTGGTGACCTTGCCAATGAGTCCACCGTTGGTAACGACCGTATCGCCTCGCCGCACGTTTTTGACCATTTCCTGGTGCTGCTTTACGCGCTTTTGCTGCGGACGCAGGATCAGGAAATACATGATGACGAAAATGAGCGCGAACGGCAGCAGCGACATCAGCATGCCGCCATCGCCGCCTGCACCGCCGAATAACGACCCTTGCGCAAACGCGGGCGTGGTGAACATCGAAGCTCGTTCCTTGCTTAGTTTTTCCCGGCGCCTTGGCGGCGCTTGAATTTGGCGCGGACTATAGCGGCCGCCAGCCCAATTGCAACGCCGCGCAGGCCCCTAAAACCCCCCGTTTTCAGCCATTTCCCCGCAAGGACGCTTGCGGCAGGAACTTTGCCCCGCTAAGAGCAGCGCGACTTACGGAAACATCCAATGGCCAAATCGAAGTCCAAATCGCCGCGACGCTCTGCGCCCAAACCGAAGACCGGCACACGCCCCGCGGGGCAATCCGACGTGCTCGAACGAATCGCGGTCGCTCTGGAACGCCTGGCGCCGCGGCATGCCGCCCTGCCCGATCTCAAGGCCGCCGACGCGTTTGTTTGGTATCCGGACGGCCGGCTTGCGCCGGTTGCGCACGTGAACCGCGTCGAGATGTCGCTGCTTAAAGGGATCGACCGCGTGCGCGATGTCCTCGTTGAAAATACCGAGCGCTTCGCCACAGGCCTGCCGGCTAACAATGCCCTGCTCTGGGGTGCGCGCGGCATGGGTAAGTCGTCATTGGTGAAGGCGGCGCATGCCGGCGTCAATGTCGCCCTGGCGCGCAATAGCCGGAGCGGGCCGCTCAAGCTGATCGAGATTCACCGCGAGGACATCGACAGCCTGCCGGCGCTGATGGCCCTGACACGCGGCTCGTCATTCCGCTTTATCGTGTTCTGCGACGATCTTTCGTTCGACGCCGAAGACACCACGTACAAATCCCTCAAAGCGGTACTGGAAGGCGGGATCGAGGGCCGCCCGGATAACGTCATCTTCTACGCCACATCGAACCGTCGCCATCTGATGTCGCGCGACATGATGGAAAACGAACGGTCAACAGCGATCAATCCCCGGGAAACGGTTGAGGAAAAAGTGTCGCTGTCCGACCGTTTCGGGCTGTGGCTGGGGTTTCATCGCTGCAGCCAAGATGAGTACCTGGCGATGGTCGACGGCTACGTTGCGCACTACAAGATCCCGACGCGTGGCGAAGGCTTGCATCGCGAGGCGCTGGAATGGTCGACAACGCGCGGCTCACGCTCAGGCCGCGTCGCGTGGCAATTTGTGCAGGATCTGGCCGGCCGGCTTGGTGTGACGATAAAAAACTGACGTTCAACCGCTCATGCCCGCGCCCACAGGCGCCAGACAGGCTCCAGCGGGCATCCAGACAACGATTTTACGCTGAGTCCCCGCTCGCGCAGGGACGAACGGCACGCTCAGGCGCCGCCGAGATACTGGCTCGGATCGACCGGGGTCGAACCCTTTCGGATCTCGAAGTGCAGTTGCGGTGATGTCACGTTGCCGGTCTGCCCGGCATGGGCGATGACCTGGCCGCGCTTGATCGTGTCCCCGCGCTTGACCATCAGCTCGCTCGCATGCGCATAGGCTGACACAAAGCCATTCGAGTGACGGATCAGCACCAGATTGCCATAGCCCTTAAGCTCGTTGCCGGCATACGCGACCACGCCGTCATCCGCAGCCTTGATCGGCGTGCCTTCCGGGACCGCCAGATTGATGCCGTCGTTCTGCGTGCCGTTCGGCTTGCTGCCAAAACCTGCGATGACGCGGCCGCGAACCGGCCAGCGGAATGCGGGCATCGCACCGCCTGGTTCAGCAGTCTTGACCGCCGTCTCGGTCGTGCGGGGCTCTTCCTTGGCGACATTGGCAACTTGTGTGGGTGCCGCGCTCGCGACCCTGGTTACCGGAGCCGTGCGTGGCTGGGCGACCTGGGGCGCTGCAGGCGGTTGTGCGGCCACCATCGCATGGCCGCTCCCCGGAATGGAAATACGATCGCCCACGCTCAGCTTGCTGGAAGACTGGAGGTGGTTTGTCCGTGCCAGCGCCGTCAGCGTGACGCCGTTGCGTCGCGCAATGCTCATCAGTGTTTCGCCGTGCTGAACGACGTGGACTTTGCCGCCGGCAGCAGGCGTGCGCGCGGATGCCGTTTGCGTTGTGCTCGTGACATGCCGCGGGATAACGAGGCGCTGACCCGGCCTGATCTGACTCGAGTCACGCAGTCCATTTGTCTGCATGATTGCAGACGCAGGCACACCATGTTTGCGTGCAATGCTGTCTACGGTGTCGCCATAGCCAACGGTCACGGCGGAGCCGCCATTCCAGGCCCAATGACTGGACGGCGGCGGAACGTTCGCATTTGATCCGGTGACGTCGGAATACTGGCCAGACGAACGATAGGCATCTTGGCTCTGGGCGCCGTAAGCCGAGACGGTTGCAGGTTGGCTCAGCGCCGGCAATGGCTGCGCTTCAACACGACGGGACGATGCAGGCGCCGGCGTCGCGCTCGCGACGCTCTGCGGCGGCAACGGACGATCGGCGTTGTAGGAGCTGGAGTCGAACCGCGCGGAGTCTGAACAACCGGCGGCGGCGATGCCAACGAACGCGAGAACTGCGGCGCGCGACCAAGCACGCGGGGAACACTCCACCTTGGGGCGCGGCATGTGGTTACTCACTGGTACGCATGAAACGTAGAGTTCGAAATAAACCAGCCGCGAGTAAATAAGGCTTTAATAATTAACGCGCGGATGCCGTCGCATTTTGACTCGACAATACCGTCACAGCGCGCGCGATTTCTGAAATGAACGCCGATTTTCGGAAAAGACCGCGCGTAGCGCTACAATTCCTGCGCTTTGCCGGGCAACATGGGCACGAAACGCACCGGAATGAGATTTTCACGACGGATTCCCGTTACCGACTTGGTAAGCTTGATAATATGTTGTGACCCATCGTGGGAGCCAAGCGGCAGGATCATGATGCCGCCGTCGGCAAGCTGATCGAGCAGCGCCTCCGGGATGGTCTCCGCCGCGGCGGTGACAATGATGCGATCGTAAGGTGCACGATCCGGCACACCCGCGAACCCGTCGCCGACGACGATTTCGACATTTGCATAGCCGAGCGCCTTCAGACGCCCCCGCGCCTCCTCGGCAAGCGTCCGGTAACGCTCGACACTCACCACGTCGCGCGCAAGATGCGACAAGACCGCGGCCTGATAGCCAGACCCGGTCCCGACCTCCAGCACGCGATGGTGCGACTCCATCTCGAGCTGCTCGGTCATGTAGGCAACGACATAAGGCTGGCTGATGGTCTGCCCGCAGGCGATCGGCAGCGCCTGATCGGCATAGGCGCTGTCGGCAAAAGTCGGCTCAACGAAACGCTCGCGCGGCACCGCGTCCATCGCGCGCAGCACCGCCTGCTCGGCAATGCCACGCCGACGCAACGTCAGCAGGAATTCCATCCGGTCGTCATCCGGCTGATTGTGCGGCGCTTTCGACACGTTCAAGGCCCTTTCCCGCCGTTATTAGCATGTTTGCTGGAATTTGAGCTAAGATGGAACTCTGTGCCCTTCGACTGAGTTGTAGGGCGGGAGAACACAATGACAAAATCCTCGGCAGTGGCGCCACGCGTTCTCGTGGTGGAGGACGAATATTTGATCCGCATGTTGCTTGAGGACATGCTGGGCGAGCTTGGCTATGGCGTCGCCGCGGCCGTCGGCACGATTTCGGAAGCCCGCCAGATTGCCACCGACGGTCAGTTCAACGCGGCCATCCTCGACGTCAATCTGGATGGTCAGGAAATCTATCCGGTCGCCGATATTTTGGCCGAACGCGGCTTGCCGTTCGTCTTTGTCACTGGTTATGGCGAACGCAGTCTGCCCGAACCTTATCGCGGACGCCCTGCCCTGCAGAAACCATTCCAGGCCGAACAATTGAAGACGACGCTCGCCGGACTCCTGGCCTAGCCGAGAACTTCCGCCAATTTTGTCATAAATGGCTCGTCGGTGAGATCGAGCCGCAGCGGTGTAACTGCGATGCGATTTTCGGTCAACGCCGCGAGATCGCTTCCCGGCGCCGCGCCGGCAATCCCGCCGCGCCCAAACGCAATCCAATAATACGGATTGCCGCGTCCGTCATGGCGCGCATCGATGCGCAGGAGTTCCTGGTCGCGCTTGCCCTGGACCGCGACAGAAACGCCGGCGACCTGGTCGGGCATGCAGTCGGGGAAATTGATGTTCACCAGAACGTCGCGCGGCATCCCGGTATCGAGGACGCGTCTGATCAGATCGGGCGCGAATTTGATTCCGGTTTCCCAGTAAGGCGAATGTTTGGTGCTGAAGGCATAAGCCTGCGAGAGCGCAAAGGACGGAATACCGAGCACGGCGCCCTCCATTGCGCCGGCAACGGTGCCGGAATAGGTCACGTCTTCCGCGCAATTGCGGCCACGATTGACGCCGGAAAGGATGAGATCCGGTTTCTCTTTCATGATGTGACGAACACCCATGATGATGCAGTCCGTCGGTGTACCTTTTATGGCGAAATGCCGCTCGCCCACTTCGCGCATGCGGAGCGGGTCATTCAGTGACAGCGAATGCGACACGCCGGACTGATCGATTTCCGGCGCCACGATCCAGATGTCATCTGAAAGCGTTCGCGCGATTTTCTCGCAGGCGGCAAGGCCCGGCGAATGAATGCCGTCGTCATTGGTGATGAGGATACGCATTACGCCCGCTCGATCCTGGTTATTCCGCCCATATAAGGCGTGAGCGCCGACGGCACCGCGATCAAACCGTTTTCCTGCTGATAGGTCTCCATCACCGCAATCAGCGCGCGGCCGACCGCGACGCCCGAGCCGTTGAGCGTGTGAACATGTCTTACGCCATCTTTCGACCGGTAGCGCGCATTCATGCGGCGAGCCTGAAACTCCCCGCAGACCGAGCAGGACGAGATTTCGCGGTAGGCATTCTGCCCCGGTAGCCAGACTTCGATGTCGTAGGTCTTCTGCGCGGCAAAGCCCATGTCGCCCGTGCAGAGCGTAACCACGCGATAATGCAGCTCAAGCTTCTTGAGCACTTCTTCCGCGCAGGCGAGCATGCGGTCGTGCTCTTCTCCGGATCTCTCCGGAGTCGTGATGGAAACCAGCTCAACCTTGGTGAACTGGTGCTGGCGGATCATCCCGCGCGTATCCTTGCCGGCAGCTCCCGCTTCCGCGCGAAAGCATGGCGTGCAGGCCGTGTAGCGCTGCGGCAGCGATGATTCATCGACGATCGAGTCGCGAAGGAGGTTAGTCAGCGGCACTTCGGCGGTTGGGATGAGCCAAAGTGTCGACTCCACGATTGGAGTAACACCGGAAATCGTCCCATCTTGATGGAGCGTCGTTGGCTGCAAAAATACTTTACCTTCGAACCTGCGTTCCAATTCTTGCTGCCGAGCGCCCTTGAAATGAACCGAAAGTTGGCCGGGCGTATCTGATCCGGTCACATAAAACTCGTCCGGCGACACCCTCTCTTCGATCTTCGTTGGAAATTGGTCATCCTTAAACTTGGGCAACTGCGCGGTGCCGAACATCACCTCATCACGAACCAGCAATGGCGGATTGACCTCCGTGTATCCATGCTCTTTGCCCGTATGCACATCGAGCATGAACTGACCCAGCGCGCGTTCGAGACGGGCGAGGCCCTTCTGCAAAACCACGAACCGCGCGCCGGACAATTTCGCGGCAAGCTCGAAGTCCATCTGGCCAAGCGCTTCGCCCAATTCGAAATGCTGCTTGGGCTTGAACGCATAGTCGCGCTTCTTGCCATACATATGATGCTCGACGTTTCCGCTCGCATCGACGCCGTCCGGCACGTCGTCGAGTGGCGTGTTCGGAATCTGCGCCAGCACCTTGTCGAGTTCGGCGGCGAGCGCCTTCTGCTCCTCCTCCATCGCGGGCAGCGACGTCTTGAGCTCGGTAACTTCGGCCATCAGCTTGCTGGCCTTGGTCTCGTCCTTGGCCTTCTTGGCGTCGCCGACTTCCTTGGAGGCTGCGTTCCGCCGCGCCTGCGCCTGCTCGAATTTTGTGATCGCCGCCCGACGCTTCTCGTCAAGCGCCACGAGCTTTTTCGACAGCGGCTCGAGCCCGCGTCTCTTCAGTCCCCGGTCGAAGGCGTCGGGATGCTCGCGAATCCATTTGATGTCATACATGGCGGGGGCTTCTTAGTCGGAATCAGGGGGAAATTAAAGCAAGGGTTTATTATCCGCTCATGCCCGCGAAAGCGGGCATCCAGTCTTTGCAAGTCGCTTAAATTGCCGGGTCCCCGCTTCCGCGGGGACGAGCGGAGCAAGCTACTCCGCAGGCTTCGCGGTGGCCGAAGCCGCATCGGCGGCCGCCTTCGCGGCTTCCTCCGCCTTTGCCTTCTTCTCGACCACGCGCACAGACCAGATCGAGCCCTCGTAGAGGATCAACAGGGGAATGGCGAGCGACATCTGGCTGATCACATCAGGCGGCGTCAGAACGGCGGCCAGCACAAACGCGCCGACGATGAAATAGCGGCGCTTGGCTTTGAGCTGATCTGACGTGATCAGCCCGATCCGGCCGAGCAGCGTCAGGATCACCGGCAGTTGGAACGCGACGCCGAAGGCCAGCACCAGCGCCATCATCAGCGAGAGATATTCGCCGACCTTTGGCATCAGCGCGATCGAGGCATCCGTCGTCGAGCCCGGCTGCTGCATGTGCAGCGAGAAGCGCACCAGCATCGGCAGTACCAGGAAATAAACCACCATCGCGCCCAGCGCGAAAAAGATCGGCGTCGCGATCAGATAGGGCAGAAACGCCTTGCGCTCGTTGCGATAAAGGCCGGGGGCGACGAACATATAAATCTGCCCGGCCACGATCGGAAATGACAGAAAGGCCGCGCCGAACATCGCGAGCTTCAGTTGTGTGACGAAATATTCCAGAAGCGCGGTGTAAATGAACTTGGAATTTTCCGGCCCCGCGATCCATACGAAAGGCCACACCAGAACATTGTAGATATCCTTGGCGAACACGAAGCAGATCGCGAACATCACGCCGAACGCGATCAGCGCCTTGATCAGCCGCGAACGCAGCTCGATCAGGTGATCCATCAAGGGCGCCTTGGTCGCCTCGATATCCTCGTGTGTCATCCGCCACCTCCGGCCTGTTTGGGCGGCGGCACCTCAGCGGGTGCGAAATCTTTTTCGCTGACCGGCGACGGCGGCTCCGGCAGCAGTACATTCACTTCTTGCACTTCTTGCGATTGCTGCTCTTGCTGCACTTGATGCACTTGCGGCGGTTCGGGCAAGGGCGCTGGCACGGCGGACGCGGTATCCGTGGATGGTTCGCTCGCGGTCCCCTCTTCGGGCAGCACGAAGGCGCTCTCGATGTCCTTCTTCGTGCTCGCCATCGGATCGAAACTGGTGAGTTCGCTGACGGAGCTTTTGAGATCCTCCGCATGCTTCTTGAGATCGGCCATTTCGGCCTCACGCATGGCTTCCTGAAACTGGCCCTGGAATTCCGAGGCCATGCGCCGGACCTTGCCCATGAATTGGCCGAGCGTGCGCAATACGGTCGGCAGCTCTTTCGGCCCGATCGCGATCAGCGCGACGATGCCGATGACGACGAGCTCGCCCCAACCAATGTCAAACATGGATTAGTCAACTCCGAGGCGCCGAAACACCGGCGCCGCTTGCGACAACCGTGCCGGTCGTCTCCCCCTTACGCGCCGGCGCAGCAATCAGGAGCGCGCGCCCTCGGCGCGCCGCTCGGCTTCCGTCTTGGATGCGCTGCCAGCTTCGATCGTCTTGACCGGCTCGCTTTTGGCGTCCGCTGACTTTTCGTCTTCGGACATGCCCTTCTTGAAGGCCTTAATGCCTTGGGCGAAGTCGCCCATCAGCGATGAAATCTTTCCACGGCCTCCAAACAGGACCATCACGACCACCAGGACGATGATCCAGTGCCAGATACTCAGGGAACCCATCGGCAAATCCTCCGCAGCGACGGGCTTTTCGGCTCGTCCGCCATCATTTGGATGAGAAACTAGGCTTCGGAGGCGGCAAAAACAAGGACTTCGGGTGCGGTCAAAGAGCCGCCTGAGCGGCGTAATTGCAGCAGATACGGGCGTTTACCTTGTTGCCGGATTATTCAAGTTGTCGTGGCCGGGCTTGTTCCCGAATGCCTCACTTCTCGGAACGCGAGGATGGCGGCGCCAGGCCCAGATCCAGATCGCCCGGCTCCAGCGGATCTTCGTCGTCGCGCAACGTTAAATCGTCGGAAGGCAGCGGCACGGCAAAACCGGGAGGCAGATTGCCCTCGATCAGCCCGGCGCCCTTAAGTTCATCAAGGCCCGGCAGATCGCCGACCTCCTCAAGACCGAAATGTGACAGGAACGCTTCCGTTGTTCCGTAGGTTATCGGCCGGCCGGGGGCCTTGCGGCGGCCGCGTGGGCGAATCCATCCGGTCTTGAGCAACACGTCGAGCGTGCCTGTCGCCGTCGCCACGCCGCGTATCTCCTCGACCTCCGCGCGCGTCACCGGCTGGTGATAGGCCACGATTGCAAGCGTTTCCACAGCCGCGCGCGAGAGCTTGCGCGTTTCGACAATCTGTTTCGTCAGCAGCCATGAAAGATCGGTCGCGGTACGAAAGGTCCACTTCTTACCGACGCGCACAAGATTGACACCACGCGTCGCGTATTCGTCGCGAAGCTGGGCCAGCGTCGTTTTCACATTGACCCCATCGGGAAGCCTGCGCGCCAGCATCGCTTCGTCGAGCGGCTCGCCCGCCGCGAAGAGCAAGGCTTCGAGGAGCCGCAATTCCTCCGGTCGGGCGATCGGAGCTGGAGCCGGCGCAGCATCTGCCGCCGGCTCATTGTTCTGCACCACTACGAGCTTCTTGGCCGCGCTCGGCATGGATCCCTTCCCCTTATGAGTTTTCTTGTGCGTCATGCGTCATTGCATTCCCATTCACGCCGACGCGTTTGCGCATGTAGATCGGCGCGAATGACTCTTTCTGATGAATTTCGGCGTGCCCTTCGCGAACCATTTCGAGTGCGGTCGCGAACGATGAGGCAAACACCGTTGCGGCGAGTGCAGGCTCCACGACGTAGCTGATGAGGAACTGATCGATGCGTGACCAGTCCGCCGATTGTCCGATCAGGCGTTCGAGCGCGGCGCGCGCTTCGGCCAATGACCACACGGTGCGCTGCTTGAAACGTACGCGCGAGAGCGCACTCCGTGCGCGTTGCGTGGCATAGGCGGACAGCAAATCGTAGAGCGTCGCCGTCCATTCCGGCTGCTTGATCTCGTCAATAGGCTCAGGCAATCCGCGCGGAAAAACATCGCGATTGAGCTGCGGCCGCTCCATCATGCGCATCGCAAATTCACGGATTGCCTCAAGACGCCGCAGCCGGTTGGCCAGCGCGAGCGCCATATCCTCGGCGCTGGGCCCGTCACCGGGCGCCAAATCGGGCAACAGCAGCCGCGATTTCAGATACGCGAGCCAGGCGGCCATCACAAGATAATCGGCGGCAAGCTCAAGCCGCAATTGCCGGGCGGCCTCGATGAAAGACAAATACTGGTCGGCGAGCGCCAGGATCGAAATCTTCGCCAGATCGACTTTTTGCTGGCGCGCAAGCATCAGCAACAGGTCGAGCGGGCCTTCGAAGCCTTCCACATCGACGATCATGGCCGGCTCGGTTGTGCCACGGTCGGCGCCGACCGTGGTGTCAAACTCCTCGCTGCTCATGATCCTGCATTCCGTTGCGGCTCGTCGGCCACCATTTGTGTGAATATCCTGCGCGCAGCTTCGATATCGAATTGTTCCGGTCCTACGCGCGCGGCGAGCGCGGCGTCGGCGCGCTTTGCCGCATCGCCCGAAAGCTCCGGCGCCTCGCCGGCGACCGCAATCATTTCACTCATGTCGCCATTGCAGTGAAGCACCACGTCGCATCCGGCCTCCAGCGCGGCACGGCTGCGCTCGGCAATGGTGCCGGACAGTGCTTTCATCGATACGTCGTCGCTCATCAGCAAGCCTTGGAATCCGATAAAGCCGCGAATCACTTCCTTCACCATTGTGGCCGAAGTCGTGGCCGGCGCGACAGGGTCGATCGCGCTAAATACAACGTGTGCCGTCATGCCGAGGGGCAGGCCTGCCAGAGGGCGGAACGCGGCGAAATCGGTGGCCTCAAGGGTCGCGCGGTCCGTATCGACCACCGGCAGCCTGTGATGACTGTCGGTCGTGGCCCGCCCATGGCCCGGCAGGTGCTTCAGGACCGGGAGAACACCACCTGCCTGCAGGCCCTCGGCAATGGCCTTGGCAATAGCCGCCACCTTGCGGGGCTCATTGCCATAGGCGCGATCGCCAATGACCGGGTCGGCACTTTCCAGGGGCACATCGGCCAGCGGCAGGCAATCAACATCGATGCCGAGCGGCGCAAGGTCGGCCGCAATCAGGTGGCCGGCGAGCCGCGCAGCAGCAATACCGGCGGCGGGCTCAAGGTCGTAGAGGTCCCCATAGCGCGCGCCGGGAGGATAAGCGGGCCAAGCTGGCGGCCCGAGCCGCTGGACGCGCCCCCCCTCCTGATCCACCAAAACGGGCGCATGCCACCTGACGGCGTCACGAAATGACTGTGCGAGTTCGGCCACTTGGCTTGGTGTACTCACGTTTCGCTTGAAGATTATGAGGCCCCAAGGCCGGGTTTCACGGAGAAACGCACGCTCATTGGCGGAAACGCTCAAACCCGCCAGCCCGGTGATGAACGCCCGCGACGTCATTGGGCGGATTAGCCCGCAGATTCCGCGAGGGTCAAGTTTGAGCTGTTAATTTCTCTGGATGAGGCACTGGCCGCCTGCCGACTTGAGGCTTGAGCAAAGTTCGGCAGCCTCGTTGGCGCTGCCAAACGGGCCAACCGCCGCCCGGTAATACGTTCCCTTTGCACCAAGGTCGGCCTTCAGGATCTGCAGCTGACGTCCCCCGAGCTGGTTGGGGAATTTGGCCTGCAAGCTTCGGAACGCGCTTTGGGCTTCGGCCTCGCTCTTCTGGGACGAAACCTGCACATAGCTGCCAGGGCCGGCCGGCCCGCTGCTGGCTGCAGGCGCCGGTTGTACCGGGGGAGCGACCGCGGCCGTACGCGCCGGCGCAGCAGACGCCCTCGCCGCCGCAGATGCATCAGGGTTGAGCGATAGCGGCGCATTACCGGACGCCGGTGCGGCCTGACGCGCCGCTGAACGCGCGGCCGGCGCCGGGGCTGCATCATCCTCCGCATCGGCAGTTGCGCTCGTGGCCGTCCGTACAGGCGGCGGCGATGCTTTGGCGGCCGGCGCAGGCGCTGCGCGTGGCGCTGCCGCGAGCGGCGATACTCCAGGCGCGGAGGCGTCGGCCACCTGATCGGGATGGATCGCGATCGTGCGAACCTTCTTCGGTTCGGTTCCAACCACGCCGCTACCCATTGGCGACTGCTGCTGTGGTTGCGACAGGACAACGGTTGCCGGCTTGTCGATCGGTTGCTCCTCGCGGGAGACCAGTCTTTCGCTTTGTCCGCGTTCGTTCACCCGTTCGGTGATGAGCTTGTTCGCCTGCGAATCTTTACCGGCTGCCACGGGCACAATCTTGTTTGGTCCCGCATCTGCCTTGATGACCGGCGGCGGTTGAGGAGAGCCAGACGAACCAAACAGTGTGCGATAACCGAAGGCGCCGGCCGTGCCGACCACGGCCAACGCAAGCACGCCGGCGATCGCCATAACGCCCAGGCGCCGCCGGGACGAAGGGGCATCCTCGAAGTATTCATCGTCGGTCTGCTGAGTGACGTCGTGCTCATAGGCGTCCTGCGGATAATCGGCCTGACCTGGCGCGTAGCCGCGAGCCTCCTGGTCGGCCGGATAGACATCCTCGTCCACCGGTGGCGTGTCACTGTAGGTATGGCGCCCATACCCTTGAACACCATGCTGACTTTGTGGTGCGTCGAGCTGCTCAGGGGGCGCCGAGCGCGCGGTGTAATAGCCATTGCCGGCGGATCGTTGCGGCAACACGCCCGCGCGCGAATCGGGCGCAGCCTGCGGCGTATAGCGCGTTCCCAAGGGCTGCGTGTTCCAGTCGGAACGCTCTTCGGACGGGGGCGCTGCCCGGCGCGTGGCATCGCGGCCGAATTCTCCAAATGGATCGGTTTGTCCGATGAGTCGCGCGAGTTCAGCGAGCGGATCGTTGCCAGGCGTTTTGGCCGAACCGCGCACAGGCGGTTCACTTGCGCGATAAGATCGCTGGAATTGGTCTTCGGCCATTAGGTCCCCAGGTACTGAACTCGTCGTTGCAACACTTTTATGACTGCGGGCGATGCACGCCAAGTGCAAATCGGCGGACGAGCCTAACGCATTTCTTCCGGCGCGCTGACCCCGAGCAACTTTAGACCCGAGGCAAGTACGGTGACGATCCCCTCCACCAAGGCGAGCCGGGCTGTCGTCGTTTCTCGATCATTCTGGATAATGAAGCGTAAATGAGGCAAGTCTTTTCCTCGCGTCCATTGTGCATGAAATTCGCTAGCTAATTCATACAGATAGAACGCAATTCGGTGCGGTTCGTGGGCGGCGGCAGCCGCCTCGACGACGCGGGGGTAAAGCGCGATCCGTCGCAGCAAGGAGACCTCACCGGTATCAATTAGCCTCTCAAGCGGCGCTCCCTTGAGCATTGCCACGCGCGCCGAAGCGGCCTGGGGTAAATCCGGAAGCTCTTCGCGCGCGTTACGAAACACGGACTGCCCGCGCGCATGCCCGTACTGGACATAGAAGACCGGATTATCGCGGGAATGCTCGATCACTTTGGCCAGGTCGAAATCGAGCGCGGCGTCATTCTTGCGGTAGAGCATATCGAAGCGAACGGCATCGCGTCCGACCTCGTCGACCACTTCGCGCAAGGTGACGAACTCGCCGGCCCGTTTCGACATTTTCACCGGCTCTCCGGCACGCAGCAGGCGCACCAGTTGCACGAGCTTCACATCGAGATTCGCTTTGCCGCCGCTGATCGCTTTGACAGCGGCCTGCATACGCTTGACATAGCCGCCGTGATCGGCGCCCCAGACGTCGATCAGACTGACGAATCCGCGCGCGACCTTCGACCGGTGATAGGCAATGTCGGAGGCAAAATAGGTGTAGCTTCCGTCCGATTTCAAAAGCGGCCGGTCGACATCGTCGCCGAAACCGGTTGAGCGAAAAAGCGTCTGCTCGCGGTCTTCCCAATCCTCGAGATTGCCGCCTTTGGGAGGCGGAAGCCGGCCTTCATAGACCTCGCCGCTTTTGCGCAAATCCTCGATCGTGGCGCCAACCTCATCGCGCTCGCCGTCGATCAGCGAGCGCTCGGAAAAAAACACATCGAAATGTATATCGAGCGCTGCGAGATCGTCCCGGATCCCGTCTATCATCATCGCAATCGCCTTGGAGCGCACGATCGGCAGCCATTGAGCCTCTTTCATCGTGCTCAACTCGGCGCCGTGATCCGCCGCAAGCTCTCCACCAACCGGCTTGAGATAATCGCCCGGATAAAGACCTTCCGGGATCGTGCCGATGTCTTCGCCGAGCGCCTCGCGATAACGGAGGAAAGCGGAGCGTGCGAGCACATCAACCTGTGCGCCCGCATCGTTCACGTAATACTCGCGGGTGACGTTGTAGCCGGCAAAGCTCAGCAGGTTCGCGAGCGCATCACCGAAAACCGCACCACGACCATGACCGACATGCATCGGCCCCGTCGGATTGGCAGAGACATACTCGACGTTGACTTTTTCGCCTTTGCCGATGTCGCTGCGGCCATAGTCACTGCCCGCCTCCAGGATCAGGCGCAATTCCTCGGTCCAGACATTCGGCTTGAGGGTGAGATTGATGAAACCCGGACCGGCGACGTCGACCGATGTCACTTTGTCGTCGACGCGCAGTTTCGCGGCAATGCCGTCCGCCACGTCGCGCGGCTTCTTGCCGGCGTCTTTCGCCAACACCATCGCTGCATTGGTTGCCATATCGCCATGAGTTGGGTCGCGTGGTGGCTCAACCACAATGCGCGAAAGGTCAGCGTTCGGGCCCAGAACCGCGACGGCCGCGCCGCGTACGCGCGCGAGTACGTCGGCAAACAAATGTTGTGGCTTGGATGCGCTCGGCATGGTGGGGCTGCGGCTAACGCAATTCGCAAGGGGAGTCAAAATTGAACGTCTGGAGCGATGGGTATTCTTCCTACCAAATCGTCGCTCCGCTATCGACGACCAAAATCTGACCAGTCGTAATGGAGGCCTCGTCCGACGCCAGATAGACGGCCATGTCGGCCATGTGAATCGGCAGGCCAAGGCCCAGCAAATGTGTCTCGGCGAGTTTCTCGATGTCCTTGGAACCTTCGAGCAGCTTTTTAACGCGGTCTGATAAAGTGACCGACGGCGCGATCGCATTGACGCGAATTTTGTATTTCGCGTATTCGACCGCCATGGATCGGGTCAATGCGGCGATCGCACCTTTTGCGGCCGTGTAGCAGTCACGTCCCGGAACCGCGCTCAAGGCGAGCGACGATGTCATGTTGATGATGGCACCGCCGCCCGCCTTGATGATGTGCGGAATACCGATCTTGGAGCAAAGAAAAGTCCCATAGAGATCAAGATTGATGACGCGCCAGAATTCCTCTTCCG
Organism: Pseudolabrys sp.; assembly: GCA_036265125.1. Lineage (GTDB taxonomy): Bacteria > Pseudomonadota > Alphaproteobacteria > Rhizobiales > Xanthobacteraceae > Pseudolabrys. The sequence goes on along the minus strand of DATAPP010000083.1, from coordinate 19,815 downwards.
GCGCGTCGGTGACAGGGCCATCCTGCGGCGTGGATCCGCCGGCGTTGTTGTGAAGGATCGTCAGTTTTCCAAACCGCTCCACGGTTTGCGCGAAGGCCGCCTCGACGTTCGCCTTGTCGCGGATGTCGCAGTGAATGAAATGCGCATCGCCGCCCGAATTCCTGGCCAGCGCGCGGGCCGACTGAGCGGCGGCCTCGCCACGCTCCTTATCAATCTCGGCGATGACGACCTTCGCCCCCTCTTCGGCAAAGCGCTCGGCGGTGGCACGGCCAATGCCGCCACCACCTCCCGTGATAAATGCAACCTTCCCTGCCAATCGCGCCATAAGTCCCGCTCCCGTCACCGATGATATTTTGCGGAGGCCACGCTGCGCAAGCAATCTCCTCCAATTGGATGAGAAATTCGATCGCGACTGACGCATCCTCCGAGCAAGGGATGTGACGTCGTCGCAAAGTTGCCATTCAGATTGTCGTCCAGTTCAGCCCGCGTTCATGGGCGCAGCTTTACGCATTTTGCACATGACGATTGCAAAATAAATCTGCAGTGCGCCTGCAGCACCAACAATGGACCAGGACAAGATGACAAAGCTGATGACAAAGCTCGTGACCATTTCCAGGATTGTGTGCCTCGCAGGCGCGCTCACAGCGGGCGCGATGATGATCAGGGCCGACATCGCCAGTGCCAAAGGCAACAGCCACCAAAGCGGCGACGCCCGAAGCACAAAGGCGAACAGCAGCCATTCCGGCAGCGCTAAGGAAAAGCGGGAGAAACACGAAAGCAAGGAAAGCAAGGGTCACAGCGACCACGAAGCCAGGCATTGCGGCAAGAATTGCAAGGGTTCTCCAAAAGCGACCCCGGTGACGATCTCGAATGGCGTGGGCAAGACAAAGATCAAAGTCGGTCCAACAGAGGTCCTGGGCCTTAGCGCCAAGAACGGCACGATCACCATCACTGAATTTACCGGCAAGCCGGGCTTGCGCACGGTGACATTCGGCGGCAGCTCGGTCACGCTGTCCAGCTCCGTTGCCGAAGGTTTGCGCCTGCGTGCTTCGAACGGCAAATCGCACAATATCGAGATAGACAACACCGTGTCCGTCAAACAGAACGCGAACGGGAGCGTGACGGTCACCGCCAATCCGCCACCTCTCAAGGGTCTGTAGCGACCAAAATTCGCGCGACCGAAAACCTATCATACGCGCGGCCACCAGATTTCCGTTGGCCGCGTTTTCCTGGGTAAAAAACTTTCATCGCAGCTCCGGCGTCTCCTTGAAATATTTCGCGTGCTCGATGAGCGCGTACCGGTCGGTCATCCCCGCAATGTAGTCGCCGATGCGCCGGGCGCGCGCCGGCGCGTCGGTAATACGAATGCCATCGTTCCAGCCGGGCGGCAGGTCGGTCGGCGTCGCCACGTAATGCGCAAAGAGATCACGCACGACTCGTTCGGCATCGGCCATCACCCGCATCACGCGGTCATGGCGATACATGCGCGGATAGAGAAATCCCTTGATATCGCGGTCGGTCTTTTCCATCACAGGCGAAAACCCCACAACGGGTCGCGGCGCCTCGCGCACCTCCGCGACCGAGCGCGGCTTGAGCATCGCGACGCGCCGGCCAGTCTCGCCGATCACGTCCTCAATCATGCGCGTGATGAGCGCGCGCACAGTTTCATGCACGCGCCGTGTCTGGTCAGTATCCCGATATTGCGAGTCGATCGTGCCCAGGATGTTTGCGACCAGAGGTACCGCGGAAATATCACCGAGCGTAAAGAGGTCCGCGCGGAGGCCGTCATCGATGTCGTGGGCATCGTAGGCGATATCGTCCGACAAGGCCGCGACCTGTGCTTCCGCGCTGGCATAGGTCCACAATTCCAGATCCTGGATCTTCGAATAGGCAATAATCGGCGATGGCACGCCGAGCCTGACGTAGCGGCCGACGGCTGCGCCATCGCGACCGATCAGCGGCCCGTTGTGTTTGACCAGGCCCTCGAGCGTTTCCCAGCTCAGATTGAGGCCATCGAAAGCGGCGTAGCGGCGCTCAAGATCCGTCACAATACGCAAGGCCTGCGCATTGTGATCGAAGCCCCCGTAGCCGGCGAGGCATTCGTCGAGCGCCCGTTCGCCCGCATGTCCGAAGGGCGGATGGCCGAGGTCATGAGCGAGCGCCAGCGCCTCGGCGAGATCTTCATCCAGGCCCAGGGCGCGCGCGAGCGACCGGGCGATCTGCACAACTTCGAGCGTATGCGTGAGTCGCGTACGGTAGTGGTCACCTTCGTGATAGACGAACACTTGCGTTTTATGGGCCAGCCGCCGGAACGCAGCCGAGTGGATGATCCGGTCGCAATCACGGCGGAACGCATTGCGGGTCGGACTCACCGGTTCTGGAAAGCGCCGGCCACGGCTTTGCGCCGGATCGGAAGCAAAAACTGCCCGCTCGCGCCCTGTTTCAACCGCCATTGCCGCATTGACCTCGCTGGCTCGCGCACTTAACTATCCGTTGGGCCTTCTGCCAATAGGATGGCCCGAAAAGGCGAGCAATGAGCACAGGCATTACGGTCAGCGAACGGGCGGCGCGGCGGATCGGCGAAATCCTCAAGGGTGAGCCGAGCGGCGCCATGTTGCGCGTCAGCGTGGAAGGCGGCGGCTGCTCGGGGTTTCAATACAAATTCGACGTCGAACGGGCGAAGGCGGCCGACGATCTTGTCATCAACCGCGAAGGCGCGGTCGTGCTTATTGATCCCGTATCCGTCAACTACATGGCCGGCTCAGAAATCGACTTCGTCGATGACCTGATCGGCGCCTCGTTCAAGGTGAAAAACCCGAAGGCGAAAGCCTCTTGCGGCTGCGGCACCAGTTTCGCGCTCTAGCATGAAAAAAGGCGCCGCCGAAGCGGCGCCCTCTATTCCAAACGTCAGAGCCTAGGCCTTCACCGGAACGAATGCGTAGCCGTTTCCGTCCTTCTTGAACGTGCCCGCACCTGGCATGCTGTAGTGATAGCCGGTCACCGTGAGATTTTCGGCAATGGCGCGATCGATGATCTTGCGCCGGTTCGTCTCTGCCAGCGCCCCGTCAGTATCAAACACAGCCTGCCAGCCCGGATTTTTCACGAACAGCAGGGGGATGTTGGTGACATCGCCGAGCACCAGCAACGGTTTCTTGCCGGAGCCAACCAGATAGCTCGTATGCCCCGGCGTGTGACCCGGCGTCGAAACCGCGCGCACGCCCGGTATGACGTCCTTGTCGCCGTCAACCTGCTGCACGTTCTTCCAACCCTGCAATGTCGCCTTGACCCTGTTGCTGATGCCTTGCGCCGGCTGCGGCACGTTGCCGGTCCACCATGCGAGCTCGGCCTTCGGCACGTAGATCGTGGCATTCGGAAAATTTTGCGCGTTGGTCTCTTTTGCCATCAACCCGAAGATATGGTCCGGGTGGAAATGCGTAACAATGATCGTCTTGATCTTGGCCGGATCGATGCCGGCAGCCTTCATGTTTCTCGACGCCATCAGGCCCGCGGTCGGCTGAACCTGGCCGCCCGTGCCTGAATCGAACATCACATATTGGTCCTTCATCTTCACGACAGTGATCGTGAATGGGATCGGCACAATGTTGTCGGCGAGGCCTGCACCTTTGAGCGCGGCTTTGACCTGATCGGCTGGCGCGTTTTTCACAAACCCGTCTTCCAGCGTTCGATTCCAGATGCCGTCGTATATTTGGGTGACTTCGACGTCACCGGACTTGAATTTGTGAAAGCCCTTATCGAGGAGCTTGGCGTTGGCGTAGCTCTGCGCCTGTGCGGAGCCGATGAATTCAAGCGGACCATTGAGGCCGAAGGCGGCGGAGGCCGCCGTGGCCGAAAGTACAAAATTACGGCGTGAGATGTTGTGCATATTCGCACTCCCCTTGGACAAAGGACCGAAAGGCCCGATCGGTAAACACCGGTGAGCCCATGCTACTCCGCGATGGAGGCAAATATATCGACGTCGCCCGGCGCCGCTATTCCGCGGCAACCGCGGGCGGAGCCTCTTTGACTTCCTCAAGCTGCGGCTCGAGCCGGCGCTTGATCAGTCGGTCGAACCGGTCGAGATAGAGGTAGATGACCGGCGTAATGTAGAGCGTCAGGAGCTGCGAAAGCACCAGGCCGCCGACCACCGCAACGCCGAGAGGCTGGCGCAGTTCGGCACCGGCGCCGGTGCCGAGCGCGATCGGCAACGTGCCGAAGATCGCGGCGAAGGTCGTCATCATGATCGGACGGAAGCGCAGGACCGCCGCTTCGCGGATCGCGGCTTCGGCCGAAAGGCCGACACGGCGGCGTTCCAGGGCGAAGTCAATCATCATGATCGCGTTCTTTTTCACGATGCCGACAAGCATCACAATGCCGATCATGGCGATCACCGACAGGTCCATGCGGAACAACATGAGCGTCAGGATCGCGCCGATGCCCGCCGATGGCAGGCCGGAGATGATGGTGATCGGGTGGATGAAGCTTTCATACAGAATGCCGAGCACGACGTAAGCAGCAAAGATCGCAGCGAGGATCAGGATGCCCTGCCCGCGCAATGAATCCTGGAAAACCTGCGCCGTACCCTGGAAGCCGGTCGTGATCGTGGCCGGCAGCCGATCCTCGCGCTCGAGTTTCTGAATGGCGTCCACCGCCTGACCGAGCGAGAAGCCGGGAGCGAGGTTGAACGCGATCGTCACCGCCGGTTGCTGGCCCTGGTGATTGACCTGCAACGGACCGACCGTGCGCTCGAAACGGGTGACCGCCGAGAGCGGCACCGTCGTGCCGTTTGTCGTCTTCAGATAGACGCGTGCCAGATCATCCGGACTGACCTGGAAATCCGGCTGGGTCTCGAGAATGACCTGATAGTAGTTGACCGGGCTGTAGATAGTGGCGACCTGCCGCACGCCGAATGCGTTATAGAGTTCTTGCCGGACCTGATCGACCGTGACCCCATAGACCGCCGCTTTTTCGCGATCGACATCGATCGTCACCTGCGGATTGGTGACGTAGAGGTCCATCGTGACGTCCTGCAGACCATCGATCTTCGAAATCTTGTTGCGCAATTCCGGCGCAAGCCGATAGAGCGTCGCCGTGTCATTGGATTGCAGTGTGTACTGATATTGGCTCTTGGCGAGCTTGCCGCCGAGATTGATGTTCTGGATCGGCTGGAAATAGATCGCGAGACCGGGCACGCTGTTGGAATTCTTGCGCAGGCGCGCGAGGATTGTCTGCAGATTGTCGCGCTCCTTACTCGGTTTCAGTGCCACCAGCATGCGGCCGCTGTTTCCGACCGAGTTGGGGCCACCCGTGCCGACCGTCGAATTCACGTAAGCCACCGCCGGGTCCGCGCGCACAAGATCGGCAACCTGGCGCTGAAGCTGTGAGATTGCCGGGAACGAAATGTCCGTCGCGCCTTCGGTGATACCGATGACGTAGCCGGTATCCTCCGTCGGGAAGAATCCCTTGGGCACCACGATATAGAGCGCGATGGTGATGAAGAACGTGGCAAGGGTGATCCCCAGCACGATCGGCTTGAAGGCCAACACCCTGTCGAGCGTCCACTGATATGTGCTGAGCATCCACTCGAAGAACCGCTCGAAATATCGCAGCACAAAGAATTGCTTCTCACCCTCCGGATGATGGCTGCCGAGAACGCGCGCGCACAGCATCGGCGTCAGCGTGAGCGAAACGAAGCCCGACACCACGATTGCGACCGCGATCGACACCGCAAACTCGCGGAACACGCGGCCGACCATACCGCCCATCAGCAGCACCGGGATGAAAACCGCGATCAGCGAGAAGGTGATCGACACGATGGTGAAGCCGATCTCGCGCGAGCCCTTCAGCGCCGCCTCGAACGGTCGCATGCCGCCTTCAATGTGGCGCACGATGTTTTCGAGCATCACAATGGCGTCGTCGACGACGAAGCCGACGGACAAGGTGAGCGCGAGCAGCGTCATGTTATTGATGGAGAAGCCGAACGCGTACATCGCGGCGAAAGTGCCGACCAGCGACACCGGCACGGCCAGCGCCGGAATGATGGTGGCTGAGACTTTTCGCAGGAAAAGGAAGATCACCATGATGACGAGCGTAATCGCAATCGCCAGCGTCTCCTGCACGTCCGTCACGGCCGCGCGGATAGAGAGCGAGCGGTCGAACAAAGGCTCCATCTGGATCGAAGGCGGCACCTGCGCACGCATGGCCGGAAGCGCCTGGCGCACCAGGTCAACGACCTGCACTGTGTTCGCATCAGGTTGACGCTGGATCGCCAGCACGATGGAGCGCGCGTCGTTGAACCAGGTGGCGACCTTGTCGTTTTCGACGCTGTCGATCACCCGGGCAATCTGATTGAGCTTGACCGGCGCGCCATTGCGGTAGGTCACGACCACGTCGCGATAGTCCGCCGCATGCGGCATCGCGCTAGTGGCGGCCAGCGTCACGCTCTGCTTCGGTCCGGTCAGAACGCCGACGGGAGTGCTCGAATTGGCTTTGGCAACGACACTGCGCACGTCTTCAAGGGCAATATTGCGGGCGGCTGCCTCGGTCGGATTCACCTGAACACGAACGGCGAATTTTTGCGCGCCATAGACGAGCACCTGCGCGACGCCCGGCAATTGCGACAGCTGGGGCGCAAGAACGGTCTCGGCGTAGTCGTCGACCGTCGATAGCGGCACGGTATCCGAGCGCAGGCTCACATAGAGGACAGGAAAGTCGCCGGGATTCACCTTGCGGAATGACGGAGGTATCGTCATTTCGATCGGCAGCAGGCGCGCCGAGGTCGCGAGTGCGGTCTGCACATCGAGCGCAGCGCCATCGATATTGCGGCCGAGATCGAACTGGATCGTGATCTGCGCCAATCCAAGGGAGGATGACGAGTTCATCGACGTGATGCCGGAGATCGTCGACAACTGGCGCTCGATCGGCGATGCAACCGACGACGCCATTGTTTCCGGGCTGGCGCCGGGAAATTGCGCCGTGATCTGGATGGTCGGGAAATCCACGGCCGGCAACGCCGCCACCGGCAGCAGCCGGTAGGCGAAAATGCCGAAAACGATCAACGATGCCGTCATCAGCGTCGTCAGCACCGGGCGGCGAATACAGGTTTCCGAGATATTCATGCTCAGCTGCCCGCGACCTTGGGCGTGCGGACATTGACGCGGGTGCCGCTCGACAACAGTAACTGTCCCTCGGTGACGATGGTTTCGCCGCCGTTGAGGCCCGAAGCGATCACGCTTTCGGTCCCGATCTGGCGCTCGACCTTCACGGCCTGAACCTGAGCGACGCCATCCTTGATGACGAAAACGAATGTCCCGGTCTGGCTGACCTGCACGGCTTGCGCGGGTACCACGACGCCGTCCTCATTTCGTAAAGTCATGTCGGTGGTGACCAGGGTGCCGGGCCAGAGCAGTTCGTCCTTGTTCGGCATGGTCGCCCGAACCATCGCCATGCCGGTCGCCGGATCGACACTGTTCTCGATCATCGTGACCTGGCCGCTGGCGCGCTTGTCGTCGCCGGGAATGATCGCCTCCACGGTCGCGGTCTCGGCAGCGATTGCCTTTCGGATATCGGGAAGATTTTTCTGCGGCACCGTGAAGCTCACATAGACGGGCACCATCTGATTGATGGTCGCCATCGGCGTGGTGTCGGCCTGACGCACGAAATTTCCGACCTTCACGTTGGCCATGCTGATGCGCCCGGAAATCGACGCCCGGATTGTGCAGAAGCTGAGCTGGACCCGCAGATTTTCAAGCTGCGCGCGGTTCGACTCCGCGGTTGCCCGGGAGACGTTGACCGCGGTCTGTGCATTGTTGAGTGTGACGATGGGCGTCGCATTCCTGCCAACGAGATCGGTGTAGCGCTCGACATCCCGCTGTGCCTGCTCAAGCGTGGACTGCGCGCCGTCGATAATGGCCTGGACGCGCTTCATGTCGGCCTCGATCTGCCGGCAATCCAGCGTGAACAACGGGTCGCCCTTCTGCACCGAGGCACCGTCGCGGAAAAGAACATCTGTGATGGTCGTGTCGACCTGCGTCTTGATCGCAACACTGGCGACGGGAGTCACGTTGCCGAGAGCGGTGAGACGCACCGGCATGGTCTTGCGCTCGGCCACAGCCGTTTCAACCGGGACCAAGCGGGCCTCACTCTGCCGCGCCGCCACCCCGTCCGCGGTCCAGAAGCCGCGCGCAAGCACAACAATTCCCACCAGGGCGAGCGCCGCCCCACCAATGAGCCATTTTCGCTTGATCATCGGTAATTTACGGTCCGGACTTATATGCGCCTGCCCGAACTCTCCCTAATCCGCGGAATGGCTTGCCTTCTCAGTTGGACCGCGTTGCCGGCCTTCCTAGCATATAAACGTTTACCAGTGCATATACCTGCGCTGGCAGATAAACACAGTGAATACTGCATTATTCGTCCCCTCCGGCCATAAAAACCCAATGCGAATAGCCACCTGGAACGTCAATTCAATCCGCCAGCGCATGGACAACCTGCAGGCGTGGCTTAAGGAACGACAGCCGGACATTGTGTGCCTGCAGGAGATCAAATGCACCGACGAGGCCTTTCCGCGCGAGCCGCTGGAGGCGCTCGGCTACAACGTCGCAGTGCACGGCCAGAAGACCTTCAACGGCGTCGCCCTCCTGTCGAAGCTGCCGTTCGATGAGGTCGCGCCTGGGCTGATCGGCGACGATGCCGACGTGCAGGCCCGCTTTCTGGAAGCAATCGTTTCGACCAAAACCGGAGTGCTGCGCGTGGTCAGCCTTTATCTGCCCAATGGCAACCCGCCTCAGACGGACAAATACACGTACAAGCTCAATTGGATGAGCAGGCTCATTAATTTCTCACGTGAACGACTTAAACTGGAAGAGCCGATGCTCCTCGCCGGCGACTACAATGTCATTCCGACCACGATGGATGCGCGACGGCCTGACGCGTGGAAAAATGACGCACTGTTCCTGCCGCAGACGCGCGAAAAATTCCGCGCCCTCGTCAACCTCGGACTGACCGACGCGATCCGCGCGGTGAGCGATGCGTCCGACCTCTATACCTTCTGGGACTATCAGGCCGGTGCCTGGGCGAAGGACGACGGCATCCGCATCGATCACCTGTTGCTGTCACCGCAAGCGGCCGATCGGTTGACCGATGCCGGCATCGACCGCCATGTCCGCGGCTGGGACAAACCGTCCGACCACGTCCCCGTTTACGTGGATCTCGATATTGACGGGCGGTAAGCCCTCATTCGTTATGGCTGGCACATCGGTGTGCGAAAGCACGCCGTCCTTTGGACGCGTATGCCGGGCATGACAGGCAAATTTGCAAAATCGACCGGAAGGTCTACTCCCGCCGCGTCTCCAGCCAGTGGCGCAGATAGACGGCGGCGAGCGCGCGTTCGTCTTCGCTCGCCTGCTGCATGGCGCTGTCGTAGAGCTTCGTGATCCAGGCTTGGTCAGAGCGCGCGCTGTCCTTGGCGAGCGCGAGCCACATCAGCCCGCGAGCGGCCTGACGCGGCACGTGATCGCCCTCGAACAACATGGCGCCGAGCATCGCCTGCGCCTCGCACTGGCCTTTCTGGGCCGAGAGGCCGAACCAGCGCGCCGCGGTGCGCGCATCGCGCGGTGCACCGGTGCCGTTGAGGTAGAGCCGCGCGAGATAGTACTGCGCATCCGGATCGCGGAAATATGACGCTGCGTAGGCAAACATTTCTCGCGCGCGCGCCGGATCGGGCTTGATCTCGGTCTTCGCGATGCCCTCGAGGTAATAATGACCAAGTGCCACGAATGCGTTGGCGACGAAGCGGGACTGCGGCGTGTCCGGATTGTCGTCGGCGTGGCTGTCGGCGATGCGGCTGAAATATTCGAACGCCTTGAGATCGTTCTGCGCGACGCCATCACCTTCGGCGTACATGCGACCGAGCTTCCACTGCGCAATCGCGTGACCTTTTTCGGCGGCATATTCCAGCGAGTTCACCGCCTTGACGGTTTCGCCGGCCTTGAGCCAGTTCGCGCCGGAACGGAACGCTTCCATCGGCGTCATCGGCGGCGGACCCACAGTGCCATCGGTTTTGCTGCCGTCGAGCGCATGCGCCGGCGCCGCGGCCAACAGGCCGCCGAGCAGCAAGACGCACAGGATGCGCTCAGATGTCCGCATAACACTCTTTCTCGCCCGCACCGCCCGGATGCGTCACCGCGCCGTTGACGGCAGGCCCCACCTGCTGCGCGTATTTCCACAAATAACCGGATCCGAATTCGCTCTCGCGCGGCTTCCACTGGCTCTTGCGTTTGGCGAACTCGTCGGCGGAAAGCTTGACGTCGAGCGTGCCCTTTACCGCGTCAATCTCGATGATGTCGCCATCGCGGATCAGACCGATCGGACCGCCGATCGCCGCCTCCGGTCCGACATGGCCGACGCAGAACCCGCGGGTTGCGCCCGAGAAGCGCCCATCGGTGATCAGTGCGACTTTTTCGCCCGCGCCCTGGCCATAAAGCGCGGCAGTCGTCGAGAGCATCTCGCGCATGCCGGGGCCGCCGCGCGGCCCCTCGTAGCGGATTACCAGAACGTCGCCGTCTTTGTATTTGCGGTGCTTGACCGCGTCGAAGCAGGCTTCCTCGCCGTCGAAGCAGCGCGCCGGGCCGCTGAACTTCAGCGTCTTCATGCCGGCGACCTTCACAATCGCGCCTTCGGGCGCGAGATTACCTTTGAGCCCGACCACGCCGCCGGTCGGCAGCAGCGGTTTATCGGCAGGGCGCACGACGTCCTGGTCGGGATTCCACTTCACGCTCTTCAAATTCTCGGCGATCGTGCGTCCGGTGACCGTCAGACAATCGCCGTGCAGGTAGCCGTGATCGAGAAGTGTTTTCATAAGAAGCGGCACACCACCAGCTTCGAACATATCCTTGGCGACATAACGGCCGCCCGGTTTCAAATCTGCGACATAAGGAGTCTTTTTGAAGACTTCGGCGACATCGAACAGCGTGAATTCGATACCGCACTCGTGCGCGATCGCCGGTAAATGCAACGCAGCATTGGTCGAGCCGCCGGTCGCAGCGACGACCGCGGCCGCATTTTCGAGCGCTTTGCGCGTAACGATGTCGCGCGGACGGATCTGCTTGACGATCAGATCCATGATCATTTCGCCCGCAAGCATGCAGAACTTGTCGCGGATCTCGTATGGCGCCGGCGCGCCGGCCGAATAGGGAAGCGCGAGACCGATGGCTTCCGATACCGTCGCCATCGTGTTGGCCGTAAATTGCGCACCGCATGCGCCGGCCGATGGACAGGCATTCTGTTCAAGAACGTCGAGATCCTCGTCGGACATCTGTCCGACGGAATGTTTGCCGACCGCTTCGTACACATCCTGAATGGTGACAGGCTTGCCCTTGAACGTGCCGGGCAGGATCGAGCCGCCATAGATGTAGATCGACGGCACGTTGAGGCGGCACATCGCCATCATCATGCCGGGCTGTGACTTGTCGCAGCCCGCAAGGCCGATCAGCGCATCATAGGCATGGCCGCGCACGGTGAGTTCGACGCTGTCGGCGATGACTTCCCGCGACGGCAGCGATGACTTCATGCCGGCATGGCCCATGGCGATGCCGTCGGTGACGGTGATGGTGCAGAATTCGCGCGGGGTGGCGCCGCCCGAGGCAACGCCGCGCTTGACGACCTGCGCCTGGCGCATCAGCGCGATATTGCAGGGCGCCGCCTCGTTCCAGCAGGTGGCAACCCCGACGAACGGCTGGTGTATCTGCTCGGTGGTCAGACCCATCGCGTAATAAAAGGCGCGATGTGGCGCACGCTCCGGGCCTTCGGTGGCGTGCCGGCTCGGCAGTTTCGACTTCAAACTGGTCTTGGCGTCCATAATCTCTTGTCGCCCGGCCCCGGTTACGCTTTTGCCGGGTGGCCCGCCGGCGCCTGTCGAGGCGATATCCCGCCTCAAGCGGGCCTCGATGTGGTTGAATGGTATGGCCGAATCGCGGCGCCAGCAGGGACGATCGGCATGTATGCTTAAATGTTATCCTTGTGTTGCAAACTAGACACAGGAACCGGGCGGACAAAATCTCTCTTCAGGTAACGCTTTAGCTCCCGCTGCCAAGATAAACACGACCGTCCGGATTTCCCGCTGGGCCACTTTGGCTCGCGGGCTTCGGCGCGGTGCCCGGCCTCTGCGTGGGTCCTTCAAGGGGACGACCATCATCGCCCGTAAGGGCTGTCGAGGCCCGGGGCAGACCTCGGGTCATTCCCCTTGCCAACCCCTTGCCAAAAACCGGGGGGCCTCGACCCCGGCGCGCCAAACGAGCACGCCAAACGACGGCGCCAAGCGACTGCGCAAAGCGATACGGACGGACCGGGGTTACCGGATCCCCGCTTTCGCGGGGATGACCGGACTGTGTAGCGTGCGCGCCAATGCCTGCGCCCCCTCGCCTCCGCCGCTCATTTTTCGACCGCTCCGTGCACAAGGTCGCGCCCGAGCTCATCGGTGCGACGCTGTGCGTCGGTGGCGTCGGCGGCATAATCGTAGAGCTCGAGGCCTATCACCATACCGACCCGGCGGCGCACTCTTATAACGGCCGCACCGAGCGCAATGCCGTGATGTTCGGGCCGGCCGGCTACGTCTACGTCTACCGATCCTACGGTATCCACTGGTGCCTCAATTTCGTCTGTGAGGAAGAAGGCAGCGCCAGCGCGGTGCTGATCCGCGCGCTTGAGCCCGTGCACGGACTGGCGGCGATGCGCCGGCGGCGCGGTCTGCATGAGGCGCGCGCACTCTGTTCCGGTCCGGGAAAATTATGCGAGGCCCTGGGCATAACCCACGCGCAAAACGGTCTGCCGCTCGACCGTACCCCGTTCGAATTGCGTGCGCGCAGCAGCACGCCGGACATCGCGACCGGGGTGCGGATCGGGATTACCAAGGCCGCCGAAAAGCCGTGGCGTTATGGCTTGGAGGGCTCGCCATTTCTGAGCAAGCCGTTCCGCTGAACCAAACGCGCTGCAAGAGCGGCAATTCGTTCAGACCTGCCTGAACCCCGCATCGAAGCCAAGGTCGCGCTTGGCTTTTGCGCTTGAAACCGCGTCACCATCCTCGGCGACATTATAAATGCCGCGTTCGCCCCTGGTGACGGCCAGCAGCGCGGCTTGCGCGGCAGCGTCGACATGCACCGAGGGCTGTCGCGACGGCACATCACCCGACCAGGTGCCGGGTCCGTAAAAGTAGCCGTACCGCAACACGATGCCTTCGGGGATGCTGAGCACGGCATGCTCGAGTGCAGCGACCGCTTCGGCGCTTTTGCCGACGGCCCCTTCGGCATGGAGATTGAGCGGATCACTCTCGATGCGCGGTCCCTCGGATGGCGCATAGGCAAAGGCGACGCTCTGCGCGACCATGCGCTTTACGCTGGCAGCCTGGGCGGCCGCGACAAGATTGTGCGTGCCTTCGATGCGAAGGCGGGCATTGCGTGCAAGACCTTCCTCGTATTGGGGCGTGCCCGGCGCAAATGCGAGATCGGTGAGCTGATGCAGGACGACATCGGGAGCAGCCGCCAGGACTGCGCGGGCGAGCGCTTGTGCATCAAAAACATCGACGACGACCGGCTCGGCGCCGAGAGCGCGCAGCGCTCCGGCCTTTTCTGCCGCACGCGTGGTGCCGGAAACGGCATGCCCTGCGGATCGCAGCAGCGGCGTGAGCCGCCGTCCAATCACGCCCCCTGCCCCGGCGAGAAAAATCTTCATACGGCCTCAGTACGAGATGATGAATTCGCAGCCCGCCGCGGTCGGAAATTGCCGCGTGATCCTGGCGCTCGCCAGCTCGAGCTCAAGCGTCATCGCGGCATCGTGACAGCAGAGAAAGGCGCGCTCGCCGTCGGCGGTGAAGCCAAACCCCATGGGCGCTTTCGGCGTCGCAAAGCCGCCGATTTGTGTCAACGTGGCGGCGTCGTAGACGGCCGCAAAGTTGTCCACATGAGACGAGGCACAGACGTAGCGCCCATCCGGCGAAACCCGCACGCGGCGCAGCTGATTGGCCTCACCCGGCGCACCTTCGATAGCGATGGTCCGGCGCAGCGCATGCGCGCGCGTGTCGAACACGTGCACGACGCCTTTCCAGTGCGCGCAGACAAAAAGCGTTTCCCCGTCCGGGGTAACCGCGATGCCCTCGGCGCCGTGCGGAATTGGGATCGCACCGATCATCCGGCGCGAGGCGGTGTCGACCACCGCAACAGCTTCCCTGGTCTTGAATGAAGCGAACAGTTTCCCGGTTGGATGGCTGACCGCGATCCAGTGCGGCGAGCCGCCAAGGTCGATGCGATCGACCTTCCCCGTCACCGGATCAATGGCCAGGACCGCGCTGCCAAGCTCGGCCGTGGACCACAACGTGCCGGAAGCATCCATCATGACGCTGTGCGGCGCGACATTGGCGCCAACGTCGATCGTGCGTTCCAGCGATTTCGAAGCGAGGTCGATCACCGCGATGCGACGGTCGGGATCCTTGTTCTTGCCGAAGATGCCGCCGCCATAGACCGACGCATAAACTTTGCTCCCGTCCGGCGAGCGGATCAGCTCGTGGGTCGAAGCCGGCATGTCGAGATCCGCGAGGTGCGCCAGCGTGCCGTTGTCGAACCACTGAATCTTGTTGGCGCTCTTGGCCGTGAGGACGAGCGTATCGCCGCCGGGCCGGTTGTTTGGATCGATCATGCCGCGCCCTTGAGCCGCTCCAGCGCCTCCGCGATCTTGGACTTGCGCGCGAGCGCTTCTTCGCGCTTTTCCTTTTCCTCTTCGACGACCTCTTCCGGCGCGCGTGACGTGAAGTTCGGATTGCCGAGTTTGGCATCGACACGGGCAATGTCGGCGTCAGCCTTCTGCATTTCCTTTGTCAGGCGCGCACGCTCGGCGCCAATGTCGATCACGCCCTTGAGCGGCAATGCGGCCGTTTCCCCGCGCACGACGAGTTGCACCGAGCCCTGCGGAGCAGCAGTCGCTGACGATATCTCCGACACGCGCGCAAGCCGCTTGATGAATTCCGCCCAGCGTTCGGCCCGCGCCTTGGTCTCGGCCGACGCACCGGCCAGCACCAGCGGGATTGCCGCCGTGATATTCATTTCCGCGCGCACGGAACGGATTGCCGTGACAAGATCGATGACCCAACCGATTTCGCCTTCGGCCTTTTCGTCGACGAGGCCCACGAGCGCAGGCCACGCATTGAGCGCCAGCAGCGCGTCATGCTTGCCGGTCACCGCCCACAATTCTTCCGTAATGAACGGCATGAACGGCTGCAGCAATTTGAGGATCTCATCGCGCGCCCAGGCCACCATGGCCTGCGTTTCGGATTTCGCAGCGCCATCGGGTCCGGTGAGCAGAGGCTTCGCGAGCTCCAGGTACCAGTCGCAATAAATGTTCCAGACGAAACGGTAGGCCGCGTTCGCCGCATCGTTGAAGCGATAGGCTTCGATCGCTTCGGTAATCTCGGCGGCAGCCCTCGCTGTTTCGTGCGCGATCCAGCGATTGAGCGTTTCCTTCGCCGCCTTCGGATCGAACTTTGCAATCGTGGCACAACCATTCATCTCGGCGAACCGCGCAGCGTTCCAGAGCTTGGTCGCAAAATTGCGGTAGCCCTCAACACGTTGCGTGGAAAGCTTGATGTCCCGGCCCTGCGCCGCCATGGCGGCAAGCGTGAAGCGCAAGGCATCGGCGCCATATTCGTCGATCAGCGCCAGCGGATCGATGACGTTGCCTTTCGACTTCGACATCTTCGCGCCCGAAGCATCGCGCACCAGCGCGTGAATATAAACGTCGTGGAACGGGACCACTTCTTCCAGCGGAGCGCCAGGGCGCTCCTTTTGCATGAAATGAAGACCCATCATCATCATGCGCGCAACCCAGAAGAAGATGATGTCGAAGCCGGTGACTAATGTTGATGTTGGATAGAAGCGCGAAAGCTCCGGCGTCTTGTCAGGCCAGCCGAGCGTCGAGAAAGGCCACAACGCCGAGGAGAACCAGGTGTCGAGCACGTCCTCGTCGCGCGCCAATACGGACTTCTTGCCATAGTGCCCGTCCGCCTCGCTTTGCGCTTCGGCTTCGGTCGTTGCGACAAATACTTTCCCGTCAGGCCCGTACCACGCCGGAATCTGGTGGCCCCACCAGAGCTGGCGCGAGATGCACCAGGGCTGGATGTTTTCCATCCAGTCGAAATAAGTCTTCTCCCAATTCTTCGGGACGAATCTGGTCTTGCCTTCGCGCACCGCGGCGATGGCGGGCTTCGCCAGTTCTTTCGCGTTGACGTACCACTGATCGGTCAGAAACGGCTCGATCACTACGTTGGAGCGGTCGCCGTGCGGGACGACGTGCGACTGCGGTTCGATTTTATCGATCAGACCTTTTTCCTCGAGCCGCGCGAGAATGACCTTGCGCGCAGCGAACCGGTCCGTGCCGTGCATCGCTAGTGTCGCGTCAAGGTCGGCGGATTTCGGCGCACCAACCACGAAATCGGCATTGTCCTTCAGTTGGAGCTTGGCTTCAGTGCTGAAGATATTGATCTGCGGCAGATTATGCCGTTTGCCGACCTCGAAATCGTTGAAGTCGTGCGCCGGCGTGATCTTGACCGCGCCGGAACCCTTCTCCGGATCGGAATAGTCATCGGCGATGATCGGAATCGTCCGGCCCACCAGCGGCAGAATCACATTCTTGCCCACGAGTTTCTTGTAGCGCTCGTCGTCTGGATGCACCGCCACCGCGGCGTCGCCGAGCATCGTCTCGGGCCGAGTCGTCGCAACGACAATGAACGTCGAGCGGTCCTCCGGGTTGAACGTCTTCCCTTCGATCGGATAGCGCAGGTGCCAGAGGTGGCCTTTGGTCTCGACCTGGACCACTTCAAGGTCGGAAATGGCGGTCAGCAGCTTCGGATCCCAGTTGACCAGCCGCTTGTCCTTGTAGATGAGGCCCGTACGGTAAAGTTCTACAAAAACTTTAAGAACGGCTCGTGAAAGCCCCTCATCCATCGTGAAGCGCTCGCGCGACCAATCGCAGGAGGCCCCCAGGCGCTTCAACTGTTTGACGATTGTGCCGCCGCTCTCGGCCTTCCACTCCCAGACTCGCTTGAGGAAAGCCTCGCGCCCCATTTCGCGCCGGCTCTTCTCCTGCCGCTCCATCAGCTGACGCTCGACCACCATCTGGGTCGCTATGCCGGCATGGTCAGTGCCTGGCTGCCAGAGCACGTCCTTGCCGCGCATGCGCTCGAAGCGGCACAGGATGTCCTGAAGTGTATTGTTGAGCGCATGGCCCATATGCAATGAGCCGGTCACGTTCGGCGGCGGAATGACGATAGAATATGGCTTCGCGCCGGCGCGCCCGGGCTGACCGGCACGGAAGGCGCCCGCCTGTTCCCAGGTCCGGTAGATGCGGCCCTCGACCTCCGAAGGCTGGTAGGTCTTATCGATCATCGCCGTTTTGCTTGAAATCGTTCGCGCGGTAGAAAGCCCGTCGAGCCCGCCGGAGTCAACTTTGCCCTCAACCCCGCCCGTTTCGCGCGGCAGCGCGACCAGCGCAATCACGCTGCTGGCGCTGGCCTCCTTCGCCAGCCAGTCGATGGTGCGGGTGTCAGATTCGCTGTTGCCGCAGATTTCGGCCGACTTCGGGGTCAGCGTCGGTGCAGCCTCGATCGTGGTCACTGCCTACGCGCTGGCTCACGGCTCGGTGCAGTTGATCATCGGTCCGGTCGGCGATCGTTTCGGCAAATACGCCTGCGTTACCGCAGCCGCCGCGATGTCGACCGTACTGGTGTTGATGTGCGGGCTTGCCGGCTCCCTTCCGGCGCTGGTGGCGGCGCGTCTTGCCTGCGGGCTGTCGGCCGGCTGGATCATTCCGCTGGCCATGGCCTTTCTCGGCGACGTGATCCCCTACGAGCGCCGCCAGCAGGTGCTCGGCACGTTCCTGTCGGGGCAGATTCTCGGGCAATTGTTCGGTCAGGCCGCCGGCGGAGTTCTCGGCGACTTCTTCGGATGGCGGCGTGTGTTCTTTTTTCTCTCCGCGCTCTTCGCCGTCGCGACCATTGCGTTGCTGATCGAATTCTTCCGCAATCCGATCACGCACGCGGGCCATGCCACCGCCACGCGCTCGCGCGGCTTCGTCACCGATTACGCCACCGTGCTGCGCTCGCCGTGGGCGCGGTTGATCATCGCACTGGGCTTCATCGAGAGCGCTTTCATGTTCGGCGCTTTCACCTATGTCGGCGCCGATCTGCACTTGCGCTTCGGCGTCAATTTCGCAGTCGTCGGCCTGTTCGTCGGCACCTTCGCAATCGGCGGGCTGATCTACAGCCTGTCGGTTCGCAGACTGGTGGGTCGGCTCGGGCAGATCGGGCTCGCCACCGGCGGCGGGATGATGCTCGCAATTGCCTACACGACAATTGCATTCGCGCCGCACGTTTACATCGCGCCGTTCGCCATCACCGCAATCGGGCTCGGCTTCTACATGCTGCACAACACATTGCAGACCAACGCAACGCAGATGACTCCGGAAGCGCGCGGCACCGCGGTCGCGATTTTTTCCTCCGCGCTCTATCTCGGACAAACACTGGGCGTCGCTATCAACGGAATCATTTTCGACCGGTTCACCGCGGTGCCGGTCTTCGTGATTGCGGCG
Source organism: Pseudolabrys sp. (assembly GCA_036265125.1). Classification (GTDB taxonomy): domain Bacteria; phylum Pseudomonadota; class Alphaproteobacteria; order Rhizobiales; family Xanthobacteraceae; genus Pseudolabrys. Next base: position 1,191 of record DATAPP010000083.1, on the reverse strand, counting down.
ATAGGTTTGCTGGCGCTGGGATTGTGGTTTGCGCAAGAACTCAGGCGGCACGCGAAGGGTGTTTAGCTGTATTGCCGTGAAATAATCCACATAGGCGTGCAAAGCACGCCGTCCTTTCGAACGGCTATGGCTATGCATCTGCCGCCGTCACCTGGAAGGTACTCTATGGCCGGCCGCGCGAGACGCGCTCGATCTCCGCGCGCACGATGCGCTCGACCATGCTGGGCAGATTGTCGTCAAGCCATGACTTGAGCATCGGCCGCAACATTTCCCGAACCAGATCCTCGAGCGTGCGGGCGTTCTGCCCGATCACGGTATGCGCGAGCGTGTTGAAGGCGCTGTCGACCGCGGCGATGGTCTCGTTCGAAATCAGCGCGCGATCGGGTGGCGGCTCGGGTTTGGTGGAGAACACGACGTCGGATGTCCCGTCAATGGTGCGAAAGGTCGGCGCAGGTCCCGGTGACGGAGCTGGTTCCGCCATCGCCTCGGTCAGGTCGAGCACGTCAGCAGCAGGGGCGCCCGGCTGAGTGGCTGCCGGTTGCGGTGCGGCCTTGGGTGGCCCATCGAGTTCCGCCAGCATCGCATCAATTGCGTCCTGGCTGTTGGCAACCACCGGCGCAGCTGGCATGGCCGTGGACATGGCCGTGGACATGGCCATGGACTTGGCCGCAGGCGGCGGTGAGATCGCGGATTTTGCTGACGTTGCAGGCGACATTGGACGGCTCGGAGCGGCGGCCGCCGGTGGCTTCGGCGGTGCGGCGGTTTCGGGCGCCTTGGCAGGCTTGCTGGCGTCATCGTCGGCAATGATGCGCCGGATGGAGGCCAGGATTTCCTCCATTGACGGCTCTTGCGCCTTCGCCGTTTGCGTCATTCCCCAAAAACCCCGACACACTCTCTACGTTCCGCGCAGCCATTGCGCAGCTACCGTCAACGCGAATCGCTGTCGCATACCATTTATACGCCAGAGAAGGGCCGATTTGGCAGATGGTATGTCGCGGCCGTCCAATGAATTGTGGACACGATACGCAGCAGTCCGTAGCGCGATTCGAATCAGCGCCCGTCGGGGGTGCGCACGCCGGCCCAGGTATCGCGCACCTGGTTGTAGTGCACGCCGGAGTCATAGGTCGGCACGCGCAGGCCGAGGACCTGCGGCGACAGCCGGCCGACCGCCGCCAGCAGCGTGAAGGAGGC